>NZ_JAKUGJ010000005.1:0-365192 GCF_022663915.1 Bacillus cereus group sp. BfR-BA-01331
AGCATACACGACCCTTTCTTCACTTCTACTATATAAAAAATAGTAGTGCGAACCAATGCCTTGGCCTGCACTACTAATCTTAGTATGTTTTATTTGATCTATAAAATTTTCTGAAAAATGTTTCTCAAGTTTTTAAAATAGAAATATTTGGTATAATTCATTTAAATTATAAATTTTCTGACAATTATTTTTCAATACATAGAAAAGGGGTGATAATATACAATTTGAATAATTGTATAAATATCCTAATTTTGTAATTTTGGAGAAAAGGGGATGCGAAGGTATGGGAACAGATGTAGTAACGAAGGAGCAAATGAAACATTCTTTAGATAATTGGTATCGTGTAATGTTGCAGCAAAACATAGAGAAAGCTACGGAAATGAAAGAAGAGATTGATAGTACGATTAGTGGGTTGGACGTGGATCAGGATGTATTGCTTTATCATGCGTTATTGAACTTCAGATATCAAGTTTTGAGTGATTGGGTTTCCATTAAAGAAGGTAGTTTTAATCAAGTGGAATCTTTTGAAGCTCCGCAAGAAGGTATGCTAGCGTATTGTTATCATTTGTTTAAAGCGCTTTATTTTAGAATGATTGAAAATTATGAGGAAGCTGGTAAAGAATTTGAACATGCAGAAACATTATTAAAATATATTCAAAATCCTTGCGAAAAAGCAGAATTTAATTATCGTTTAGGCGAATTTTACTATCATACGTATCAGGAAGTAAAAGCTATTCACCATATTCAAAAAGCAAAAGCAGAATTTTCAAATCATCCTGAGTATCAAATTAATGTTGCATTATGTGAAAATATATATGGTTTATGTTGCGTGGAATTAAAGCAATTTGAATTAGCAGAAGAAAGTTTTAATATTGCTTTAGATGTGTTCCAAAGAGTAAATCATAGAAAGTACGTTCTGATGATTAGAAACAATTTAGGTTGGTTATATGGCACTCAAAATCTATCTGATTTAGCAATTCGTCATGCCTCTGAAGTTGCTGAGAAATTACCTAAACATTATAAAGCGATTTTTACAGTGGCTGAAGAGTATTGTAAATTGGGTAAAACTGAGTTAGCAGAAAGATACATTGCATTGGGAATTGAAATATGTAATGAATTAAAAAATAGAGAATTTCAATATCGCTTTATGATATTGGAAAAATTAAATAAAGGCTCTAATGCGAATGAAATGGAGAAAATTATATTAGAAGGCATTGCGTACTTTGAAAGTAAAAATCTCTTAGAATGCGTAAAAGAATACAGTGAAAAATTAGCAATGCAATTTTATGAAGAAGATAATCATATCAAAGCAAGTAAATATTTTTATATAAATAATAAGGCGAATAAAAAATATTTAGAAAAGGGAGCTTTGAAATAATGAAAAAACTTAGTGGAGTAATAACTGGACTAGCACTTTTGGGGACTTTAGCGATAGGTTTAAACAGTTCTGCTGAATCAAATCAATACGCTTCTCGAGGAGACACGGGAGGAGCACCAGCAAGACCAGACTATGTTAGTTTTAATAAGGGAGATGGTGGCGGAGCGCCAGCTAACTTCAATAAAGGCGATGGCGGAGCACCAGCAGATAATAGAGGAGACGGCGGAGTAAGCCAACTATAATAACAAAGAAAGGGACTTCAACATGAAGTCCCTTTCTTTGTTATTAGGACATGTAGAGAAAAGAATTGACTTACTTTAAATGTGTAACTATAATAGTTACAAAGCAACCGTTAATAATGGCAGTGAGTAATATTTTTTTAACATAATTGTAACTACTTTGGTTACAATTAAAATTAATCATAAAATAACCAAAAAATGTAAAAACTTTAAATAGCAGCATGAGAAAGGAGACGGGAATTTTGAAACGTTTTAAGTTTTATATGATTAGCGGTATTGTACTCGTTTTGTTAATAGTATGTAACTTCGTTGATAAGCCGATTGCGAAGGTTGAAGAAGTGAAAGATACTGTTATGATGAAGATAAATACGAAAGAGAGTATGGCGCAGATTGATGGACAGACGATTTATTTTAAGCAAATTGGTGAGGGGAAACCGCCTTTACTTATGCTTCACGGGTTCGGTGGTTCTTCAGATGGGTTTAATGATATTTATCCGGAACTTGTAAAGGACCATACGATTATTGCGGTTGATATTTTAGGGTTTGGGCGTTCTTCTAAGCCGATTGATTTTCAGTATTCGTTTCCCACGCAAGTGAATTTATATTATAAGTTAATGAAGAAACTCGGATACGATCAATTCGCAGTACTTGGTCATTCGATGGGCGGAGAGATGTCTCTAAATTTAGCGTATTTATATCCGGATGCAGTAACACATCTCGTTTTAGCGGATTCTACAGGAATAGAGTCTTTCCAGCAAAAAGAAAGTTATGAAGTACCGTCACTATCGACAGACTTACAAACTGTAACAGAGATTACGGATTATAATAAAAATGAAGTGAAAAATAGTCGCGATGATAAAGAGCATTACGATCAGCTTACGAAAATGAGAGAGCGCCGCATTGCGATGGAAGCAGATAAAATTAAGGTACCGACTTTAATTATATGGGGACGACACGATAAGAGTGTTTCTTGGAAAAATGGTGAACTGTATCATGAACTATTTGCAAATAGTACGTTCCATATCATTGAAAAAGGATACCACGCACCGTTTCGCCAAAAGCCAATAGAGTTTATGGAATATGTACAAGCGTTCTTCGCGAAGAATCCACAATAAAATTTTAAGCATAAATCCACTTCTTTCCTCATAAAGTGAAACTAATAAGGCTTGTCTAAGGAAAGGGATGAACGAAAGTGGAAACTTTACCATGGTGGATTTATCTTGTAATCATTGGGATTGTACTAAGTGGCTACATGGTTTTATATACTTCGAAAAAAGAGCAAGAGATGGATAATGATTTTATCGAAAAAGAAGGCGAAGTATATATGAAGCGCTTAGAAGAAGAACGAGAGAAACGTAATCAGGATAGTGATAAAGATTCGGTATTGCTTTAATAGAAACTTTTGAAGAAGAGAAAAGGATTTTGTTTCTCTTCTTTTTTGTTGTATGAAATATTTGTATAAAAGTATATGTTACGTTTAGTAGCTGTTATTTTAAAATTGAAGATTTATTAAATAAAAATATAATTGATTATTGTTGGAGGATACTATACATTTAAAATATTTAATATATAGTTTTAATGTTTCTTAGGGAGGATGAAAACTAACATGAATACAAAAAAATTTCAAACCTATGTGCCGTTGTCAACAAAAGACTGGAGTGCTGAAACATTTGTAAGAACCTTAGAAGAGATTGTAGCTTCGGCAAAAGAATATGAAAATGATTATGTTGAGATTCATCAAGTTTTAGAAATGGTAGTAACAGAAGTTGAAGTTGAGTATGTAATCATTTTAAATCATACGAGAAACTTAGATGATTTGGGGAAATACCTTAAATAACAAAGTCCAAATACTGTTTATAAAAAGAGACGTAATCAGTATGACAGAGGAAAAATTTTCGGTTTTGCTTTAATAGAAAAAGTTTGAAGAAGAGAAAAGTATTTTATTTCTCTTCTTTTTATTGTTCGGGAAATTATTATAGAAGAAAAACATATGAAATCTGCATGACATAGAGTGTGAAATGGCGCCATTTTAAAGTGTAACGCACAAGTTGCACAGGTTACGCAACGATAACTCGCTTTACTCTTCATCATTTATTTGACCATACTAGACGTAGAGAGGTGATAAACACAGTATGATTTTTAGCGAACGTTTAAAAGAAGAGCGAGAGAAACGAAATTGGTCGCAAAATGATTTGGCTGAAAAAATTCATGTAAGTAGGCAGTCTGTTTCGAAATGGGAGACGGGAAAGAACTATCCGAGCATTGAAATTATTATTCATTTAAGCGATTTGTTCGGTATTACGATTGATGAGTTGTTGAGGAGTGATGAAGAGTTGACGCAGAAAGTAATTGAAGATAGTAAACAATTAGCGCATCCAAAATGGAAGGTGTTCTTTGATGGTCTATTCATGCTGGGGGTATTTTTGTTTATTACAAAAATCGTTGTATGGGCGTTAAATAAGTTTGCAGGAGCAAGCATTACAATTGTAGCAGATGCACCGTATGTAATGAATTTTTTACCGCTCATATTAATGGTTATAGGTGGTACGGTTTCTGATAAATTGAAGAAAATATATAGATAAGAGAAAGATTTGTAAGAAATCCCCTACACTAGCTGTTCTTTTCACCCAAATTGTGTACTATAAAGGATAGATAGGAAGGGGACGTTTAGAATGGAATTTCATGAGCAAAAGATTTTGCCGGCAGTGAGGCAAATTAAAGATTTGGAAAAGCTATTACATAGTTCGTATGAGTATATTGTTATTTTAGATATTCATGTCGGTCAATTGAAGAGTGTTGTGTCGCTTGCGAAGCAGCATAATAAAAAAGTATTTTTACATGTGGATTTGATCCATGGATTACAAAGTGATGGGCATGCGACGGAGTTTTTATGCCAAGAATATAAACCGTACGGGTTATTATCGACAAAGGCGAGCGTAATTATGAAGGCGAAGCAAAAAGGTGTCGTCTCCATTCAACGCATCTTTTTAATTGATTCTAGCGCAATGGAAAAGAGCTGTAATTTGCTAGAAAAGACGAAGCCGGATTATATAGAGGTGCTTCCTGGTGCGTTAACGGGTGTCATTGCTGAGGTGAAAGAGCGTACAGGTGTACCAATTTTAGCAGGTGGTTTTATTCGAACGGTAGAAGACGTTGAAAGAGCGTTAAATGCTGGTGCGACAGCAATTACGACATCGAAAAAAGAACTATGGAAACATTACCAAAAAAAGTGACGAAAATGTGAAAAAATTCTGTTGACACCGCTTTCATTAAGGGTTAACATTATAGACAAGTTAATAAACGTGACGGAGAAAAGAAGAGATCCACATTTTATTGTTTCTATATATAATATATAGAAGCATGTAAGCTGTGGATCTTTTTCTTTTGAAAAAAACGAATGGCCATTCATTTTACCTCTATCACTTTTCGAAAGCATTTAAATTGATTGTGGAGGGATTTTATGTCAGCATTTTTAGGGGAATTAATAGGGACTGCATTGTTAATCTTACTTGGTGGCGGCGTTTGCGCTGGTGTAAGTTTAAAGAAATCGTTTGCGAAAGATTCTGGTTGGATTGTAATTACAATGGGTTGGGGTCTAGCGGTTGCTATGGCAGCGTATGCAGTTGGATCAATTAGTGGGGCACATTTGAATCCGGCTTTAACGATAGGACTTGCGTTTAAGGGAGCGTTCCCATGGAGTGATGTACCTATGTATATCGCAGCACAAATGATTGGGGCAATTATCGGGGCAGTTCTTGTATATTTACATTACTTACCACACTGGAAAGAAACAGAAGATCCAGGAACAAAGTTAGGTGTATTTGCAACAGGTCCAGCAATTCCGAACACATTTACAAACCTTTTAAGTGAAATGATTGGAACATTCGTTTTAGTATTTGGTATATTAGCAATTGGAGCAAATAAATTTGCAGATGGTTTAAATCCATTTATCGTAGGTTTCTTAATTGTAAGTATTGGTTTATCATTAGGTGGAACAACAGGATACGCAATCAACCCGGCTCGTGATTTAGGTCCGCGTATTGCACACTTCTTCCTTCCGATTGCAGGAAAGGGCGGTTCAAATTGGAAGTATGCATGGATTCCAGTAGTTGGTCCAATTTTAGGTGGATCACTTGCAGGATTATTCCATCAAGTTGTATTTGAAGGAAAACAAAATTCAGCACTTATTTATGTAATTATTGCAACTGTGATTGTACTAGCAATCTCTTATATGACAAGTAAAAAAAGTGGAGCTACTACAAATAGTAGAAAAGTAGCATAGGGGGAAACTGATATGAAAAAATATATTCTTTCATTAGACCAAGGAACAACAAGCTCACGCGCAATTCTTTTCAATAAAGAAGGAAAAATCGTTCATTCAGCTCAAAAAGAGTTTACACAACATTTTCCAAAGCCAGGCTGGGTTGAGCATAATGCACAAGAAATTTGGGGATCTATTTTAGCAGTTATCGCAACTTGCTTAAGCGAAGCAGATGTGAAGCCAGAACAAATCGCTGGTATCGGTATTACGAACCAACGTGAAACAGCGGTTGTATGGGATAAAACGACTGGAAAACCAATTTATAACGCAATCGTATGGCAATCTCGTCAAACAGTTGAAATTTGTGATGAGTTAAAAGAAAAAGGTTATAGCGAGATGGTTCGCGAAAAAACAGGGCTTTTAATTGATGCATACTTCTCTGGTACGAAAGTAAAATGGATTTTAGATAACGTTGAAGGTGCAAGAGAAAAAGCAGAAAACGGCGAGTTATTATTCGGAACAATTGATACATGGCTTGTATGGAAATTGTCTGGCGGGAAAGCTCACGTAACAGATTACTCAAATGCATCACGTACATTAATGTTTAACATTCACGACTTACAGTGGGATAATGAGCTTCTAGACATGTTAACAGTACCAAAGAGCATGCTTCCAGAAGTACGTCAATCATCTGAAATATATGGAGAAACAATTGATTATCACTTCTTCGGTCAAAATGTACCGATCGCAGGTGTAGCTGGTGACCAGCAAGCAGCATTATTTGGACAAGCTTGTTTCGGTGAAGGTATGGCGAAGAACACTTACGGAACTGGTTGTTTCATGTTAATGAACACAGGCGAAAAAGCAGTAGCTTCTGAGCATGGCCTATTAACAACAATTGCATGGGGTTTAGATGGTAAAGTGAATTACGCATTAGAAGGAAGTATTTTCGTAGCTGGTTCTGCAATTCAGTGGTTACGTGACGGACTGCGTATGTTTAAAGATGCGAGCGAGAGCGAAGTGTACGCTAGCCGTGTTGAATCAACTGAAGGTGTATACATAGTGCCAGCATTCGTTGGACTAGGCACACCATACTGGGATAGTGAAGTACGCGGCGCTATGTTTGGTGTAACGCGCGGTACGACGAAAGAGCATTTCATTCGTGCAACGCTAGAATCTTTAGCATACCAAACGAAAGATGTACTATGCGCAATGGAAGCAGATTCAGGTATTGAACTGAATACATTACGCGTTGATGGCGGGGCAGTTAAGAATAACTTCTTAATGAAGTTCCAAAGTGATATTTTAGATGTTCCTGTAGAGCGTCCAGTGATCAATGAAACGACAGCTTTAGGTGCAGCATACTTAGCTGGTCTTGCGGTTGGATACTGGAAAAACCAAGATGAAATTAAAGCACAGTGGCATATGGACAAACGCTTTGAACCAACGATGGAAGCGGAAACAAGCGAAGAGCTATATGCTGGATGGAAAAAAGCAATTGAAGCAACTAAAGCTTTCAAATAATCATAAACAGTGTTATAATGATGACAAGTTAATAATTCGGTAGGAGATTTGGAGAGACCACAACACGCTATAGAGGCGAAATCTATAGCGGAGCTTGTGGTCTCTTTTTTCGTTATCAAAGGGAGGAATTACCATGAAATTTTCAAGTAAACAACGTAAAGACGTATTAAACGGAGTAAATAAACAAGAGTTAGATGTGATCGTAATTGGTGGAGGTATTACTGGTTCTGGTATTGCATTAGATGGGGCAACACGCGGTTTATCAACAATTGTGTTTGAAATGCAGGACTTTGCAGCAGGTACATCAAGTCGTTCAACGAAACTTGTACACGGCGGTTTACGTTATTTAAAACAACTTGAAGTGAAAATGGTAGCAGAGGTGGGGAAAGAGCGTGCGATCGTATATGAGAACGGTCCCCATGTAACAACACCGGAGTGGATGTTACTTCCGTTCCATACAGGCGGCACGTTCGGGTCATTCAGTACATCAATTGGTCTTCGTGTATACGACTTCTTAGCAGGTGTAAAACGAAGTGAGCGCAGAAAGATGTTTAACCGTGAAGAAACGCTAAATAAAGAGCCTCTTGTAAAACAAGAAGGATTAAAAGGCGGCGGTTACTACGTAGAATATCGTACAGACGATGCGCGTCTTACAATTGAAGTAATGAAAGAAGCGATTGAGCATGGTGCGAAAGCTGTTAACTACGCAAAAGTAGACAGTTTCTTATATAAAGATGGAAAAGTATGCGGTGTACGTGTAATCGATTTACTAGACGGAGAAGTATATGAAGTTTACGGTAAGAAAATTGTAAACGCAGCTGGTCCTTGGGTAGATACACTTCGTGAAAAAGATAACTCGAAAAAAGGGAAAGTACTTCAGTTATCAAAAGGTGTGCATTTAGTAATTGACCAAAAACGTTTCCCATTAGGGCAAGCAATTTACTTTGATACACCAGATAAACGTATGGTGTTCGCGATTCCTCGCGAAGGAAAAACGTACGTAGGTACAACAGATACGTTCTATGATAAAGACGCAGCTGTACCACACATGACAACAGAAGATCGCACATATATCATTAATGCGATTAACTACATGTTCCCAAGTGTAAAAATTACAGAAAAAGATGTGGAATCAAGCTGGGCTGGTGTACGTCCGCTAATCTATGAAGAAGGTAAGAATGCATCTGAAATTTCTCGTAAAGATGAAATTTGGACTTCTGAATCTGGTTTAATTACAATCGCGGGCGGTAAATTAACAGGATACCGCAAAATGGCTGAAATGGTAGTAGACTACGTAACGAATCTATTACAAAAAGAAGGCCATAGCGCATATAAGAAGAGCGATACGAAACATATGCCAATCTCTGGTGGTCATGTAAGTGGTTCACACGGATTCCCGGCATTTGTTGCGAAAAAAGCAGGCGAAGGTACGAAATATGGTTTAACGACAGCACAAGCGGAAAAATTCGCGAAATTCTACGGCTCTAACGTTGACGTACTGTTTGACTTAGCGAAAAAACATAAAAACGAAGCGAAAGAATACAACATGCCGCTAGACGTTCTAATCCCACTTGTATACGCAATAGATTACGAAATGACAGCGAAACCAGTTGACTTCTTCGTACGCCGCAGAGGCGCTGTATTCTTCAACATCCACTGGGTATACGAGTGGAAAGAAGCAGTAATCAACTATATGGCTGCGAAACTAGGCTGGAGCAAAGAAGAGCAAATGAAATACACAGCTGAATTAGAAAAAGCATTAACAGACGCTGTAATTCCTGTAGATCAACAAGAGCAAGCAGCTGCGTTAGCGTAAAATAGAAAACCACCTGAAGGGGAGCCTTTAGGTGGTTTTTTTATGAGGTATTATTTCAATTGTGTTGCATAACGACATATGTTGTTATACGATGTATATAAGGAGGTGGTATTGTTGGACAAAGAAATCTTGAAGGGAAGTATAGATATTTTATTACTTTCTATCATTGCAAAACGTGATACGTATGGATATGAAATAGCCCAAAGTTTAAAGGATGCAAGTGAAGATTTGTATAGTATGGGGCAGGGAACTTTGTATCCAGCTTTAAAGCGATTAGAAAAAAAGGAATTTCTTGAATCTTATTGGAATCAATCTGAGAATGGGATGAAAAGGAAATTTTATACTATTACAAGTAAAGGGAAAAAAGAATTGCAGAAGAAAGTGAACTCTTGGGAGCGTGTAACATCATTAATTCAAACTTGTCAGAAAGGAGTTATTTATGAGTGAATTTGATGAGTATATTAAGTCCATTTTAGCTTATTCAGAACTTAGTAATATTGAACAGGATGAGCTATTTCTAGAAATATATGATCACTTGAACAGCTTGAAAGAAGAATATATGGAACAAGGTATGAATGAAAAAGAAGCGGTGTATAAAGCGATTCAAACTTTTGGCGAATCAAAAGTTATTGGTTTAGAGATTAATCAATCGGTATACGAAGTTCCTAGGCCATTAAAGGTAGTATCAAAAATTTTATGTATTCCTTATATAATCATTTGTTTTATTGTCTTTTTAGGAGCGTTTATTTCAAATTCTACATTTGACTCTGTTCGTAGTTTGACAGGTGGAACTGTCTATCATCCTATTGAATTTTGGCAGCAATTTTTACATATATCTGATTTAGAAACGCTGTTACAACTTTTTGGAATAACACTTTGGCAAATTAAAGATTTTATTGCACATCCAGGTCCTTGGGGGAACTCAACGTATTGGTTAACTGTTTTGCAACATATAATATTGGTAGTTCCATTTGGATTTTTCGTTCCAGTGTTGATCAATAAAGTGACGAACTATAAGAAAGCTTGTAAGTGGTATGCTATGACCTTTTTTGCTTGGGAGTTATTACATTTACTAACTTTGTCTGATGTTTTTGATGTGTGGCGGATTGCTATAAATATGCTCGGTGCATCGATAGGATATCTTTTATTTATAAGCATGATACAAATGGATAATAAATTTAGGGTTATGCGCAAGAAGATATTTGAAAATTAACTTGCTATCATGTAGTTAAAATTATATACATTTAGTTCGGTGGTAATAGAGTATCACTGAAAACATAGGTATTATGTAGTGAGCCGATTTTTTATACTCGTAATAGGTGTTTATTTATTCATACTGTTATGAAACTACTGCATAATCCGTCTTTGTTGGCACCATAAATGATGATAGCATTGGAATGAAATACACAGCTGAACTAGAAAAAGCATTAAGAGATGCTGTAATTCCTGTAGATCAACAAGAACAGGCGGCTGCGTTAGCTTAAAAATAAACCGCGTGAGGGAGAGTCCTCATGCGGTTTTTTGTTTTATTATATTTGTACAGAGTGTAGATTTTTGTTGCTTAACAGGATATGGATACGAAAGGTATAATAAGTATTATTATATCGTTTGAATAACTTAACAATTGTAGTAGTCTATTAGAGTTGAAATGAATCAATTTATTGATTTGCTTCTACAGCTAGGATTTATTGAGAAGGATTAATTTAAAGTGGTGAATGGAATGAATACTAATGTTCAAAAAGAGTTAAATCAATTAGTAGATAAAATGACTTCCTCTCTTTCTGATGTTAATAAAATTATTTTATTTGGGTCTCATGCTTACGGTATGCCTAATGAGGATAGTGATTTTGATTTGTGTGTAGTGGTTGATGGTATTGGTAAGAGGAAAAGAGAAGCCTTAAAGAAATTGAATTTAAGTATATTCGATGTAATGAAAACACCAGTCGATTTACTTGTTTACGGTTCTGAAGAATTTAATGAGCGTTCTGGTAATCCTGTAACAATGGAATACAAGATTGCTGAAGAAGGTAAGGTATTGTATGAAAAATTTCAGTGAGGCAAATTTATGGTTTGAAATTGCAGATTCAGATCTTAGAGTTTCTAATCATTTATTGTCTTTAATGCCTATTCCTTTTGCAATTATCTGTTATCATTGTCAACAGTGTGCTGAGAAATATCTAAAGGGGTATTTAACGTTTAAAAGAACTTCATCCGCCTAAAACGCATAATTTAATGCTGTTAGTAAAGGAATGTGCTGAATTTAATATGGAGTTCAATGATTTAATAGATGATTGTGCAGAGTTAAATAGTTATGCGATTGAAGTCAGATATCCTTATTTTGAAGAACTTAATAAAACAGACGTATCGCAAGCTATAAAAAGTGCGGGGAATATTAAAAGTTTTGTTTTAGAAAAAATTAAATAGTAGAGGATGAACAAAACGGTATGGACATTTCCAACCGTTTTTTTATGAATTTATAAAACTTTTCCATACAGTGCGTCGTCTAATATATGGGAAGGAGGAAATGATGTGGATGAATTAACTATAGAAGCGTTTGAAATAGAAGATAAGGAACTCCTTATCGATGAAATAATGAACAAATATGGACAAGAAGTCTTACAGCTTGTGTATTCATATGTGAACAATAAAGAAGTCGCTGAGGATGTAACGCAAGATATATTTGTGAAATGTTATAAATCTCTTCATACATACAAAGGGAAATCGAATGTGAAAACGTGGTTGTGGAGAATTGCGATTAATCAATGTAAGGACTACATAAAAAGTTGGTATAACAAAAAGGTGATCGTGACAGAGGATGAAGCTGCTTATATGGGGGTTCAAAATGATAGTGTCGAACAAACTGTCATTCAAAATGCGAAGGACCGTGAATTGGCTTCTGCAGTAATGAATTTACCGATAAAATACCGAGAGGTCATTTATCTATTTTATTATGAAGAACTATCAATTAAAGAGATTGCTATCGTAATAGAAGTGAAAGAAAATACGATAAAAACGAGACTGAAAAAAGCGAAGGAGCTTTTGAAGAAAGGATTGGAGGAATAATCAAATGGAAGATCGATTAAAAGGCCTGCGAAAATCAATGGAGAATACAACGTTTAAACATTTGAGTTTTTCTGATCAACATCGAAAGCAGGTGCGCGAAAAAATCAATGCGTCAAACGAAAAGGAAGAGGACATCTCTTTAGCGATTTTACAACTCCTCAGTAATGAAAAAACAGGATACGAATTGTCACAGTTACTACGAGGGAGAGGGATTCGGAAATTCGAAGGAAATGAAGGGTTTTTATATACCGTATTACATCGTCTAGAACAGAATCGTTTTATCCAATCGAGTTGGGATCATGCAGGAGCGAAATATTATCAATTAAATGATAAAGGAAGAAAGATGCTGCGAAAGGCAGAAAAAAATGCTACGAAGGTACAATTTATATTAAAAGGCTTAGTACAGGAGTGAGGCGAAATTGAATAAAAAAGGGGAGCGTTTTGTAAGCGAGGTTACGAATCATATTAAATCAAAAGAAGCAAAGAGCTTTGTAGCAACCGAACTAGATTTTCACTTAAAACAGGCGAAGAACACATGGATAGAAAAAGGGTTAAGTGAGGAAATTGCTGAAAATAAAGCTGTGGAACAAATGGGAAGTCCGATTAAACTAGGACAAGAACTTAATAAACTTCATAAGCCAAAGGTGGATTGGTTCTTACTTATTTTATTAGTGGCTGCGATGGGGTTAGGGTTTTTGCCAATAATCGCTCTTGGGCATACGAACGATTTATTAATGAACAAAGTAATTTTTGTTATTCTCGGCATTGCAACAGCTGTTGGGATCATGCTACTTAATTATCGGAAGTTAGAGAGGCTCGGGTGGCTGTTTTATACAATCGGTGTACTTATCTTGTTAATGATAAAATGTTTTCCGACTGGTTACGTGATTGGGGAAGCAATAATAAAAATTGGCCCCATCAAAATTGACTGTTTAATGACGATACCATTCTTCTTTCTAGCTTGGGCTTCTTTTTTCAATAATAGTAGGTTAAAGTTTATGCATCTTCTCATGTTGTACGTATTTTCTTTATATCTATTTTCGACTATATCAATTCTTTTACCAATTTTCATCTATATTACGATGGTATTCGTTATGCTTTGGTGGAGTAAGCTAGGAAAGAAAACCGCATGGCTCATTACAATATTACCAATATTACCATTTATTATTAGGGATCTATTTTCCTGGTCGGCTGTAAAAGAATACCGGATAGCTAGAATTTTAGGGTTTATAAACCCAGCGCATGATCAATGGGATTTACGTTTAAAAGAGGCGATGTCTTCAGCAGGTTGGTTTGGTACATATGGAAATATAAAGTCTATCCCTGCTGCCCATACTGATTTTGTATTCGCGAGTTTGACTTACTATTATGGATATGTACTTGCGCTAGTTCTTGTCATTATTCTTTCTCTTTTTGCAGTAAGAATAATGAACATAGCTTATAAAATAAATGATGGTTATGGTAAATTGCTTCTCGTTGGCGGAGTGACTCTTTTTGTAGTTCATTTCATTTATAACGTTGGTATGATTTTAGGATTATTACCGCGTACTTCTATATCATTACCCTTTATTAGCTACGGATTGATACCAACTTTATTTCATGCATTTATAATGGGGATTGTGCTGAGTGTATATCGACGTAAAGATATGTCGTTTAGAATGAGAAAAACACCTTGATACTTATATAAGTTGCATATAAAAGAATGCATTATTATGATTAAGTACAAACGTAAATAGATAGTAGAAGAGGGTTATGATAAATAACCCTCTTTTTCGTGTCTAAATAAGCGCACTTTCTTTAATAGAAATACATAATTCAGAACGAGAGATTGATTCAGTTAGTTGTTGTAAATAGGAGTATTCTTCCGCATCTTTTTCGGAAGTGCTAGGATCTAATAAAGGTGAAGATAAAAGTACATCAAGTGTAAGAATGTCTGCATCATGAGAAGTGATGTGATAACCTGCAAATACTGGGCGTTTTAAGTCTTTTACTTTTTGAATCATCTTATGAAATTTCGTAACATTTATATGGATCGTGGCTAATGGAAAACATTTTTCGGTCGGGTTATCGATAGTTTTTCTAATTTTATAATCGTATACGTAATAGTACTTTTCTTGTTCTTCTAGTTTTTGCAACTCTTTCGTTAATAAATGGTATGTATCTGTAAGAACAGTTGTGAGTGCATCGTGCTCTGCACCAACTAATAATGTGAAAGGTCTTGGTGATGAGATTTCAAAAGGACGGACGTTTAGGGCGGTAAAAGTAGGGGGAGATTGTAAAATGTTATGTAATTTTTCGGTAGGAAACACGCCGTCATAAATAGCAATAAAATAATGGTTCATCTTGTCACTCCTTAGCTTTTTCTAAAATGGTATATTCTACTTTGATGGTGTAAATCCTGCATAAAAAAGAAACACCTTGAATCATCAAGGTGTTTTCGTTACAAGCTCAAAACTCTCCGAAGCAGCCCCTGTTACAAAAGGACTAACCTCACCAACGCTATAAAGCTGCAATTCATGCATTGCGCGCGTACAAGCAGTGTAGAACAATCTACGTAGGCTCTCATCGCTGTACACATCTTTAGAAGCATCGTAAATAATAACAGCATCAAATTCGATACCCTTCGCTAAATAAGCAGGGATAACGACGATGCCTTGTTCGTACTCGGCTGAGTTACTTTTCACAAGTTTAATATTCTCGATATGACTGAGTGCCTCGTATGCAGCGGCACTTTCAGCCGCGGATTTACATATAATTGCGATCGTATTGTGCTGTAGTTTTTGTAGTTCAGCAACTTTGGAAGTGATACGCTCATGCAGCTCACTGTAATCCGAAACTTTAGTTACTGTAGGCTTTTCACCGTCACGTTCAAATGCATTAATGTTCTTTCCTTCAGGTACGAGGTCCCGTGTAAATTCAATTATCGGTTTTGTTGATCGATAGCTACGAGTTAAGTTGATGCCGTTTGTTTCATCTGGTCCGTATAAGCTAGTAAGTGTATTGAAATTAACTGTTTCACTCGCATGAGCAAATATCGCTTGGTTAAAGTCTCCGAGTACTGTCATTTTTGCGGCAGGGAAGAGACGTTTTAAAAACTCGAACTGAAATGGAGAATAATCTTGTGCTTCGTCTACAAGTACGTGTTTAATCGATCTGTTCGTTTGGAAGCCTTCAATTAATTCTTTTAAAAGTAAAAATGGAGTCGCATCCTCGTAATGTAGCTTTCCTTCATCAAGCATGTTCACAGTTAATGAGCAAATGTCGTCCCATTCTTTAGGTTTTTCCCCAGCAACCCATGATGCATCTGTGAAGAGTTGTTTATATATGCCTGTGAAGTTGATGAAGCGCAATGTTTGAACACCTTTACGAAGCGGCTTCAATTTTTTACGGATAATCATACGTCCAAGTACTTTCGTTTCTTTCTCAAAATCATTAAAGGAGTTGTCGTCAAACTCGCCTTTTTTCTGTAAATATTTATAAGCCTTTTGGTATTCATCTTTACTAAGTAGTTCAATTTCTTCTTCTACCCAAGGCTTTTTCAGTTCTGTTTTTTCAATTGTGTCTATTTGTTTGTTTAGCCAATCCGTTAACTTCTCAATTCGATTATGGAAGCGGAGGGAGGAATCAGTATTATAAAATTGCTCTGTAATTTCTTTAGCAGAGGCAATCAGTTTTCCTCTAAATTTCATTCCTCTAAATAGCATGCCTGAAGATTCAAGAGATTGTCTGTACGCTCTAATCATCTCGAAAAATTGAGTAGATGCTTTAAATCGAATGCTCGCATTTCGAGTTTTATAATTTGCGCTATTCGTTTCAGTTAACATATATTCTAATTGCTCGTAAGGATCCTCAACGTCAAATGACTTACTGAGTCTATGGTTTAAATATTCTTGGAATGTAACTTGCTGCATATTTTCTTCGCCGAGTTCTGGCAGTACGTTAGATACGTAGCTGTTGAACATGGAGTTAGGGGAGAAGAGAATGATTTGATCTGCTTTTAGCCATTCACGATATTTATATAGTAAGTAGGCGATTCGCTGCAGGGCAGCTGATGTTTTACCACTACCAGCAGCTCCTTGAACGATAAGTAGTCGCCCTTCATCGTGACGGATAATTTCATTTTGCTCGCGCTGAATCGTAGCAACGATACTTTGCATATGTTTGTTTGTTCCTTTTCCGAGCGCTTGTTGCAGAATTTCATCTCCAATTGTGAGGCTCGTATCGAACATTGAATCAATCTCGCCATTTTGAATAATATATTGTAATTTTTTCTCTACATTACCGCAGATTACGCCTCCTGGTGTGCTGTATTCAGCCGGTCCTGGTGGATAATCGTAGTAAACACTTGAAATAGGTGCGCGCCAATCGTATATAAGAAAGTTTTCTCCACTTGCATCTGTAAGTGTAGCGACCCCGATATAAATTTGTTCTGCGCCAGATTCGCCTTCTTCTTTGAAATCAATTCGTCCGAAGTAAGGTGCTTTATGCATACGGCGTAGTGCGGCAAGTCGATTAAAGGTGTGCTTATGGGTAATTTGTGTTACGGCTAGTGACTGAGCTTGTTGTCTTAAGTTGATAACTGTTTCAAGATAATCGTCAAAAGTATCAGTGTTAACTTTAACATCATCCCAGAAGTGTTTACGAATGTTGATTACTTCTGCTCGGCGTCTGCCAGTGTCGCTTTCCAGTTTATCAATTTGCTCCGTAATCGTTTCTATTACGGTATCCAATCGTTTTTGCTCTTGATCAAGTTTTTTGTTCATACGTAAGCACTCCTTTAAAAGTGAAAAATAGAGGTTGACTGAAGATGTGTTTTGGTGTACAATTAAGATACGGATAAATACATTCTTTTATTTTTAGTGAATGCGTTTCTGTACTAATTTACCATAGTTTTTTAATTTAATCAATGATAATAAGATAAACCTTGGTTTCGTGTTGCACGAAACCAAGGTTTTTTTGTGTTGAATGGAGTAAGGTGAGGGAGTATATCGATTTATCGGCAAAAAAACTACTACAAAATAAAAAAGCTTGGGGGCTACCCAAGCTTTTTTCACTTCATTATTTCTTTTCGTCTTTTTTAGCGTCAGCTTTTGGTTCTTCGAAAAGATCTTTCAAATCTTTGTCGTCAACTTTTACGTCAGCTTTTTTGATTTCTTTCATCATAAGATCGTTCATAAATTGAGCATCTTGTGTTTTCTTCGCAACTAACTCTTTTTTCAGGTCAGCTTTTGATTGCTCAAATGATTTTTCTGGTTCTTTAATGTCTGTTACTTTAATGATATGGTAACCAAATTGTGTTTTTACAGGCTCGCTTACTTCATCTTTTTTCAGTTTATAAGCAGCATCTTCGAATTCTTTAACCATTTTACCATGTTCGAAGAATCCTAAGTCGCCACCTTTTTCTTTTGAAGCAGTATCTTCAGAGTATTGTTTCGCTAACTCTTCGAAAGATTTACCTTGTCCAAGTTCTTCTTTAACCTTTTTAGCAGTCGCTTCATCTTTTACAAGAATGTGGCTTGCCTTAACTTGAGGCTTGTAGTTATCTTTTAATTCTTTATCAGTGATTGTTTTCTCGATAGCTTGTTCTTGAGCTAATGAAGCGCGAACGCCATTTTTAACTGTTTCTTCTTTAAGGCCTTGTTGTTTCATTAGTGTATCGAATTGGTCACCGACTTGCTTTTTCATTTCATCGAACTTTTTGTCTACTTCTTTGTCATCGACTTTGTAGTTTTTAATAAGTACTTTTTCCATAACCATGTTATTTAGTACTTGTTTACCAGCTTGTGTCTTCATTTGATTGTAGAACTCTTCTTTAGTGATGTCACCAGCTTTAGATGTAACAATTTTGTCTGATGATGATGATGTTCCACATGCTGATAATGCGATTACACTTGTTGCGGCTAAGGCAAGCATAGCTTTCTTCATTCAATAAACACTCCTACTATTATGTATTTTTAATTTATCCCATACGAATGAAGAAACGCCTTATGATAGGTTATTTTCGTTCATAAGAACCTGATTAAGTCTCACTGATGTCTTTGCTTTTTTTATATGTAAAAGCACGCTTAACAGGGCTTACCGAGGCTTTAGGATAAAGTTTAGATGCGTGTCGTTTGTTTCATAGTATAAGCAATATGTACAAAATTTAATATATCATATTTCGACGGGTTTTCCTATTGATAAAGAAATTTTAACCAGTTTGTGTCAGATTTTGAAAGGGTACCATATTGGGCGCATGTCGCATATACAGAAAAGAGGAGGGGATGGGGGATGAATTCAAAACTTATTTTATTACTTGTACTGTTTATTTTATTAGTTATAGTAGGTATAATTTGCTTATAGAGGAAAAAAATGAGGAAGGGGCTTCCTTCCTCACTTTCCATGAAATATAATTTCTACATAACTAGAAATTAATAGAATGGTAATACATACATTAATAACTCGAAAGACACCGGGCTGGCGGCTCGCAGATATTTGTTTTCGCTCACACAGTGTATGTGTCATGAAATTCGTGTAAAATATAACAAGAAGTGCGAATGCAACAAAAACAACGGTTATAAGAGTCATGAGGCGAGACCTCCTTTTGGCTAAAATACATATACTTTATATATTGTATCATACGATATTTTATTCGTGTTACAAAATTCAGAAATAGAAGACTTTGTGTTAGGAAGCGAGGGAGAAAATGGACGTTGTAAGAAGACTAGAACAAGCTGAATACTACGTAGACCTACTATTTAAAATGATTGATGAAGAAAAGTGTCCATTTTATTCTTTAATCATAAAGAAAAAAGCTCGTAAAAAAGACATTGAACGTATACTAAAACTTTGTGAAAAACTGAACGAACAATATGTAGTGGAGAAAGCAGAAGGCCTTCTATTGTTTGATGCGCTATTAGATCAATTTGAAAAAGCGCTTCCACATCAGCTCGAAGTACACGAAACTGCGGAAGCGCTAGCAAAACAAGGTTTATTTAAGCCGCTTATGAATGAATTCTTAAGCATGATTGCGAAAAAATAAATAGATTATTTCTTAACTAACTTTTGATCGGATTCCGTAAAGTTCTCCTCAATATCTTCTAATGATTTCTCAAAAATATCGATGAAGTCTTGTCCGTAAATATTACGCAGGATTGCAATCAGTTCGATATTTTCTGGGAACTTACCATAAAAATTACGAAGTTCAAGTGCTCCATTAAAAACAGAATTATTTTCAGGATCATACTCCTCCATTAAGCGAAGCAGTAATTCTTCCCCTTTGTCTGTAATTTCAATGTACGTATTTCGTTTATCATCTTCTTTTTTTGAGAATATAAGATAGCCGCGTTCTTCAAGCTTTTTAGAGAAGTTAAACGCCGTTGATACGTGCATAACTCCAAACTTAGCAATCTCAGAAATAGAAGCCCCTTTTAAATGATAAGCGATGGTTAAAATGTGATGCTCATTAATGTTTAAATCGTAAGGTTTAATCCATTGTTGCCAATCTTTCTCTACGCATTTCCATAACGCTTTCGATAATTGAGCAATACGTTGGCTGAAAATCATCGCTTCTTTTACCGAGTAATTTTTTTCTCCACTTTTCATTTACTCACCCACTTTAACATTCTTTTTTCATTATTATCTATTATGCCAGTAAAATAAAAATTAATAAAGTCTTTTTGTGAGAATTGTGAAAATTTTTCGGAAAAATAATATTCTATACAAATCATGCATAACTATGGAAGCGTTTTATGAGTCGAGAATACATGTGTTGTCTTTACATGTTAAGGGATAACATATATTGTAAATGCATAAAAACACGGCATATCTATGTGATATGCCGTGTTAAGGTCAATTCGTATGAAAAATATTTGTTATATGCAAAAAACTAAGCAGGAATATGTTTACGCTTTTTCTGGAACGGCTTCTTGTAGTTTCTCAATTGACTTTTGAATGTCTAAAATTTCTTTTTCAATATGTCGTTTGTTTTGAGAAATATCTTGTTTCCAGTTAGAAAGCGTGTCATGCATATCGTCTTTTAGTTCTTGGAATACTTCTTTACCTTCTGAAGCAGTTTCAACGATTTGACGCTTTAATAACTTCGTATCAGCTGTAATATCAGCTAATGTTTTTTTAATATCAGTTCCTTTTTCTTTCAGCTTACCGCGCATAGCTTTACCAGAAGAAGGAGTTGAGAAAAGAACGGCTAGCCCAGCAACTGCTCCGCCGCAAAGTACACCTGTAATAAAGGATTTAGCTTTTGACATAAAAGGAAACCTCCTTATTTTTCGTTCGTATTCATGATGTATAAAAGTGTGCATATCTTTAAGACAAGGGGAAGAAAAGTGAACTTTTCTCTCTTGTACATGCTATGCACAAAAAATCATATCCCCGGCATTTTTTGTGAAGAAAGAAGCCATACAATAAATGCCAGAGGAATCGGCTTATTATGTATTACTTCTTATTATAGTGGCACTATTTCACACTATTTGCAATTGTACTTGCGATGTTTTGTAAATTTTCCATTGTATATTCATTTTGGTGTGATTTCCAAACAGCACCGAAACCATCGTTTTCACCGTAGCGTGGAATTAAATGAAGGTGGAAGTGGAATACAGTTTGTCCAGCTTTCTCGCCGTTATTGTTAAGTAGGTTGAAGCCAACTGGATTAAATTCTGCTTTCATTGCATTTGCGATTTTTGGAACGACAGCAAAAATATGTGATGCGATTTCTGGCGTTAACGCAAAAATGTCTTGTTTGTGAACTTTCGGAATAACAAGAGTATGTCCTTTTGTTACTTGACTAATATCTAAAAATGCAAGTACATGTTCATCTTCGTATACTTTTGAGCAAGGGATTTGCCCGTCAATGATTTTACAAAAAATACAATTGTCCGCTGTATGATTCATCGATCTCATCCTTTCAAATGGTCTTAGCCGTATTTTACCATAATTACATAGGAGAACAAACACGAAAAACAGGAAGCTGACTCAGCTTCCTGTTTTCTGAAGAGGGATTGAAAAAGCATTTTTTATAATTTACGGTTCGCAGACACCTCATTTATATAAGAAATACATGGTAAATCGGCTGAAATATCTACCGTAGACACCCCATTTTCAAGTGAAATGAATTGCAATCTTGTATTAAATGAAATTGTTAGTGTTTAAAACAGTATATGCTCTTTCACAGACACCTCATTTATTTAAGAAATGCACGGTAAATCGGCTAAAGTCTCTGCCGCAGACACCCCATTTTCAAGTGAAATGAATTGCAATCTTGTATTAAATGAAATTGTTTATTTTTTAAAACAGTATATGCTCTTTCGGAGACACCCCGTTTCGAAAATGAAACAAATTATCTGGTTATGTGTAAATTTCATTGTCCAACTTGGACACCCCATTTCATGATGACTTCACTATGTTGTTGTACTCATCAATTGGTGGTTGCTTTTTCAAGTGTGTTCCTTCTTCCTTAATTATGATGTCCGCTTTCGTAAAAATATATGCGAAGAAATTTTAATTTTTTTTGGAGACATCGATACTATGTAGTACAGCACAATTTTTGGTAAGATGAATATAGAATGAATATCAATGAAGAAAGTGGTGTCGTATGAGCGAGTTATTGCGTGTAGAAAATGTTACAGGAGGATATACGAAACGACCTGTACTGCAAAATGTTTCGTTCTCTGTTAATAAAGGCGAACTTGTCGGCTTGATCGGTTTAAATGGGGCTGGGAAAAGTACGACAATTAAACATATCATCGGTTTAATGGAGCCGAAAAAAGGAACTGTCACAATTAACGGGAAAACAATTCGTGATGATATGACAGCGTACCGTTCTAGTTTCTCCTTCATTCCAGAAACGCCAGTATTATATGATGAGTTAACGTTAGAAGAGCATTTGAAATTAACAGCGATGGCGTACGGTGTAGATGAAAAACAATATGAAGAACGCGTAGGACAATTATTACATGAATTTCGCATGAAAAATCGCTTAAAATGGTTTCCGTCTCATTTCTCAAAAGGGATGAAACAAAAAGTGATGATTATGAGTGCATTTTTAGTTGAACCATCACTTTACATTGTGGACGAACCTTTCGTTGGACTTGATCCGTTAGCGATTCAATCACTTCTTCAAATGATGGATCAAATGAAAAAGAGTGGTGCGGGCATCTTAATGAGTACACATATTTTAGCGACAGCAGAGCGCTATTGTGATTCATTCATTATTTTGCATCAAGGTGAAGTGAGAGCGATGGGAACATTATCAGAACTTCAATCCGGGTTTAATATGCCTGGTGCAACGCTTGATGATATTTATATTGCGTTAACGAAGGAAGAAGATTATGAATAGCACAGCGTTATGGAAAGAACGATTTCGGCACTTTCTAAAAGAAGTTCGTACATATAGTAAATACGTATTTAATGATCATTTGAAATTTATTTTCGTATTTATCATCGGTGCAGGAGCGTATTATTACCAGCAATGGTTACAAACGTTAACACCTTCGTTTCCGACAGCGATTGTTATGGCAGTCTTACTTGGCCTCGTATTAACAGCTGGGTCAGTCCAAACGTTATTAAAAGAAGCAGACCTCGTGTATTTGCTGCCAGTTGAAGAAAAGTTAAAGCCTTACTTTACGAAGGCATTTCTTTTTACGTTTATGATTCAGTTATACATAATCGCAATGGTAGCCGCTGCGCTTGCACCGTTATACTTCCAGCAAATGAAACAAACAGGTGCCAATTACATATGGATTGTAATCGCGTTTGTCATTGTAAAGGCGTGGAATTTATTCGTAGCGTGGGAAAAATCATTTTTAACAGATCAAAATGTACAAAGAGCGGATTGGTTTATTCGTTTTATTTTAAACGGCTTATTTGTGTACGTCCTTGTAGAACGTACTTCAGTCATTTTTACCGGTGTGATTGTCTTTTTAATGGCGCTATACCTTGCCGTTATGCACCAAAAGGTGAAGGGAAAGCCGCTAAACTGGGAGTATTTAATTTCTGAAGAAGGTAAAAAAATGATGCTGCTGTACCGCATTGCGAACATGTTCGTTGATGTACCAGCGTTAAAAGAGAGAGTATCACGTAGGAAATGGCTTGATTTCATTCTTTCGATGATCGGTGAAAAACGTACATATTTATACTTATATACGAGAACATTTTTAAGATCGGGTAACTATTTCGGATTATATATGCGTTTACTCGTTCTTGGCGGGATTATTCTTTACTTTATCCCATTTTTATATGGACGTTTTATCGTAAGCCTTGTTTTCTTATACTTAATCGGCTACCAGCTCTTAACCCTTTGGAAACATCACCGTATGAAAGTTTGGCTTGATTTATATCCGGTAGGGGAAGACGAGAAGAAGAGAGATTTCCTTACTTTATTAAATGCGATTCTTATCATTGGTAGTGTTGTATTTACAATTATATTTGCACTTGCGACGAAAGATTTCATAATGACCGGCATTTTATTTGTCGTAAGCATATTATTTAGTATCGGTTTCGTTTATCAATACGGTGCAAAGCGCATTGAGCGTTTAAACTGAAAGGAATGAACCTATGATTACATATGAAGAGAAGGTTATAAAAGAATTGGAGCAGTGGAAAGCTACATTCATGAAAGATTCTTCTATGATGACACGGTTCTCTAAAAAAGTGCAGGTGAAAGTGCAACAACTAGTGCCCGCGAAAGTACAAAAGGTACTAACAGAAACGATTCGGATGATGGTACAAACAATTAGTGCTGGATCAAACTTCATAAAACCGAAGCTAAAAGAAACGAACTGGTCACTGCAAAGACGAGACGATGAAGTACGTAAAAAAATGGACGAATATAAAAAAGTCGCAGCGGCAGAAGGGGCAGGAACAGGAGCAGGTGGTATTCTCCTTGGCCTTGCCGATTTCCCGTTATTACTTACTATTAAAATAAAATTTTTATTTGATGCAGCAACATTGTACGGATTTGATACGAGTAAAAAAGAAGAACGCCTTTTTATTCTTCACGTTTTCCAGCTTGCTTTTTCAAGTGACGATTACCGAAAAGAAGTATGGAAAGCAATTGAAACGTGGGATACAGAAGAAGAAAATCATATGGACTGGGAAAAGTTCCAAACAGAATACCGAGACTATATCGATTTAGCAAAAATGCTTCAACTCGTTCCAATCATCGGTGCCCCGGTCGGAGCATATGCGAATTATCAATTGTTGCAAAGGCTTGGAGAAGTAACGATGAATTGTTATCGTATGCGCTTGCTTAATAGAAATTGATTTGTTTTACAATAAACATCCTAAATTACACATTTAGGATGCTTTTTTTTATTTTTATTCATATTTTTAATTTTTTTACCAATAATATACAGATAAAGTTACTTGAGCTTACTTTACTGTATTTAGGGGTGCAAAATATGAAAGTATCAATATTTATTACTTGTGTTGCAGATGTTTTTTATCCAGAAGTAGGGAAAGATGTTGTGGAAATTCTTGAAGATTTAGGGTGTGAAGTTGATTTTCCAAAAACTCAAACTTGCTGCGGACAACCTGCTTATAATAGCGGGTATGTGAAAGAAACAAAAACAGCTGCAAAACATATGATTGAAGCCTTTTCTAGTTCAGAATATGTTGTGGCACCATCGGGCTCTTGCGCTATGATGGTTCACGAGTTTTCTAGCTTGTTTTCTGAAAGTGAAGCGGATTGGAAGAAAAAAGCTACTGAACTTGGAAATAAAACATACGAATTCACACAATTTCTTGTGGAAGTATTAGGGAAAGAAGACTTAGGTGCGGAGCTTCATAAAAAAGCAACGGTTCATACATCTTGTCATATGAGCCGATTAATGGGGATTAAGGAACCACCGCAAAAACTATTAAAGTGTGTAAAGGGACTGGAAGTTGTTTCATTGCCGCATAATTATGATTGTTGCGGATTTGGAGGGACATTCTCGGTGAAAATGCCAGAAATCTCTGAGCAAATGGTTGAGGAAAAAGTAAAGCATATTATGGAAACCGGTGCGGAATTGTTAATTGGGATGGATTGTAGCTGCTTAATGAATATAAAAGGACGTTTAACACGTAATGGTTATCAGATTGATGTAAAACATATTGCTCAAGTATTAAATGAAGATCGAAAATAAGAGGGGGATATAGAGATGGGAATGAAAATTGGGAACGATCCCTTTCATAAGCGTACTGAAACAGGCATTGGGGATCAATTTATGCGACAGGCTGTCAGGAAAGCTCAAGATGGTCTTAGAGTTAAGAAATTAAAAGCTACTGAGAGTCTTGGGAATTGGGAGGAATGGCGAGCTTTAGGAGAAGAAATTCGAAAGCATACATTAGAAAACCTTGATTATTATTTATATGAGCTGAGTGAAAATATTGAAAAAAACGGTGGTTTCGTTTATTTCGCAAAGACTGCAGAAGACGCAAGGGAATATGTAAAAGAGATTGTAAAAAAGAAAAATGCGAAAAAAATTGTGAAATCAAAATCGATGGTAACAGAAGAGATTAGTTTAAATGAAGCGATTGAAGAAGCTGGAGCAGAAGTGTTAGAAACAGATCTTGCTGAATTTATTCTACAAGTGAACGACCACGATCCTCCCTCGCATATTGTTGTTCCATGCCTTCACAAAGATAAAGAACACATTTGTGAAATATTTAAAACAAAGTTAAATTATACTGGAACATCTGATCCTACGGAAATGGCGAGGTTTGTAAGAGATTATTTACGTGATGATTTTTTTGCAGCGGATATAGGAGTGACTGGATGTAACTTTGCTGTTGCAGAGTCTGGATCAATTTCTATCGTAGCAAACGAAGGAAATGCAAGACTTACTACGACACTTCCGAAAACGTTGATTACAGTTATGGGGATGGAGCGTATTGTTCCGACATGGGAAGAGCTTGATGTTTTAGTAACACTTCTATGCCGAAGTTCTGTAGGACAAAAGTTAACAAGTTATATTACAGGGTTAACTGAGCCTGGCGGGGAAGATGGACCTGAGGAATTTCATTTAGTCATTGTTGATAATGGTCGTTCCGATATTGTAGGAACGGAATTCCAAAGTGTCCTCCAGTGCATTCGTTGCGCGGCATGTATTAATGTGTGTCCTGTATACAGGCATATTGGTGGACATGCATATGGCTCTATTTATCCAGGACCAATTGGAGCTGTGTTGACACCGCTTTTAGGGGGATATGATGAATATAAGGATTTACCTTACGCATCTAGCCTTTGTGGTGCTTGTACAGAAGCGTGTCCAGTGAAAATCCCGTTACATGACTTATTAATTAAACATCGCAGCCGCATTGTAGAAGAAAAACGATCACCTGTAGCTTGGAACGTGGCTATGAAAGGTTTTGAAAAAGCGGTGAAGAGTCCTAGACTATTTTCTTTTGCAGCGAAGAGCGCTCCGTATGCATTAAAACCTCTTGCAAAAGGGGATAAGATCGAGCGTGGAATTGGACCGTTAAAAGCTTGGACGGATGCGAGAGATTTTCCAGTTCCGAAAAAACAACCGTTTCGAGAGTGGTTTGAAAAACACGAAAAGGAGAACAATGATGGCCATCCAAAATCGTGAGGAATTTTTACTCCAGTTATCAGAAAAGCTTGGTAGGAAACGTCCAGAAGCAGTGGAAAAACCGAACTGGTCTTTTTCCCCGCAGTGGATTGTTTTTGACGGACTGGCGCAAGACGAACTTGTACTAAAGTTAATAGAGCACTGCGAAGTCATTCATACAGAAGTAAAGCGAACAACAAAGGAAAATCTTGTTGAAACATTGGGGTCTTTTATAAAAGATTGGAATATCGAATCTGTTATATGTTCGAATGATGAGCGCTTTAATGAGTATGGTCTTACACCATGTTTCAGCAATGAAGGAACAACACATTTTCGTACATGGGGATTAGATCATAAAGAAGAGGACATAGCATTTGCGAAAGCTGCTGACCTTGGCATTACGTTCAGTGATATGACTTTGGCAGAATCAGGAACCGTTGTACTATTTAATGACGGGTTAAAAGGAAGACATGTGAGTCTTCTTCCGGAGTCATATATTGCAATCGTTCCGAAAAGTACGATTGTACCAAGATTAACCCAAGCTACAAAACTGATTCATGATCAAAATAAAGCGGGAGAAAACTTGCCAGCTTGTGTGAACTTCGTTTCTGGTCCGTCAAATAGCGCAGATATTGAAATGAACCTTGTCGTAGGTGTACACGGGCCAATTAGAACAGCGTATATTATTGTGGATGATCAATAATGATTTACGTGTGCGACAGAGCGCCCGCGCATACGAGTTGGAAATATAAATGAAACATTATAAGAGTACTGAAAATAGAAAGCGCTGGCTGTTAAATATAACCGGGGCTTTTTATTTTGCGTGCCCTTACTGGTGAAGAAACCTTAAGAAGGAAAATTTTAATCTCTGTTTCAGTTTTCTACGCTACTATAACTAACTGAATTGTGTCTTTTCTTAGAAGCTAAACACACTATAACTAGCTCCAATTATAATGAATACGATAAAGAGCAGAATGATTAATAAAAGCCCACTACTACCGCTCTTACCATCTTTGCCATCTTCACCGCCGCTACCACCCTTACCGCCAGATCCCATATGAAAACCCTCCTTATCGTTATACATTGTTTTTACTTTATATTTTTCTAGGTTCATCAAGAAGTTCCTTTTAAAACTCTAATTAACTTGCAAATCATTCATTTTCATTTTACAATTTACTTACCGACCGATAAGTAAAAATAAGTGAGGTATAGTATGACAAAGAATTTACAAACATCGCAGCACATTGTAGAGGCATCATTTAAACTAATGGCAGAGCATGGCATTGAGAAGATGAGTCTTTCAATGATTGCGAAAGAAGTAGGTATATCAAAGCCAGCTATTTATTATCATTTTCCGTCTAAAGAAGCGCTAGTTGATTTTTTATTTGAAGAGATTTTTTCTGGATATTATTTCGTTAATTACTTCGATAAAGAACAATATACGAAAGAAAACTTTGCAGAAAAGTTAATCGCAGATGGTTTACATATGTTGTCTGAGTATAGAGGCCAAGAAGGCATATTACGCGTTATAAATGAATTCATCGTAACTGCGACGCGAAATGAAAAGTACCAGAAACGCTTATTTGAAATACAAGAAGAGTTTTTAAATGGATTCCACGATTTATTAAAGAAAGGTGTGGAACTTGGTGTTGTGTCACGACATGCAACTGAAGAAAACGCCCATACGTTAGCGCTCGTTATTGATAATATGAGTAATTACATATTAATAGGATTCCAGTTAAAGTATAAAGAAATTTGGATTCAAAATGTGAAAAACGTAATGAAGGAGGGAGAATAAAAATGAAAATGCAGAAAAACTGGTGGCTCGGTTTTCTGGGGTTAATTGGAATTTATAAAATCCCAGGTATGATTGAAGCTTTCCAAGCGGATAAAGGTTGGTTCGCGTTAATTAGTTTAGTTTGGCTGCTTTGGTTCGGATATTTTATTCCTGAGAAAAAAGAGGATAAATAATAAATTTTCAATTTTATGTAAAGTTATGTAAAATATAGATTGAGACAATTCATATATTAGATTAATAGATTTGGAGTGGTTACATGGATCCATTGAAAAATGAAATTCATCCTGACATGATCAAGGTGTGGAAAGTTCGTGCTGTAATTGAGGAAGGGATCGGTATTCTCGTCATTTTAGTTTACCTGTTCCTTATGATAAAGTTTGATTGGTGGGCGTGGATTTTGTATGTGCTGATCGGGTTAACAGTTGCACTAGCACCATTTGAGTACTTCCTATTCCCGAAACTGCGTCAGCGTTATTATAGCTATCAATTAAATGAAGAAGAGCTTGAAATTCAGCACGGTCTTTTCGTCGTAAAGCGCGTATTAGTACCGATGATTCGTGTACAGCACGTTACGATTGAACAAGGGCCAATTATGAGAAAACATGGATTAGCAGAATTACATATTTCAACAGCGGCAACTTCTCACAGCATTCCAGGCTTAACGATGTATGAAGCGGAAATGTTAAAAACGAGAATTGCAGAATTAGCGAAAGTGAGTGATGAGGATGTATAAGAGGCAGCATCCCATTACGATGTTATTAGAATTAAAAATAACAGACTTTATACCATTACTTATTTTCATGTTTAGTTTAAATGGAAAGTTTCCATTTTGGTATTTAATTCCCGCTGGATTCGGTTTACTCACCGTTTTTTCAGCGTTTGAGAAATGGTATTACACAACATACTGGGTTGAAAATAACGTATTACATGTTAAACAAGGGCTCTTTGTGAAGAAGGAGAGCTACTTAAATAAAGAACGTGTCCAAACGATTAATACAAGTTCAAACGTGTTATATCAAATGCTCGGTTTAAAGAAAATTCAAATCGAAACAGCTGGCGGAGGCGATGATGCCGAAGTAAGCCTAGCTGGTATTACAGAAGATGAGGCGAAGGAGCTTATTTTCTTACTAAATGAGCCAACTCCAGAAGTAAAAGCAGAAGAAACATCAGAAGAAGTAGTAGAAAAAGAAGTTATGACAGAGGAAAAGCAAGCGACAGAGTACAAATTAACTTTGAAAGAAATTTTATTAGCATCTGTTACATCCGGTCAATTTGGATTATTATTCTCATTAATCTTTTTCGTGTATCACCAAGTAGATGAGTACATTCCGAAATGGATAAAAAATAGCGTAGAGTCGTATGTAATGGATCATGATATATACGGCTGGATTTACATGGTAGCTATTTTACTCGTCCTTTCGTGGATTATATCTACAATTGGTTACGCGTTAAAACATGGTAATTTCACAGTAAATCGAAAAAACGATGAAGTGCGTATTTCTCAAGGATTACTTGAAAGGAAAGAACTTGTACTAAAGTTACACCGCATTCAAGGGATTACGATAAAAGAAGGTATTTTCCGTCAGATGTTCGGTTATTGTGCTGTGCAAGTCGAAGTCATTCAAAGTAAGGGATTGGGAGAAGAGAAAGACAAAGTTACGCTGCATCCGATTATTCGAAAAGATCGTGTGCAAGAGTTACTCGCTCATTTACAATTGCCATATGAACTGAATACAAATATTACTGCATTACCAAAAGCAGCCTTGCGCCGTTATTTAATTGATAGTTTCATTTTCTTCGCAATGCTAGCAGTCCCGCTTACTGGGATAAGCATATACTTTGAAAAGTATTTCATCATGTGGGCGTTGTTACCGCTAGCTATCCTCATCTTTACACTTGGATACGCAACATTTAAAACAAATGGTTACGGTGTAAACGGAGAACAAATTACGATTATACATCGTAGTATTGGGAAACATACAGGACTTGTAAGAAGAAGACACGTCCAATCAATTGAAAAAACACAATCATATTTCCAGCGCCGAGCGGATTTATGTACGTATACGTTTTCTAGTGCATCATCGAATTATAAACTAGAGCATACGAGAGTAGAAGATGCGGAGAGAATGCAGGATTGGTATAAGAAGAGAATAAGTGAGGATTAAATGAAATGGCTTGCCTATATGAAAGGCAGGCTTTTTTGTTATGGAGAAATGAGTAATTTGATTCATATATGGGTGCAAATACAGCTCACATTTCTCAATACGTATCAGAAAAAAGTAGTACCTTTCTATTTCAGGGAAATTCGTGAAATTTTTGATATAAATGGTATACTAATATAGAAATAATATTAGGAGGTTATATATGATAAGTCAGTTGAAAAGAGAAGCACTTGATGCATTAAAAGGAAAATGGGGATTAGCGGTAGGGGCAACCTTATTACTTGGAATCCTTATTGGAGCTGTTGAACTTCTAATCACAGGTGTTTTCTCGACGTTTTGGGGTTGGGAAGAAGCAAGTGATTCGCTTACCGTAAGTATTATTGCAATGCTTGTTATCGGTCCGTTAACAATAGGCGCCTATTATCTTGTTTTAAATGTAATCCGTGAGACTAGTGCTCGCATTGGTGATTTATTTAGATGGTTTAGCGATGGAAGTAAGCTTATGAAGTCGTTTTTAACATATTTACTAATGTATGTATACTTGATGCTATGGACATTACTTCTTATTATTCCGGGTATTATTAAATCATTTTCTTATTCTATGACGTATTTTATTTTGAATGATCGTCCAGAATACACAGCGAATCAAGCGATTACCGAAAGTCGCCATATGATGAATGGACATAAAATGGATTACTTTTTACTATGCTTAAGTTTCCTTGGCTGGTTCCTTTTAAGTATTCTTACTTTAGGAATCGGTTTCTTATGGTCTGCACCTTATTTCTACGCGACATCGGCAGCGTTTTATGAAGAGATTTCAAAAGAATATTATAAAAAAGAAGGTACTACCTTCTAATAAAACACCTAAACCACTTATCCCCTAAAGAATATAGGGAACAGACGGTTTAGGTGTTTTGATATGTGTTCTGTTTTCGGGTTCACTTCAGGATAAGGTATAGGTTTTTATATAGAAATTATTCCCTCTATGTTTTATCATAGAGGGCTATTTTTTTATGTAAAAATGATAGAAAATAATGAATAATATATGTGAAGGGAAAAGTGAGGTGAATGAGATTGAGAAAATTTTTAATTCCGTATTCATTTTCTATATTAAGTTTCTTTATTTCAGCAACGGCACTTGATTTATATGATAGGATGGGAAAAAATGATGAGATGACTTCGCCGAACATAATTGGAAAGATAATTCAATCTACTGCGCAAATGGGAGTCCTTACATTGTATTTTGGAGTACCTATCATTTTAGGTGGCTGTCTTCTTGGTGAGCTATTGTTTAGAGGTATCATTTTACGATTTAAACTAAGCTATATTGTATCTTTATTATTATATTTACTTTTAGCTTGTAGTATTGTTTCAGTAACGGTTGGGATTCCAACTATATATGAAGCTTCTAATATTTTTTTCATGGGAATAACTATGATTTGCGCTGTGACATTCTTTGTGGGCCGGAATATATGGGAGAAAAAACAAGTTAATAATGGAGTGACAGAATGAAATATACTTGTCCATGCTGCGGGTATAGAACAATAGAAGAAGAACCACCAGGTACATATGAAATCTGTAACATATGTTATTGGGAAGATGATTCTGTTCAGTTTAACGATCATGACTTTGAAGGCGGAGCAAATGAAGTTTCGTTAAGACAAGCACAGAGAAATTTTATTGTATTTGGTGCTTGCGAGGAATGTTTCGTTGGATCAGTTAGAAAGCCGACTAGTGAAGATGTGAAGGATGCTAGTTGGAGAGAAATTTGTTAAGTGGTTTATAGGTAGAAAATGTTATTACTTATAGAAAGAGAAGTAATAACATTTTTTATTTAGTGATTAAAGGATTGGCACCGTCTTATAAAATAAAACAATAAAGCTGATAGGGTGGTAGGAAGACCAGCGTCGAAAAATGCTTGAAAACTAAAGGATAGGAAATCGACTCGTTAAAATTGTATTTCACATTTATGGGGATATTAGGAACTTATATAAATGTATAGATGTATAGTCTACGGAGTGTATTTAATGTTATCATATTGGATGATATGGAAATTTTTAATAGAAGAAGCAACTAACAATTCAAATGTAATGAAGCCTATATTGAATAAAAAATATCTAGTAGTATTCAACAATATTAAAAATAAAATACGTATTTAGATAGAATTAGTAGAAATGAGGGTTTAAAAAGGAATGAACACGAGCATAACACGGCAAAAAATTTTAGCCGCCGCTTCTCAAATTGTTCAATTTAAAGGAGTAGCTAAGTTAACTTTAGAAGCAGTAGCAAAAGAGGCAGGTGTAAGTAAAGGTGGGTTATTGTATCACTTTTCAAATAAAGAAGCTTTAATAGAAGGCATGATACTTAAAGGGACAGAGGAGTATCATGGTGCTATTCATAATAAGGTAACGGAAGACACAGAGAAGAAAGGAAGGTGGGTTCGTTCTTTTGTAGAGGAAAGATTAAGTAATGGGAAAAGAACAGAAGAGTTGTGTAGTAGTATGATGGCAGCATTAATGCTAAAACCTGAATTACTTGAGCCATTACAACAAGCATTTCAGCAATTGCAAACTAAAATAGAAAATGATGAAATGGATTCTGTTTGTGCCACAATTATTAGATTAGCAGCTGATGGATTATGGTATTCGGAATATTTAGGGATCGGAAGACTAAGCCCTGAATTAAGAGAAAAAGTGATTCAAGCCCTTATTAATGCTTCCTATAAATAGAATATATAAACTATAGAATAAAAAATAATTCCCCATTGGTGTATTTAATCCGGCGGGGAATTATTTTTTTTATTAGAATAATAGAACAATTGTATAGGTGTTGAATTATAACCGTCCAGACGGTATAGTAATATTTGGTACAAGTGGAAAATGAAACAAAAAAAGAATAAAACATATTTTTAGCACACTATTCGAAAGGATAGGCCGCAAAGCTTAGAGTCTACGGTAATATATATTGGTTACTAAGATCGTCTGGTTGCACTTTTTGATGCAACCGGACGATCTTTTTTATTATATAAATATAATATTCAAGGAGGAAAATATGCAAGTGAAAAGTACTAAAAGGCACATTTCAATGATTTCATTAGTTTTTCTAGTATTATTTTCAGTGCTGAATGTGTGGGCTCCAGTTATTCAAGCTGCTGTGATGAAAAGTCCAGTGGATGATATTAGCATTTCCCGTACTGATGGCACGACATCTGAACCATATCAGGCCTCAGATGGTATGAAAGTAGAAGTGAAGTGGTCAGCTAAAGAACAGATAAAGAGTGGAGATCAATTCACAATTGATATGCCAAAAGAATTTCGAAAAGATCTTATGAATCTGAGTTTTCCTTTAAAAGATGCTGAAGGAAAAATAGTTGGTACATGTGAGATGAAAAATGGTCTATTGACGTGTACTATGGGTGATTATGTAGAAGGAAAGAATAACATTAAAGGTTCTTTATTCGTAGAATTCTATTTTGCTCTAGAAGCATATGATGGTGTTCAAAAAATCCCATTAGACTTTAACGTTGATGGTCAAATCGTAAATAAAGAAGTAAGTGTAAATAATACGACAGAGAGACCGAAGCCACAGCCCAATACAGATAATCTATTGAAATGGGGTTCTTATAATCAGGAAGATCCTTCAATTGCAGACTGGACGGTATATGTAAATGCAACTGGAACAGAAATGCAAGATCTTAAATTAACAGACACATTAGGACCTGGGCATGAGTTAATTACAGACAGCGTGGTATTAGAAGAGGCTGTATTTGAAGATGGCTATGCACCAACAAATGTTAAGCCAGCAGATTTATCTAAAATTAAAATCAATACAACGAAGACTGGATTTACAATTGAATTTCCAGACAGTTCAAAAGGTTATATTTTAAGATATAAAACAAAGATTACCAATCCCGCTGCAAAGCCTCATAAAAATACAGTGAAATTAGAAGGCAAAAATATTAAAACTGAAGAAAAAGTAGGAGAAGTATTCGTAAGTGGTGGGGGAGGAACCGGTTCAGGCGAAGATAATCCACCTAGTATTGAAAAGAATATAGTTGATGAGAATGGTAAGCTTGTAGAGAATCAGCAGTTAGCGCAAATGGATCAACCTATTCAATATCAAGTTGGTACACATATACCAAACGATCCTCCTAAATACACATCTATGGTAATTAGTGATGATTTAGAAGATGTATTAGAAGTATTAGAGGCAAAAGTGTATGATCAAAATGGCCAAGATATTACTTCTAAAGGAACACTAAAGATAGATAAACAAAAAAGTGAAGTAACATTTACGTTCGGTGAGAGTTTTGACTATAAGTCATATGAAGACCAGATAATTAACTTGAATATTAAGGCGAAAATTAAAGCTGATGCAGACTTATCTTCTTACGTAGATAAGAAGATTCCTAATAAAGCAGAATTACATTTTGATGATAAGAATTTAACATCGAATGAAGTAACTGTTACGCCGCCTGCACCTCCAAAAGATGGTACAGTAGCTATTCATAAAATAGATGCTGAGAATCCGAATAAAGGGTTAACAGGTGCCGAATTTGCAGTTCGAAATAGTGCGGATAAGGTTGTTGCAGTACTGAAGACGAACGAAAATGGTTTTTCAGTACCTCAAACTTTAGCTCCTGGGACGTATAAAGTTTATGAAATAGTTGCGCCAGATGGATATCAAAAATTAGAAAGTCCGGTAGAGGTTACACTTCAAGCTGGAGAAACAAAAACAATTGAAATTAAAAATACCATGCAAAAGGGTCTAATTGAATTAAAGAAAATTGATTCGGAAAATGGTGGTAAAGCGTTAGCAAATGCAGAGTTTGATGTAGTAAAAGACGGTGTAGTAGTTGAACATATTATTACAGATAAAGACGGTAAGGCAATTTCTAAACCGTTAGCACCAGGAAAATATATTTTAAAAGAAACGAAAGCGCCCGAAGGATACCAATTAAAAGAAAAAGAGTTCGAAGTAAATGTAACAGGGGACGGCATATTCCCAATAACAGTAGAAAATGCAATGGTAGACAAAGGTAATGTAGAAATTACAAAAGTGGACAAAGACAGCGGCGCAGTATTAGCGGGTGTCGAATTTGAAGTCCAAGATGAGAAAGATAAAGTGGTAAGAAAAGTAGTAACAGATAAAGATGGAAAAGCAAACGTTTCAGATCTATCAGTAGGAAAGTACAAATTAGTAGAGACGAAAAGCTTACCAGGTTACAAGAAACTAACAGAATCAGTATCATTTGAAATTAAAAAAGGTATGACAGAAGTTTTATCATTGAAAGTAGAAAATGAGCAGTTAGACAAAGGCTCATTAGAAATTACAAAAGTAGATAAAGACAGCCAAAAAACATTAGCAGGCGTAGTCTTCGAAGTGCAAGATGAAAAAGGAAAAGTGTTAAAAAAAGTAACGACAGATAAAGATGGAAAAGCGAATGTCTCAGACTTATCAGTAGGAAAATACAAATTAGTAGAGACGGAAAGCTTACCAGGTTACAAAAAATTAACAGAGCCAGTATCATTCGAAATTACAAAAGGTATGACAGAAGTCTTATCACTGAAAGTAGAAAATGAGCAGTTAGATAAAGGCTCAGTAGAAATTATAAAAGTAGATAAAGACAGCCAAAAAGCATTAGAAGGTGTAGTCTTCGAAGTGCAAGATGAAGCTGGAAAAGTAATAAAGAAAGTAACAACAGATAAAAATGGGAAAGCAAAAATTGCAGACCTATCAGTAGGGAAATACAAACTAGTAGAAGTTGAAAGTTTACCAGACTATAAGAAACTAACAGAGCCAGTATCATTTGAAATCAAAAAAGGCATGACCGAGGTACTATCATTAAAAGTAGAAAATGAAATGGTAGATACGGGAAACGTAGAGATAACGAAGATAGATAAAGATAATAAGGCGCCGTTAGCGGGAGTAACGTTTGTTGTCCAAGATGAGAAGGGCAATGAGGTGAAAAAAGTAACGACAGATAAAGATGGAAAAGCAAATGTTTCAGATTTACCTGTAGGAAAGTATGAATTAGTAGAGGTAGAAAGTTTACCTGGTTATAAAAAGTTAGAAAAACCAGTATCATTTGAAATTAAAAAAGGTATGACGAAGTCTTTAACATTTACTGTAGAAAACGAAATGGTGGATACGGGGAATGTTGAAATCACGAAAATAGACAAAGATAGTAAAGCACCATTAGAAGGTGTTGTGTTTGAAGTACGTGATTCAAAAGGGAAAGTAGTAACAAAAGTAAAAACGGATAAAGATGGAAAAGCAAATGTTTCAGATTTATCTATTGGAAAGTATGAGTTGGTAGAAGTAGAAACACCAGCAGGATACAAACCGCTAGAAAAACCAATTTCATTCGAAATTGAAAAAGGTAGAGTAACAGCATTACAATTAACTGTCGAAAATGAATTAGTGGATACAGGAAATGTAGAAATTACAAAAGTAGACAAAGAAAATAAAGATGCTTTAGCTGATGCAGTATTTGAGATTCAAGACGAAGCAGGACAAGTAGTCGCTAAAATAACGACAGATAAAAAAGGACACGCACAAGTTACTAATTTATCAGTTGGAACATACAAGTTGGTAGAAGTAAAAGCACCAAAAGGATATAAGCAATTAGTAGATCCGATTACTTTCCAAATTGAAAAAGGCATGACAAAATCTCTTACTTTAACAGTAGAAAACGAAATGTTAGACAAGGGTAACGTAGAAATTACAAAAGTAGATAAAGAGAACCAAAAAGCATTAGCAGGCGTAGTCTTCGAAGTGCAAGATGAGCAAGGCAAAGTAGTAACAGAAGTAACGACAGATAAAGAAGGAAAAGCAACAATTTCAGATTTATCTGTAGGTAAGTACAAATTAGTAGAGAAAGAAAGCTTACCAGGTTACAAAGAACTAACAGAACCAGTATCATTCGAAATTACAAAAGGTATGACGAAAGTTTTATCATTGAAAGTAGAGAATGAACTATTAGACAAAGGTTCAGTAGAAATTACAAAAGTAGATAAAGAGAACCAAAAAGCATTAGCAGGCGTAGTCTTCGAAGTGCAAGATGAGCAAGGCAAAGTAGTAACAGAAGTAACGACAGATAAAGAAGGAAAAGCAACAATTTCAGATTTATCTGTAGGTAAGTACAAATTAGTAGAGAAAGAAAGCTTACCAGGTTACAAAGAACTAACAGAACCAGTATCATTCGAAATTACAAAAGGTATGACGAAAGTTTTATCATTGAAAGTAGAGAATGAACAGTTAGACAAAGGTTCAGTGGAAATTACAAAAATGGCTGCTGAAAGCAAGAATATATTATCAGGAGCTGTGTTTGAAGTTCATGATGAAAAAGGTAAAGTAGTAGCGAGAGTAACAACAGATAAAGAAGGAAAAGCAAAAGTCTCAGATCTATCTGTAGGTAACTACACACTTGTAGAAGTAGAAGCACCAAAAGGATATGAAAAATTAACTAATCCAATTCCATTTGAAATTACAAAAGGAATGATAAATTCAGTTCAATTAGAAGTATTAAACGAATTGAGTCATTTAGCACCACCAGGTCCAGAAAAACCAGATCCAGAGAAACCTGGAACAACAGATCCAGAGAAACCTGGAACAACAGATCCAGAGAAGCCTGGAACAACAGATCCAGAAAAACCGGAAACAACAGATCCAGAGAAGCCTGGAACAACAGATCCAGAAAAACCGGAAACAACAGATCCAGAGAAGCCTGGAACAACAAATCCGGAGGAACCTGGAACAACGAATCCAGAGAAGCCTGAAAAAGAATTACCGAAGACAGGACAGAAAATGCCTGTGGAACCATATATGGGAGCACTTCTTATAATGATGAGTTTTGGGTTACTCGTATTAGGTAGAAAACAACAGAGATAATAAAAGTGGAAAGGTATCCTCAAAGTATTTGAGGGTACCTTTTTAGCATAAAAAAAAGCATCTAGCAAAAGTACTAGATGCAAATAAAAACACAAGGGAAGATAAATGTCTTCCCTTTTCCCGTAAGTAATTATATCAAAAAAATTATAAAAAACTAGCTTTATTTTTAATATAATGAATGTGTGAAGCTATGAAAGTAAAAGATTACACTATTTTCGTAGTGTTTTTTATTAAAAGGAGTGAATTATAGTGCTCGGAGTAAAATTTTATGATTGGAAAAAACAACGTCCTAAAAAACATTATTTGCGTGTGCATGAAATTAGGATTTTTGAGTTAATTTTCTCAAAGAAAATTAACGAGTTTGAAATGGGATTGGGAGAGATTGAGCAAGTTACTGTCTATTGTTTAGCTAATGAAAATACTGATATTTCATATAAAGTGAATAGAGCTTTAGGTGAAATTTGTGTATATGTTCCTTACGATTTTATGGGATTTTTAACACTTGATTCAGTTGAAGAGAAATACAATGAGTTTTGTAAATTAGTACATCAATATGTTATCCCCGGACTTGAAGAAAACTCTACTCTCTCACCACCTATTGTTAGAAAGTATGTCGAAGAGTCTTTGGGAGAAATTGTGAAACGAAACTATGAAGGGATATTTTTAGTAGGAAAGACACCTAAAAAAAGCCCAAGCCGTAAGAAGATAGCGATATTAAAAGGAATTCATCGTGTTAAAGGTTTCCAACTACGATGTGAGGTGTACGATGAAAAGGGTTTAAAGATTCGCGATCAATTATTGGTGGAAGAGGTAGGTAACGAAATGGTGTATTCAAGATTTTTAGGCACATTAAAATGGGAAAGTGAAAATTTAATTGTGGTCAAATCAAAATCTAGTAGTTGGAAAGAAGAAATTTATATTTAATAATAAAGCTATTATAGAAGAAATGATTTGTAGAAAGAAGAGATGCTATTGCTTCTTCTTTCTTTATGTTTATTCGATTAATGAAGGGGATTTTAAAGAAATGCTCGACACAATGTAAGAAACTATAATTTTACAAAACTGTATATAACAACTAATATATAATTAATAAATTCATATAATTGGAGTGATGAGATGCAGCCGTTAGAGAGGGAGATTCATTCTAATATGCTAAAAGTGTGGAGAATTCATGCTTTAATTGGGGCGGCAGTTATACTAGCAGTCGTAATTGCGTATTTCTTTTTTATGATTAACTTTAACTGGTGGGGCTGGTTGTTTGGATTGTTAGTGACAGGAGCAGTTATATACATACCACTCGACTATTTTGTATTTCCAAATTTACGTCAACGTTATTATAGTTACAGATTAAATGAAGAAGAGATTGAGATTCAAAAGGGAATGTTCGTTGTGAGGCGCGTACTTATTCCGATGATCCGCGTGCAGCACGTAACGATTGAGCAAGGGCCAATTATGAGAAAGTATAATTTAGCAGAATTACATATTTCAACAGCGGCAACTTCTCATAGTATTCCAGGTTTAACGAAAGAAGAAGCAGAGCAGTTGAAAAGACAAATTGGAGAACTTGCGAAAGTGAGTGATGAGGATGTATAAGAGGCAACATCCGATCACGATATTATTAGGTATTAGGATTTCTAGTTTATTTCCACTTATTATCCTTGTTATGTTTAAACCTGAAGAACAAGTGAAACCCTGGTATTTATTTTATCTTTTCATCTTGTTTATTATATTCATTATGGCGATATTTTCAGCTATAAAATGGTATTTCAAAGTGTACTGGATTGAGAGTAATATTTTACATATAAAACACGGTGTTTTTGTGAAGAAGGAAAGTTATTTAAATAAAGACCGTGTGCAAAATATTAGTACATCTTCTAATGTCATTTATCAAATGCTTGGACTTACGAAATTAAATATAGAAGTAGCGGGCGGCGGTAGTGAGCCAGAAGTGATGTTAGCTGGTATTAGAGAAGATAAAGCGAAAGAACTGATTGCTTTATTACATAAAGAGAGAAGCGTTTTGAGTGAAGAGGCGCCCGCAGAAGAAGAAAGTAAGACGGTTTATCGGTTAACAGCGAAAGAAATTTTATTCGCATCTATTACATCTGGCAGATTTGGATTAGTGTTTTCTATGTTAGTAATCCTTTACACAGAGTTTAATGAATTCCTTCCAAAATGGCTCATAAATAAAGTGGAAGCGTATGTGATGGATAACGGTGTATATGAATTAATCGTTATGGCCGCGATTTTAATGGCGGTTTCGTGGGTCGTTTCGACAGCTGGTTATGCGCTAAAATATGCGAACTTTAAAATAGAGCGAAACGGAAATGAAATTCGTATTGTGCAAGGGTTATTTGATAAGAAAGAGTTTGTCTTAAAGCTCCACCGCATTCAAGCAATTACTGTAAAAGAAGGAATTCTCCGCCAGCCTTTCGGTTATTGCTCTGTCGAAGTGGAAGTCATTCAAAGTATAGAAGCGGCAGGGAATGAAGTGATGTTACATCCTTTTATGAAGAAAAAAGATGTACAGCAGCTACTTGCCTATTTACAGTTGCCCTATGAAATAGAAGAGGAAATCGTTCATTTACCGAAGGCTGCATTACGCCGTTACGTCATAATGGGCTGGATTACAAGTGCTGTGCTCGCTGTGCCAATCGCTGGTGCGAGTATATATTTTAAACAACATACTGCGTTGTTCGTTCTTATACCGCTATTTATTGTATTTACAATACTTGCATACGCTAGATATAAAAGTGGTGGATATATGATACGAGACAATCAGTTAGTAATGGTGCACCGAGGTCTCGCGAAATATACAGGGATCATGCGAAGAAGGCATATTCAAGTGGTAGGATATAATCAGTCGCATTTTCAAAAGAAAGACGAGTTATGTACAGCTGCCGTATCAGTAGCGGGGCATGGCTATAAAGTGAAGCATATGCGAAAAGAAGACGCGCTTCGCATATATAATTGGTACAAAGAAAAAGGAAACACCGTGTAATGGTGTTTCCTTTATTTGTGTCGTGATTTGTCGATAAGTTGATATATTCGAAAAATCGCCGATATAATTTCATATACCGCCGACTCCGAACTCCGAAAATTAAACTAACACATCAAAAGTAGTCACGAACGACGGGCGAGAGAAAATGCTTTTTTGCTGTTCTGCATGTGGATGCGCCTGAGCCTGAGCTTGTCCCTCTGCTTGTGCAGGACGTTTTTTATGAGCGTTTTCGAATGAACGTGATTCTGTCCAGTCTTTAAAGTTTTGCTCAGTTTCCCACATCGTTAAGATGACATATGTATCGTTACTTAATGGGCGAAGAACACGGATTGCCTGGAAGCCAGGCTCATTTTCGATTAGACCAGCACGGTTTTTAAAACGGTTTTCAAATACTGGGCGACCTTCGTCTGTTACAGAAATGTTGTTACAAACGATGTAGCCAGGTTGTCCTTTAAATTCTCCAACAGCGTCTAATACGTCATACTGAAGTGTGGATTCCACAGATTCTTCAGTATTTTCTTTATAAAACATATCTTTTTCGTTATTTTTTGCAGTGAAATGTGCTTGTTCTAGAGGTGTTTCGTATGAAATAATAGCCTTCATTTTAATGCCCCCTTTATGGTTTGTCTCTATTATATCAATTCTCTTAAAAAACTTCGAAGATTATATACATAAAGATACTTCTTTTTCAAATAATAAATGTACCATCATTTGGAAAGAAGGCCGATGTATGAAGAAAGCAAAGTGGACTTTATTAGGCGGGGTAGCAACGTTCGTAGTAGCGATTGTACTCTATAAACTTATTGTGTTAACTGGTGGCTATATGATGGATGAAAAGCAGCTTGTTTTCCACTCTTCATCACGTATCGTTGACCAGAAAGGAAAAGAAATTACGAAGTTATATGTAGAAAATAGAGAGCTCGTGCCGATTGAAGAAATTCCAAAGTACGTGCAGCAAGCATTTATTGCTGTGGAAGATTCTCGTTTTTATGAGCATCAAGGAATTGATTACCCTTCTATATTTCGGGCGCTTTATAAAGACGCGTTAGCTGGAGAGAAGGTAGAAGGCGGTAGTACGATTACGCAGCAACTAGCTAAAAATGTCTTTTTAACTCGCGAAAAAACATTTACGCGTAAATTGAAAGAGGTCGCAATTTCTCTTCAATTAGAGCAAAAATATACGAAGCAACAAATTCTTGAAATGTATATGAACCATATTTATTTCGGTCATGGGGCATATGGTATTCAAGCGGCAGCAAAGTTGTATTTTAATAAAAATGTAGAAGATTTAACAGTGGAAGAGGGAGCTATGCTTGCAGGGCTTCCGAAAGCGCCAAATGGCTATTCACCGTACTTATCCCTAGAAAAGAGTAAAGGGCGCCGTGATCTTGTTTTGTCACTTATGCATAAACAAGGCTATTTAACAGCGGAAGATAGTGTTCGTTACCAAGGGAAAACAATCGCTCTTTATAAAAATTCAGATGAACGTGAACTCGCATATATGCCGTATATCGATATGGTTATAGATGAAGCGGCGCGTTTATATGGTTTATCGCATCAAGAAGTACTGCGCGGAGGATATACGTTTGTCGTACCGATGGATGAAAAAGTTCAAAAGGTAGCATATAACCAGTTTCAAGATGCGAGAAATTTCCCTGGTAAAGAAAACGGGGCGCAAGGTGCATTTTTATTAATGGATAATCAGACTGGCGGAATTAAAGCCGCGATTGGCGGAAGAGAGTATGTTCCGAGAGGGCTTAATCGCGTTTTTGCAAAGCGGCAGCCTGGTTCTGTTTTAAAGCCGCTTATCGTATATGGACCTGCACTTGAGACGAAGAAATATAATCCATATTCTTTATTAACGAATGAAAAAAGTTCGTTTGAAGGTTATGAACCTCGAAATTATAATCATGAGTATACGAAAGAGATGACGATGTACGATGCGGTATTAGAATCAGCAAATGTGCCAGCTGTATCTTTATTAAATGAATTAGGGGTAGATGAGGGAAAGCAATATTTAGAGAAAGGGAATGTTCATATTGCAGACTCAGGTTTAAGCACAGCACTTGGCGGGCTGAAAAATGGTGTTTCTCCATTTGATCTTGTCAAAATGTACCGATCTTTTTTAGCAAACGGGAATATTATCGAACCGCACGTTATCGATAAAGTGTTAAATAGACACGGGGCGGTCATTGGAGAATCATCAAAAGCTGAAACGAAAGTCTTTTCGAAGCAAACGGCATGGTATATGACAAAGATGCTTGAAGGAGTTGTGAAAGAAGGTACGGCAAAAGCTGGCGTATATAATGGGGCTTTAGCTGGAAAAACAGGCACAACTTCACTGCCGAATGATGACAATGGTGCGCGTGATATGTGGTTCGTTGGATATACACCGAATTTAGTAGGTGCAGTTTGGATTGGCTATGACCGCACCGATAAAGAGCATCAATTACAAGATGGAAATGCATCTGCAACGATGTTATTTAAAAAGATTTTAACGAAAGCAAATATACAAGATAAAGCGAGTTTTCATAGGCCAAAAGGTGTTGAAACAATTGGACTGCCAATTCGTTTAGATAAGATTCAAAACGTGGAAGCAAAACTAGCATTTAGTCCTTTCGGTTTATTTGCAATGAAACTAAGCTGGACGCCGCTTCCTGATGAGAGAATTATGTACCGGATTTATAAAGTTGAAAAAGGAATTCATACTCACGTTGGAACGGCAAAAGGAACAGGGAAATATGAGGAAAAGTTTATTAATATATTCTCAAAACCAAGTTTTTACGTTGTGCCATATAACACACAAACGAACCGTGAAGGAGAAAAGTCAAAAGTAGCTAAACCGTAGTTTTTCTCTGTGCTATAATAAGAATGTTGTGAAAATAGTAAACGTTTTTACGAACGTTTGTGTCAATTTAATGAACAACGTACATAATGTTATGCATTTTGTTTTTACAAGCTGTATAGTAAAAAAAGATAAATATCGGAATAGAGCATATTTAAAGAAAAAGCATTGGTAAGGAAGGGAGCTAGGGTCTTGGTAAGAACTATAAATGAGACATTTTTAAAAGCATGTAGGGGGGAACGTACAGAGTATGTACCAGCATGGTATATGCGTCAAGCAGGTCGTTCACAGCCGGAATATAGAAAGATAAAAGAGAACTATTCTTTATTTGAAATTACACATAATCCAGAGTTGTGCGCTTACGTTACAAAGTTGCCAGTTGATCAATATAACGTAGACGCAGCAATTCTTTATAAAGATATTATGTCACCACTACCTGCAATTGGTGTTGATGTGGAAATTAAATCTGGCATTGGTCCAGTTATCGATAATCCAATCCGTTCTTTACAAGACGTAGAAAAATTAGGGGAAATCAATCCAGAAGATGACGTACCTTACATACTAGATACAATTCGTTTATTAACGACAGAAATGTTAGATGTACCGTTAATTGGTTTTTCAGGAGCTCCATTTACGTTAGCGAGCTATATGATTGAAGGCGGTCCTTCTCGTAATTATCATAATACGAAAGCGTTTATGTATGCAGAGCCGAAAGCTTGGTTCGCTTTAATGGATAAGCTTGCAGATATGGTTATTACATATTTGAAAGCGCAAATTAATGCAGGAGCAAAAGCGGTTCAAATTTTCGATTCTTGGGTTGGAGCAGTAAATGTAGCGGATTACCGCATATTTATTAAACCAGCGATGGAGCGTATTTTTGCAGAAGTTCGTAAGGTGGGTGTTCCAATGATTATGCACGGCGTAGGTGCTGCACATTTAGTGAATGAATGGCACGACTTACCGCTTGATGTAGTAGGTTTAGATTGGCGCTTACCGATCGAAGAAGCACGCGCACGTGGTGTTCACAAGGCGGTACAAGGAAATATGGATCCTTCATTCTTATTAGCACCTTGGCCTGTTATTGAAGAACATGTAAAAGGTATTTTAGATCAAGGGATGAAGCAGCCAGGTTATATCTTTAACTTAGGTCACGGCGTATTCCCAGAAGTAAATCCAGATACATTAAAACGCTTAACTACATTTATTCATGAGTACTCTAAAGAACAGTTAGCGAAGTAAAGGAGATTGTCTGTATGAAAAAGAAAATTGGTTTGCTTGTAATGGCATACGGAACGCCATATAAAGAAGAAGATATTGAACGTTACTATACACATATTCGCAGAGGAAGAAAGCCAAGTCCTGAAATGCTAGAAGATTTAACAGAGCGTTACCGTGCAATTGGTGGTATTTCTCCTTTAGCTACTATTACATTAGAGCAAGCTAAAAAGTTAGAAACGTGTTTAAATGAAGTTCAAGATGAAGTAGAGTACCACATGTATCTTGGTTTAAAACATATTGAACCGTTCATTGAAGATGCAGTACAAGCTATGCATAAAGATGGAATAGAAGATGCAATTGCACTCGTTCTTGCCCCTCACTATTCTACTTTTAGCGTGAAGTCGTATGTAGGACGAGCGCAAGAAGAAGCAGGAAAACTTGGGAACTTAACAATTCACGGCATCGATAGCTGGTACAAAGAACCGAAATTTATTCAGTATTGGGTCGATGCAGTGAAAGGTATATATAACGGTATGTCAGAAGCAGAACGTGAAAAAGCAGTGTTAATCGTATCTGCACATAGCTTACCAGAAAAAATTATCGCACTCGGCGATCCATATCCAGATCAATTAAACGAAACAGCTGACTATATTGCACGTGGTGCTGAAGTAGCAAATTATGCAGTTGGCTGGCAAAGTGCCGGAAATACACCAGATCCTTGGATTGGTCCAGATGTACAAGATTTAACGAGAGAATTAAATGAAAAGCACGGCTACAATTCATTCGTATATGCACCAGTTGGATTTGTTGCGGAACATTTAGAAGTTTTATATGACAATGACTTTGAGTGTAAAGTTGTAACGGATGAAATTGGCGCGAAATATTATCGTCCCGAAATGCCAAACGCATCGGACGCATTTATCGACTGTTTAGCAGATGTTGTATTAAAGAAAAAAGAATCTGTAATGTAAGTAGAAAGGGGGAGCTTACTTGAGGAAAAAAGTTGTGATCATCGGCGGTGGCATCACAGGATTGACAACAATGTATAACTTACAAAAAGAAATTCGTGAAAAAAACTTGCCGATAGATGCATTGCTTATAGAAGCGTCTGGTAAACTTGGCGGGAAAATTCAAACCGTTCAAAAAGATGGATTTACAATTGAGCGTGGCCCTGATTCTTTCTTAGCAAGAAAAAAGAGCGCAGCTAAGTTAGTGAAAGAATTAGGACTTGATGCTGAACTTGTAAATAATAAGGCCGGTCAATCGTTCGTTCTCGTAAACAATCGGTTACATAAAATGCCGAGCGGTTCAATGATGGGAATTCCAACGCAAATTACGCCGTTTCTATTTTCCGGATTGTTCTCCCCAATTGGTAAACTAAGAGCTGGTTTTGACTTACTAATGCCTAGATCAAAACCAGTTTCTGATCAATCACTCGGGCAGTTTTTCAGGCATCGCCTTGGAAATGAAGTCGTTGAAAATTTAATTGAGCCATTATTATCTGGTATTTATGCAGGGGATATTGATGAAATGAGTTTAATGTCAACATTCCCTCAAATTTATCAAATTGAACAGGAGCACCGTAGTATTTCACTCGGTATGCGTACGCTCGCTCCAAAGCAAGAGAAGGCTGAATTGAAAAAAGGAATCTTTAAAACTGTGAAAACCGGTTTAGAATCTATAGTAGAATCTCTTGAAGCGAAGATTCCTAATGATATGGTAATGAAGGGAACTCGTATCGAAAAGGTTGCAAAACTTGGTGATAGTTATACGATTACGCTTAGTAACGGAAAAGAAATGGAAGCAGACGCGATTGTAGTTGCGACGCCGCATAAAGTATTGCCATCTATGTTTGCGCAGTATAAGCAGTTTCGTTTCTTCCGTAACATTCCGTCTACATCAGTTGCAAACGTGGCACTTGCTTTCCCAAAGTCTGCAATTCAGCGTGATATTGAAGGTACCGGATTTGTCGTATCAAGAAATAGTGATTACACGATTACAGCGTGTACGTGGACACATAAAAAATGGCCACATACAACGCCAGAAGGAAAAACGCTTCTTCGCTGTTACGTCGGACGCCCAGGTGATGAAGCGATTGTTGAACAAACTGACGAAGAAATTGTGCAGCTCGTACTCGAAGACTTACAAAAGACAATGGATATTACAGAGGATCCAGAGTTTACAATTGTAAGCCGCTGGAAAGAAGCGATGCCTCAATATACAGTAGGCCATAAAGAGCGAATGAAAAAGCTCACAACATTTATGGAGGAAGAATTGCCAGGTGTGTATTTGGCAGGTAGTTCTTACGCTGGTTCTGGTCTTCCAGCTTGTATTGAGCAAGGTGAGAGAGCTGCAAAGTGTGTGCTAACTCATTTAGAGAAAGTAATGGAGACTGAATTAGTCGCACATTAAAATATTTCAAACAAAACGCCTTCAATTATATAGAAGGCGTTTTGTTTATTGGATAAAATACCTTTAGTCAATAAAGCTATATAAGTTATTTTGTATTATAGTTTGAAAACTTGTAAATTAAATAAATTTTGTGTAAAACTTGTCGAAATATAGTTCTATATAACGAATCATTTGATATGATAGAAATGCTGAGAAAATATGAATTAGGGAGAGGAAAATGGCTGTGAAGAAATTGTTAAGTATCTTTTTATCATTATTGCTATTGCTTTCATTTACTGGAACTTTAGCGCAGGCGGAAGAAACTACTTCTATGTCAGTAGAGAAAGCAATTCAAGTATTTAAGCAGCAAGGGAAAACGAAGGGGATAGTGGAAGGATATATCGTTGGGTATACGCAAAGTCCTTCTAAATACACGAAAGATCCGGCTAAGTTTGACGACACAAACGTGGCAATTGCCGATTCGCCAAACGAAACGAATCCAGACAAAATCATGCCTGTTCAATTGCCAAAAGGCGATGTGAGATCGGCAGTAAATGTGAAAGACCATCCTGAAAATATCGGGAAGAAAGTTAGGTTGACAGGGACGCTTGAGTTATATTTCGGTAGCCCAGGTTTAAAATCAGTAACAGCTCATAAGTTTCAAGGAGAAGAACAAAACCGCGTTAGCGATGTAGTGGCATCACCAAATGGTGGGGAAGTTGCAAAAGGAACAGCGGTAACATTAACAACGAATACAGAAGGAGCAACAATCTACTATACGTTGGATGGCTCTAATCCTACAAATAAAAGTGTTCTTTATAACGGACAAATTGTAGTGAATGAAAATAGTGTAGTGAAAGCAATCGCTGAAAAAGAAGGGCTTACTTCTTCAGCAGTTTCGACATTTTCATTTATAATCGTAACAAATGAACCAGTTCGTATTCATGATATTCAAGGGAAATCACATATTTCTCCTTACAATGGGAAGAAAGTAAACAATGTGGAAGGCGTTGTCACAGCGCTTGATAAAAATGGTTTTTATATAGAAGATAATCAGCCGGATAATGATCCAGCTACTTCTGAAGGTATTTACGTATACAAAAAAGATACGAATGTAGCAATAGGAGATCTTGTCCAAGTTGATGGAGAAGTAGAAGAATATGTTGGGCCTGGATATGCAGAGCGATTTGAAACAGACTTAACGACGACGGAAATTAAGGCGAGTCGCGTTGCAGTAATCGCAAAAGATCAACCTTTACCAGCGCCGATTGTATTAGGAGAAAACGGTGTAAAAATCCCTGATCAAATTATCGATAATGATGCATTCGGTCTATTTGATCCAAATGAAGATGCAATCGACTTTTATGAAAGTGTAGAAGGCATGCGCGTTACGATGCCAACGCCAAAAATTATCGCTCCGCAGAAAAACGGTAATTTATATGTAACAGTAAAAAATGGCGGAGATAAAGTAGTAACGAAGTATGGTACACCTTTATTAGATAAAGAGCAATTAAATCCAGAGCGCCTTTCTGTAAAAGTACCTCGTGATTATGTCGCGAAAGTAGGCGATACGTTCACTGGAGATATAACAGGCGTAGTAGGATATGACTACGGTTCGTTCCGTATTTCGCCAGTAACGGAATTACCATCTGTAGTGGACGGCGGATTTAAGCAAGTAGGGGCAAATATTCAGCCGCGTCTTGATAAGTTAACAGTTGCTACATATAACATTGAAAACTTCTCAGCGAACAAAAAAGAAACAACAGATGAAAAAGTAAAAGCGTTAGCTTATTCTATTAAATATAATTTAAAAATGCCTGATATTATCGGCGTCCAAGAGATGCAAGATAATAATGGATCAATTAATGACGGTACGACTGATGCATCTTTAAGCGCAAAACGTATCATTGATGCTGTATTAGAAATTCGTGGACCGAAGTATGAGTATGTAGAAATTGCGCCGAACAACAATCAAGACGGCGGGGCACCTGGAGCGAATATTCGCGTCGGTTTCTTCTATAACCCATCTCGTGTGAAATTAGCGACAGTACCGAAGTCACTAGATAAAAATGTAGTTCGTATTGGAGACGAAAATCCTTTATTTGAAAGTACACGTAAACCGTTAGCTGCAGAATTTACGTTCCAAGGACAAAATGTTGTTGTCATTTCAAATCACTTAAACTCAAAACTAGGAGATGCAACGCCATTTGGAAAAGTGCAGCCGCTCGTATTAAAGAGTGAAGAAAAACGAGTTCAATTAGCACAAGAAGTGAATCATTTCGTACAAGGTATTCAAGAAAAGAATACAAATGCACCAGTTGTTGTATTAGGTGATATGAATGACTTTGAATTCTCTAAACCTTTAGAAGCACTAGAGGGAACGATATTAAAAGATATGTTAAACACAGTGCCGAAAGAGAACCGCTACACGTACATTCATGAAGGTAACGCACAAGTGCTAGATCATATTTTAGTAACAAACAACATCGCACCGCACACAATTGTAGACCCAGTACACTTAAACTCAAACATTATGAAAGAACATGGACGTGTAAGTGACCACGATCCAGTACTTGTTCAAATTGATTTGAAGAAGGCTTCTTAAATAGTCGAGAAAGAACGCTTAGAAATATACTAAGCGTTCTTTTACATTATTAGGAATTCTCATGATAAAATAGATTGAATATTCATTCTTTAATACGAGGAGGTGTAGACATATGGTAGCCCGAATAAACGGGAAATTAATGAATCAGCTTGCAATTTTTTTTAGTACGATCGTCATGCTCCAATTTGTAGCTGATGTAACAGGGCTTACACAGAATCTAGATAGTATGTATTATTTAATAAATACCGCAACTTCCTATATAACGTTTAGTTTGGCGGTTATTTTTACTTTAATCGGTGCAAGAAGAGAATTAAGTAAATATGCAATTATTGCATTATGTTTAGTGGTAGCTATTAAAGCAATTTACTTTGCGACTGTTGTTATTTTGTGGGGGTTGGCTGGCACGCCGTAAATGAATAAAAAAACCTAATTTCCAAGATAACGTGAGGAAATTAGGTTTTTACAATGGCTGAAAAGCTTTTCTACATCGATCTCGTTTTTGAAGTCTTCTCATATATCTTTTTTTGTCCCGTTGTAATCCTTTTATGTACATGAATAAGCTGACAAGGAAGAAAAATGTACATTGTAAAATGTATGGTGACATCCCGTGTAATGGTTGTTTTGGATCATATAAGTGAATAGGTGCTCCGCCTATTGTAGGGAATATTGTATTTAGCAGGACGAAAGGAATGGAAGTAACTGCCAATGGGAATAGAAGTGCCATGTAATCCTTTTGTGACCATGTGGACGCTGCTAAACCTAAGAGGGCCATTAAACCAGCGAATAAAAAATTAATCCCAATATATAGATAAATATAAGTGATGGGAGAAGAGAAATATAACTCTGCGAACATTCCGTTGCCATTTATCATGCTAGTACCGGCAGTTGGATCTCCATTTGGAATTGTTAATTTGCAAAGTAATAAAGAAAGAATGAACGGTAAAGTATAAAGAAATCCACCGCAGAAAAATGTAACGATATACTTTGTAAAGGAATACGAGAATAGGGAAATTTCCTTACTTATAAAAGTTTTGAAACCATCGGATTTATCGGAATTATAACTCGTACTAAATGGTAAACTTGCAATAACAGGCATTAATAATAAATAAATATCCATTTCATTATTACGAAACCCGATCCATTTAAATGCAGTTGCTATAGCCCCATTCGTTGCGTCTCCTAAATAACGAATTACATAATAATAATGATAAATAGAAATAAGAGCTAATCCACTAAACATAATAATTAAAGAAACACGATTACAAAAAGCTTGCCTTATATTTAAACGAAGCGCACGCATCATGACTGAAAAAGCCTCCACTATTTTTATAAATCTGTCTACTTTCTATATTACTATTAAATGTAAGGATTTTCTTGTTTTTTTATTTGTTTATTAGAAAAAGAGGAATTTTGTTGTTGTTAGGTAAGGTTTCAATACAAGACTTACAAAAGTTGTTTTTTCTAAAATATGGTTGACAATTAAGTATTACATTTGTAATCTTAAAAGTAGATTACAAATGTAATACGAGGGGTGGAAAACAATATGACAAATAAATTACCTAAAATATCTGAAGCAGAATTAGAAATTATGAAAGTGTTGTGGTCGAATTCTCCACAAACAGCGAATGAAATTATAGAAGAACTGGAAGATACAATGGACTGGAAACCGAAAACCATCCGTACATTAATTAACCGGTTAGTACAAAAGGAAGCCGTTTCTTACCATCAAGATAAAGGGCGCATGTATGCTTATTTTCCGCTAGTATCACAAGATAATTATTTACAAGTAGAAACGAAATCTTTGCTACAGCGTTTTTGCGGTGCTGCATTTAAACCGTTACTTGTAAATTTCTTGAAAGAAGAAAAATTGTCTTCAGAAGATATTAATGAACTGAAACGTATTTTAGACGAGAAGACAGAGGAGAATAAGAGGAAGGATAGATAAAAATGATAGATATGTTTATAAATATATACCTTCCTCGAATCTTTGATTGGCTTATAGAAACGTCACTTATGGCTAGTATATTAGTTGGATTTATCTTATGTATAAAAGTTCTATTTAGAAATAAGTTAACGCCGAGATGGCAATATATGCTGTGGATCGTATTAATGATAAGACTTCTTTTACCATGGTCACCAGATAGCTCTTATAGTATTTATTCATTACTTTCCTATAGTTCTAGTGTATCGGAAGTTATTCCAAAAAATATGCCGTCTACTGAGAGTATAGTGAACATAGAAACCAATCATACAGTGGAATTGGAATCAAATTCTGAAACTGTGACAAAAAATGGTGAACCTGAAGTAAACGCGAGTGCGGAACAACAGACTACATTTTCTTTATACAAACTTGCTCTATATGTTTGGCTAGCTGGGGTAATCGTATTAGCAGTCATAACGTTTATTACAAATAGACGTTTATATTCTTACATAAAGAAACAAGCGGATATTACGGATGAACAGGTCGTTACAGTGTTTAATCGCTGTAAGCAGTCTATGAAAATGAAGAAGGCAGTTTCATTACGTCTAGCAGGAAAGATTGCGAGCCCAACTGTTTTCAGTTTCTTTCGGCCGAAAGTATTACTATCAAAAAAACATATGAAAGTATTAAATGAGCAACAATTACAATATGTCTTTTACCATGAGTTAGCTCATATTAAGAGAAACGACGTAGCTGTAAATTGGATTATGTATAGTTTGCTCCTATTAAATTGGTTCAATCCGATTCTTTGGTACGCCTATTTCTGTATGCGAGAAGATCAAGAATTAGCCTGTGATGCATATGCACTTACGTTTATAGATAAAGAGGAGCAAATTGCATACGGTCATACAATTATTACGCTTTTAGAACATTATTCCTATCAAGCACCAAGCCTAGCAAATTTAAGTAGAAATAAACGAACATTAAAAAGGAGAATCGTTATGATTAAAAAGTTCCAAAAGAAATCGTATCGTCTTTCTTTACTCGGAATTATTGTTATAGTTGCTATTGCATCCCTTTCTTTATTCAACGCACGTGCAACGGAAGGGAAAGAAAAACAAAAAGATCAGGTAGAGCAGTCAAAGGATGCTTTCCAAAATGCTGTAGATATGCTTTTTGGTACAGAAGAAAATGCGAGAAAAGAATTCAGTTATTCAAACAGGGTATATGAAAAAAAGACAGATTATTTATATTTAGCTGAAAAGGCTTTAACAAAAGATGAGTTCGAACAGTACATAAAATTGTATAAAGAAATTCTTAATATACAGAAAAAAGGTGCTACGGGAAACTATGAATCCGATACATTATATTTTAAAGAAGAGCGTTTAACAAAAGCCGATCGTGAAAAATTATATGCACTTTATGATCAATCAAAACCATTTGATGACAAAGTATACGAATCTTTAAATTACACGGTACAGGAAGCACAGCAACATGTGGATTTCCAAATTAAGAAGCCAACTTACACAATTGAAGGATACGCTCTGAAGGCTGAAAAGGTAAATTATTTTATTAAAAGAAGGCCGGAATTAATTATTACATCAGAATATACGAACGGAAAAGGAAATTATATAATTTCTCAATCACAAGTATTCGGAGAGAGTAAAGATCCATTCCAGGCTTTGTTTGTTGTAGAAGAAAACATGGAACAGTACGAATTAGAAGGAAATCAAATATTCTACGCTACTCATAACTCGGATAGTAATTTACAAGGTATGAAGATGATCGTTCCTGCAAAAGGGAAAAATAGTGCATACCAAATCGTTATTATTAATCATAGTTTAGAGAAGCCAGGAAAAGCAGTATTCGATAAAAATGTAAATAAAGAAGAGTTAGAGAAGATTATGCTTTCTATGTTGAAATAATAAAAAGGTGTTCTGGAGATGTATATTTTAAGAACACCTTTTCTTTTTCTCTTTCCTTCTGATACACTATGACAGTATTATATGAATGGACTGGAATTTTTTTAAACTGGGAATAACTAAAAAAGAGAACTTGTATAGAATGTAAGCGTGTGGTAATATCAAATATGTACTGATTGACTATATTATCCAATTGGTCATTTTTGGAGGTGACGATGTGGCAATAGATCGAAAACGTTCTATTATTGAAGCTGCAACAAAGTCTTTTTCAGCATTCGGTTATAAGGCGACGACGATGGATCAAGTTGCGAAGTTAGCGAATGTAGGAAAAGGAACAATTTATACTTTTTTCAAAAATAAAGAAGAACTATTTGGTGAAATTATTTCTAATTTAATTACAGAAATGAAGCAAGTCGCAAAAGACGCAATTCGTTCAGATATTTCATTTTTTGAAAATGTACATAGAGCATTATATAGCATATTAGAATTTAGAAAAGAACATCAGCTCATGATTAAATTAATTCAAGAAGAGCGCGATATGGGAACGAAAGAAGTACAAGAAGTGATGCAACAAGTAGATGTGGAAATCGTTTCTGTTATTCAATCTTATTTAGAGATTGCAATTGAAAAAGGTGAAATTAGCAAATGTGATCCAGAAATTACAGCGTTTATTATGCTTCGCCTATACGTATCGCTTATTTTTGATTGGGAAAAAAATCATGAACCGTTAGAAAAAGAAAAAATATCGGAATTATTCGAACTTTATTTACTAAAAGGATTGTCAAATTAAGATAATCCTTTTAATATTATAAAAAATGACTAATTGAACAAATTGGTCAATCGTATAAGGAGGATGGTTAAATATAATCATGTAGATGAAAATGTGCATAGTATAAATTCGGGGATAAGGCATATGTATGAACAGATATAGCCTTTTTATTTGGGTAAAAATGACCATAAATGAATTTTGGTCATTTTTAAAAAGGGGGATAAATTATGAAATGGCATAAGTTGCTTAGTAAAGAATTTGCAGAGATTATAAAAAGTAAAAAAATATTAATCCCAATCATTGCGGTTTTATTTGTACCGATTTTATATGCGGGTATGTTTTTATGGGCCTTTTGGGATCCGTATGAACAGCTAGATGACTTGCCAGTTGCGGTAGTCAATTTAGATAAAGGTGCAGAACTTGATGGGAAACCAATTGAGGTCGGGAAAGGGCTCGTTGATAACTTAAAAGATAATAAAAGTTTTAAATGGGAATTTGTAAGTGAAAGAGAAGCGAAAGAGGGAATGGAAGGCAGAAAGTATTACATGTTAGTACGTATTCCAGATGACTTCTCAAGTAACGCTACAACGTTATTAAAAGACGATCCGAAACCATTAAACTTAGAATACATTCCAAATGAAAGTTTAAACTTCTTATCTTCACAAATTGGCGGAACAGCAATTGAAAAAATTAAAGGTGAAGTATCAAGTACGTTAACGAAAACATATGCAGAGAAAATGTTTGATTCCATTCAAGACGTCTCAAAAGGATTAGCAGATGGGGCGGAAGGAGCAAATAAACTACACGACGGATCAAGTGAACTGCATGATGGTTCAAGTAAAGTGACGGATGGCCTTCATACACTTCAAGGGAAGTCTGGAGAGATGAAGGATGGAGTTGGGAAACTATTTGATGGATCTGGGAAAGTGACAGCAGGTTTAAATACGTTAAATAGCAAAACAGGTGAGATGCAAACAGGTATCGGAAAGTTAGTAGATGGCTCCGGAAAAGTAACAGATGGTTTACATGTATTAAATAGTGATGCCGGTATCGGAAAATTAGTAGATGGCTCCGGAAAGATAACAGATGGTTTACATGCATTAAATAGCAATGCAGGTATCGGGAAATTAGTAGACGGATCCGGAAAAGTAACGGACGGTTTAAATACGTTGAATAGTAAAACAAGTCAGATGCAAACAGGTATCGGAAAATTAGTAGATGGGTCAGGCAAAGTAACAGACGGTTTAAATACGTTAAATAGCAAAACGGGTGAAATGCAAAAAGGAATTGATGAATTGCATGATGGATCTGAGAAAGTGACCGGTGGTTTGAACCAATTAGTAAGTAAATCCGGTGAATTAAAAGCAGGAACAACTGAGCTATCAAATGGTATGGGAAAACTTGCTGAAGGGCAAAGTCAATTAGAAAAAGGGTCTCAAGAAATTCAAAAGGGATTGCAAGATTTAAATAGTAACGTACAAAAGTCTGCTGCAGGCTTAGAGGAAATGCAGTCGAAAGTTCCTTCTATATTGAATACAGTAAATGAGAAAATAGATGGAGCTGGGGCGAATGTAAATCAGTTAAATGAACTTACACACTCAACGGCAGGAGATGCCAAAAATGCAGCGCAAGAGGTAGCGAATTTACAAAAGCAAATTGAAAGTTTACCGAAAGAATATCAAGAGCAGTTACAACCATTCATAACAAGTGCTGTAAAAAGTACAGCGACAGTTCAGCAAAAAGCTGCCGGAGTAGCAGGTGGAACAAATAAATTAAATGAAGAAGTAAAACAATTAAAAGGCGAAATACACCAAACAACAAATGGATTGCAAAACAAATTACCAAATCCAGCAGGGGTGAAAACTCTGGCAGGTGGTGTTGAGAAACTAACGAACGCACAAAATGAATTTGTTAGTAAGTTTCATGGATTTGGTGAGGGATTAGATAAAGCAAAAATAGGTGCTGATAAATTAAAAGATGGATCAGCTCAATTAATTGATGGAGTAACACAATTACAAAGCGGATCTGGAAAAGTGACAGATGGATTAGGTCAATTATCTGCAGGAGCAAATCAAATGGCAGGTGGAGTAAATCAATTAGCAGATGGCTCAAACCAAGTAACAGGCGGTTTAGATCAATTATCTGCAGGAGCAAACCAAATGGCAGGTGGAGTAAATCAATTAGCAGATGGCTCAAGCCAAGTAACAGGCGGTTTAGGTACATTATCTGTAGGAGTAACGAAATTAGCGGACGGCTCAAGCCAAGTAACAGGCGGTTTAGGTACATTATCTGTAGGAGTAACGAAATTAGCGGATGGCTCAAGCCAAGTAACGGGTGGTTTAGATACACTATCTGCAGGAGCAGGCCAAATGACAGGCGGAATAACGCAATTAGCAAATGGATCTGGTCAAGTAACAACAGGATTAAGTACATTATCAACCGGCTCAACCCAGCTAATCGACGGAGTAAATAAACTAGCAGATGGATCAGGAAAAGTAACAGATGGCCTCGTAAAAGTAAATGATGGTTCAGGTGAACTTGCTGAGAAACTTGGCGAAGGGGCAGAGAAAACTGGTGAAGTGAAAGGAACGGATAAAACGTATGATATGTTTGCAAGCCCTGTAAAAGTGAAGACGGAGAAAATGGCGGAAGTTCCAAACTACGGAACAGGATTCACACCGTATTTCTTATCACTCGGTTTATTCGTTGGGGCATTACTATTATCTATCGTATACCCATTACGCGATACAGTCGGCGTTCCGAAATCAGGATTCAGCTGGTTTATTAGTAAGTTTGGTGTTTTACTATCAGTCGGTATTATTCAAGCAATAGTAGCAGATGTCATATTACTATTCTGGTTAGGTGTAGAAGTACAAAGTATTCCATATTTTATACTCTTTAGTATTGTTACGAGCTTAGCGTTTATTTCATTAATTCAATGTTTAGTAACAGCATTCGGTGATGCAGGGCGTTTCATCGCAATCATCACATTAATTATTCAGCTTACAACAAGTGCTGGAACATTCCCGCTAGAGTTGATTCCGAAGTATTTACAACCATTTAATGCTTGGTTACCGATGACATATTCTGTATCAGGATTGAAAGCAGTCGTATCAAGCGGAGACTTTAACTTCATGTGGCAAAATATTGGGATACTCATGATCTTTATCGTTTTATTATCACTTGGAACAATTGCTTCATTAACTTGGATGCACAAACGACAGTTTAAAAATATTGCTGAAAATCAATCGATTGAAGCGTAGAAAAAAAGCACCTTTTCGGTGCTTTTTTATTTTAACTTATCGTTTGTATAGGTCAGTCTACTATGTTAGTGTTTCTTTTTATTTTAGTTCTTTAATTCCATTTTTATTCTTTTTAATGCTAATTCAGCTGCCAATTTCCCGTTATGTTGTCCATGTTCTTTAACCCAATTTAGTTTTTCGCTAGCTGGTACGTATCTATGGAAACCTAGAATTTCAGCCGCTCTCTCTTGTACCCACATATCCGGGTCGTCCAAGAGGGGAAGTATTTCATGCAATTGCGCGTAAGGAGTTAAAGCCATAATTAAAAATAAATAGTGAGCTCTTTTTTCTTCAGTTAATTCAGGTTGTTTAAGAAGGTTTTTCAATTCTTTAATGGTGTGTACATCTTGCTGTATTTGCAATTCATCCGTATTTTCTTTGGAACAAGGATAATGTTTTGGAAGTTCATACCAATCGACTTCAGGACTTTCTAATAGAGTGTTTATTAACGTTTGTACATTAGGATATACTGGGGACAAATCCATTTCTTCATGGTCTATAAAACAAACTCTGCCTGATAGCGGCCCTAACATGTAAACACCTACATAATTGGAGTTATCATCTGTCCATAATGGGAAAACTTCTGAAATAGTAACATCTTCATGTAGGTATAAATACACTTCCATGGCTTCTTCAAAGGATAATAAGCGTATTAAAAAGTCATTCTTGTGCTGCAAATAGATTGGATTTTTGAAAGCATTCATCATTTCTTGAGGTAATGATATGTTAAAAAAAGTTGCAATTTGATTAAATAAATTGTCCATTATGTATTCTCCATTCATTATATTTAAAACTAACTCGAAATTTGAACCTCTTCATAAATGGAAATGAATGTTTCTTGGGATTTTTCCGTCATCAACAATTTCGTATTCTATTTACTTATACTCCTATAAATTTTTTACTATACATTTATAATACAAAAGTCCTTTGCAATAACACCAATGTTTTAGAAAATAGATTTTTTATTTTCTTCATTAATTCGGCTATTCTAGAGGCTCAAACAATTTGTCTTTGGAGCTATTGCTTTTAACTTCTGATTGCAGTCTAAACAAAAGAAAAGGAATTACAACAATTTACAGAGAAAACTAGAATAGAGGAGTTGATACGATGAAAGGAAACCTTACTTACTATTTTATCTTATATCCGCTAATCTTCTTTCTTGTTTTCACCCTTTCACCTATCTTGTTTCATAAAGAAGAATATACAAGTATGAAAGATACATTTGGAATACTTACATTCTACTACGTGTTAATGATTGGGAATTACTTTATGGATGTTGTAAGTAAAAGAATGAAGAAAAATAGTAAGGACAAACAATAAAGTTTTATTACATAAAAACTGATGGAGGACAACAAAATGACCGAAAGCCAAATGAAATTTCGTGATACGACCATTCGCAATTTTTTCGATAAAGAGGATCGTTTAAAATCGATTCCAGGTCAAAAGAAGAAAAAACTAGTATTGTTAGAGTATTTAGTGAGCAAGTTAAACGCTGAAAATCAATATACAGAAAAAGAAATTAATACATTCATAAAACAATATCATGATGATTTTTGTACGATTAGACGAGAATTCATAGTGCATGGATTTATGGATCGTGAGGATAATATGTACCATATAAACGGGAGAGAAGTGTGGACGAAGTGGGAGGAGTTATAAGTGTAATAAGGAAGGGGAATTTTCTTGCAAGCTAGTAGTCTTATGCATGAAGAGATTTCGGGAAAACCATCGATTATTGGGATATTCACTTCACCAACACTACAATTCAAAAGGATGAAGAATCAAAGAAATATATTTTTCCCGTTAGCTCTTTTAATTGTGCTTATTATAATTTCAAGTGCCTTAATGTCTTGGAATTCTTTAAATAATCCTGCACTCAGTATGTTTCATGATAAAACGGGATTTACTGCTCCGAAATACATAACTTTCTTTACTACATTTGGATTTTCAGCAGTCAGTGGAATCGTAGCTATACTTTTTGCACCTATATTCTATAAGAACATTATGATTTTCTTTGGAGTTGATATTAACTATAAAGAAACATTCCCAATAATCATTTATGCTTCGTTTGTATTAAGATTAGGGATGATTTTAAACGGATTAATTGCATTTTCTCTAAGTGGGTATGAGATATCTTATACAGGTTTAGGTGCAATAGCGACAGATAATATGATCTTGCATACAATTGCTCAAAGAATAGATATATTTAATATTTGGTATTACGTTTTATTAGGAATAGGTTTAAAAACGATAACGAATTTAAATAAAGACAAACTTATCCCTCTTATTATTGTACTTTTCGTTTTCACTAGTTTATTAGCGAGCATGGCTGGGTTTATGCAGGAAATATCTAAAGCGTAAGGATAGGTGGGAAGTATAATTATAAGCTTGTATGAAAAAGGTGGTTTGGATATGGACAAACCACCTTTTATCATTCTTTACACTAAAACTTTTATCTCCAATCTTTCTTTCTGACGAAGATGATGTGCAAAATGCATAGAAATAAGCTGGAACCACTCTGTCGCATTTAAGTAACCAAGCCCAGGATGCTCTACTTTACAATCATTTGGAATAGAAGTAAGTGTTGGTTTAATGTCTTTAACAATTGTAATTAACTCCAGAAAATGTTCTTGTACTTCTTCTTTAGTAGTTCGATTTTCGGGTGTATATCCCGGATAATCTGGCACTTTTATTTGTATGTCAGGAAAAGCCCCCATTATATATACTTTTTCACCCATATCCGTTTTTTTGTTAGCTACAGATGGTGTTTCAGTTTTACATTTCTCGATTGCATCTAATTGCATATACGTAGCCGAAAGTAAATGATTATACATTTGACCGAGAGACCATTCTTCAGCAGAAGGTTTTGTCCTAAATTGTTCAAGAGAGTACTTTTCTAATTCCTCTAAGTAATACGTTGCTAAACTTTCAAATTTCTCTAAAGTGGTAGTACTGTTCATATTGTTATCCCCTTTTTAAGAAAATGTATTTGTTAATACCTACAATAAAGGAGGGATGCTGACAACATTATGTCAGTAGTAAAATGAAAAATTAAAGTTTTAACATTTTTTTTACTTCATCATATATTTTCTCAGAAAGAATTTTTGGCTCTAGTACTTGCACTTGGCTTCCCCAGCTTAATACCCATTGAAATACTTCGTCTATGCTTCTTGATTTCAAAAAGACGTGAAAATCATTATCTTTATGCTCGTATGAATCTATAAAAAAGTATCGTGATTCAATAATTTTATGTGCAATGTGGGCTGGGAATAATAAATGGATCGTAACAGTACGATTGTTTTCAGGTTGATAGTCTTGTAAAGAAAAGTCCTTCGGTTTTGTAAAAAATTCTTGTTCTTGCTGTAATGTATCCATACGGTCTAAGCGAAAATTACGTATTTGTTTTCGCAGTAAACAATGAGCAACGATGTACCAAATTCCAGAAATGTTGACTAAACCGTAAGGATGAACGGTACGTTTTGTTTTTGTAGTTTCTCTCGGTTTACGATACGAAAAAGAGATAGATTGCTCTCTTTGAATAGCTTCTTGTAACAAGAAAAGTTGGCTCTCTAGTTTTTCTTGCTCGGCTTGCTGGTTTGAAAATATAGGAGAAAGGAAACGGAAAGTTCCTCGCAATTCCTCAATTTTCTTTTGTTGATCAGTAGGGAGGACTATCTCAAGTTTCTCTTTTGCTGATTGCGCATGTACAGAAAAAGAAGAGGTGAAAGCTTTCTCAATATAATCACCGCCCAATAAAAGAGTAACGGCCTCTTCTGGCGTAAGCTGAATGGGTGGTAAGAAATAACCATCCATTAATGAATAGCCGTGACCAGGCATTGAAAAAATGGGAACACCGGATTCGCTGAGTGCGTCCATATCTCGATAAATAGTGCGTATACTTGTCTCGAATTTTTCAGCTAAGCTTTGTGCTGTGACAGTTTGTTTTCTTTGTAATTCAATTAATATAGCTAATAAACGATCCGTCCGATTCATGAAATATCATCCTTTATTTTATAAATATTCTTATTGTGAAATTCTAAAAGTAGTGTGTAATTCCCTGCCATTAACAGACTTTTCCCTATGTATAATATTAATATAGTAAAATCATAAGAACCTATATTGCAGTTTCCAATAATATACTATATAATCAGGATAAGAAAACGTTTTCATGCAAAGGGGGAAATTTCGTGTCGACTATCGAGGACGTGGCGAAATTAGCGGGGTTATCAAGGACAACGGTTTCTAGGGTGATCAATAATCATCCATATGTTTCAGATGAGAAGAAGAAAAGGGTTCAATTAGCAATGAAGCATTTAGGCTTCGTTCCTAATTCTGCGGCGAGAAGGCTTCGTAAACAAAAAACAGAAACAATTGCGGTGCTTGTTCCAAGGATTACAAATCCTTTTTTTAGTAGATTTATTGAAGCAATCGAGATTGCTGCTTCTGAACATAAATATAAACTGATTATTTGTCAAACAAGATATTTACCGGAAAAAGAGATGGAGTATTTACAATTATTATCTACGAAACAAGTAGATGGGATTATTCTATGTTCACTAGAAAATCCATGGGAGAATGTGGAGCCATACTTGCAACACGGTCCAATCGTGTTATGTAATGAATATATTGAGGAAGCAAATGTTCCAACAGTGAAGTTCGATCATGCACAGGGTGCATACATAGCTGCCAATCATGTATTAGAACAAGGATATCGTAATCTGATTTTTTGCCGTGGCAACGAAACGAAAGTAGTGAGCCAACAGCGAAAAATGGGCTTTTTACGCGCTATTACTGAAAAGAGTAGAGAAGTGGAAGCGATCGATTTTCTTGAAAACGCTTTCTCTTGGGATGATGGAAAACGAATATTCAATGAAGTATTAAAGGACAAAAAAAATCCTACCGCGATTTTGGCAGGAGGCGACGAGGTTGCAGCTGGAATTATCTCAGAGGCGAAACGCCATGGTTGGAGTATTCCAGAAGATCTCGCTGTGATCGGTTTTGATAATCAAATTTTAGCGCAGATTACAGAGCCAGGTATTACGACAATTGAACAACCAATCGACGAGATGGCCCGAAAAGTTGTCGACTTAATGATGGATAAAATCCATACGAAAAATTATCGACAAAAAGAATTATATGAGTTTGAACTGGAGCTCTTGGTGAAAGGTTCAACGATGAAGGATAAGATGTTATTAGCCTAGTAGACTATGTCTGCTAGGTTTTTTTATGTTTACAAACTACTATTCTTCGTGAACGCAATCGTCACATTTGTTATGGTATGCTTCGTGCTGCTCATCAATTTCCTTCCCGCAATGAGCACAAGTTTTCGTCGGTAAATTTCGGAAAAACTCCATTGGTTGATCGATCATGTCAATCCCTCCATTTCCATTTCTTACTATCATTGTATTAGTACAAAAAACAAAAGTCAACAACTGTTTTATAACAAAAGTGAAAATTAATGAAAAAGTTTAGGAAATGGATTATAGTTAACAATGTAGGATGTAAGTAAAAAACTTTCTCAAGTACGGAGAAAAACGGCATTCCTACGCGGTTTTAGAAAGGATGGATACATATGAAGATGACTGTTGTCGGCTTTTGGGGCGGCTTTCCAGAAGCGGGAGAAGCAACGTCGGGGTATTTGTTTGAACACGATGGTTTTCGTTTACTTGTAGACTGTGGCAGTGGTGTACTAGCACAGCTTCAAAAATATATAACACCATCTCATATAGATGCAGTTGTACTGTCGCACTATCATCACGATCATGTTGCAGACATTGGGGTATTGCAATATGCAAGATTAATTATGAGTGCGACAAAAGGACAACTACCGGAATTACCAATATACGGTCATACGTTTGATGAGAATGGATTCCGTTCTTTAACACATGAACCGCATACGAAAGGAATCGCGTACAACCCAGAAGAAACACTTCAAGTTGGACCGTTCTCCATTTCATTCTTAAAAACTGTTCATCCTGTTACATGCTTTGCGATGCGTATTACAGCTGGCGATGACGTCGTAGTATATAGCGCTGATTCCAGTTATATTCCTGAATTTATTCCATTCACAAAAGATGCTGATCTTTTCATTTGTGAGTGTAATATGTATGCACATCAAGAGGCTGCAAAAGCAGGGCATATGAATAGTACAGAAGTAGCAAGTATTGCGAAAACTGCGAATGTAAAAGAACTTTTATTAACGCACTTACCACATACAGGAAACCCATCTGATTTAGTAACAGAAGCAAAACAAATTTTCAGTGGCCATATTACGCTAGCGCATAGTGGCTACATTTGGAACTCATGAGGTGATACGATGTTATTTATTGATAATAAAGGGATTACAGATCCTAGAATAAACTTAGCAATTGAAGAATATTGTGTGAAGAATTTAGATATTAACGAAACATATTTACTGTTCTACATTAACAAACCTTCGATTATCATTGGTAAAAACCAAAACACAGTAGAAGAAATTAATGCAGATTACGTAAAAGAACAAGGTATTCATGTCGTTCGTCGTCTATCAGGCGGAGGCGCAGTATATCATGATTTAGGAAACTTAAACTTCAGCTTTATTACGAAAGATGATGGAGATAGTTTCAGCAACTTCAAAAAGTTCACAGAGCCTGTAACGAAAGCGCTTGGTAAATTAGGCGTAAATGCAGAACTAAGTGGTCGTAACGACATTTTAGCTGAAGGTAGAAAAATTTCAGGTAACGCGCAGTTCTCAACGAAAGGTCGTATGTTCAGTCACGGTACGTTACTATTTGACTCTGAAATCGATCACGTTGTATCAGCGTTAAAAGTGAAAATGGATAAGATTCAATCAAAAGGCATTAAATCAATCCGTAGCCGCGTTGCGAACATTACAGAGTTCTTAAACGAAAAAATGACGACAGAAGAGTTTAGACAACTTCTTCTAGAAACAATTTTCGAAGGTGAAACAGAAATTCCAACGTACGAATTAACAGAAAATGATTGGAAAGAAATCCATAAACTTTCTGAAGAGCGCTACCAAAATTGGGATTGGAACTACGGAAAATCTCCGAAGTTCAACTTACAACATTCACACCGCTTCCCAGTTGGACAAGTTGACGTTCGTCTTGAAGTGAAAAAAGGAACAGTAACAGAATGTAAAATTTACGGTGACTTCTTCGGATCACTAGATGTTCATGACATTGAAGAGCGTCTAACAGGCGTACAATTTGATAAAGATACATTCACTGTAGCTTTAGAAGGCGTAGATATCGTACGCTACTTCGGTAATATTACAACAGAAGATTTCTTACATTTATTCTTCTAAAAATGAGGGAGGCTGCCGTAACGGGCAGCCTCTTTTTTGCGTAGATTGTCACGTTTTGTCGGTAAGTCGATATATTTTAAAAATCGCTGATATATTTCGAGTTACGTTCGATATATTCGAAAAATCGCCGATATAATTTCACTTACCGTAAAACGTATATTTACAGGACATCTGCTCCGTATAAAGGAATATATATACTAAAAGGAGGGTGATCGAAATAAAAAGGATAATACACTTTATATTATTGATCAGCTTCGTTATAGGGATGACAGCTTGTAACGATGAAACGTCCTCAAGTCGCACACTTTTATCTATTGGAAAGCCAGCGAAGGATAATGTCATATATTATACGCATACAGATAAAAAACGAAAGATAGATGATATACAAACTATGTTTCAAAATAAGAAATGGAAAAGAAATGAAACGTTTAGTACCGTTTGTAAAACGCCAGATCTTGTCTTGTCGATAGATGGGGACAATAAAGGATTGCCGACATTATATGTTACAGTCTACTTGCATGAAAATGGAGCGGACGCTCTCAATTTGTATGGAGAGTATACGGCTTTAAATAAAGAGGAAGTTGAAAAACTTAGAGAGAAGATGAGTGCATATTATCCTAAAATGATTTTAGCTATAGTTTAACTATATGTTTGTACCTGTTTTTTTTACATATAATTCTCGTATCTTACTAAAGTATTCTGGAAGAAAGTGGTTTATGTATATTCGATTAATAGAATATCACTTGCTACTTTAATTTTCTTTTAATATAATTAATTTAGAATTTTTAAATATTCTAAATTTTATAAAGGTGGGATTTGTGTGAATCTCGTTCAATCTTTGGCTGAAACGGCAAAAAATAAGGGGGATAAACCGGCATACATATTTATGGATCAGTCGGTCTCGTATGACCAATTAAACAAAGTGGTCACTAGGTTTTCTAGCAATTTAGCAAAAATGGGCATTGGAAAAGGGGACAATGTCGCATTAGCTGTAGGCAATTCACCACATTTTTTAGTCGGTTTATACGGAACGATGAAAGCTGGAGCAACTGTCATTCCGATTAATCCAATTTATACAGCAGACGAAATACATTACATATTACAAAATGGAGATGTAAAAACAATCATCGTACTCGACGTCCTTCTACCTGTTATACAATCTCTTACAACAAGACTTCCTTCACTTGAAAATATCATCATATGCGAAACCTCATCAGATTTTACTCATACAGAAACTGAAAAAATGAAAACGTTTACTAGTTTTGTAGGAACTGGAGATGTAACTTACGAAGGTCCTGAACTAGATGAAGAAGATGTAGCTGTTATTTTATACACTTCAGGTACAACTGGAAAGCCAAAAGGCGCTATGTTAACACATAAAAATTTATATAGTAATGCAAGCGATGTGGCGTCGTATTTACAATATACTGCGGACGATCGCGTCGTTGCGGCACTGCCGATGTTCCATGTATTTTGCTTAACAGTGGCGGTCAATGCGCCGATTGTGAACGGGGCGACTATTTTAATGTTACCGAAATTTAGTCCGAAAGAAGTATTCCGTATTTGTCGCACGTACGAACCAACGATTTTTGCTGGTGTACCGACAATGTACAATTATTTATATTTATTCGAAGAAGCAAGCGCAGAAGATGTGAAGACGCTTCGTCTTTGTATTTCAGGTGGTGCGTCAATGCCTGTTGCGCTTCTGCAAAACTTTGAAAAACGTTTTGACGTTATCGTTTCAGAAGGATACGGTTTATCAGAAGCATCACCAGTTACTTGTTTTAATCCATTAGATCGTCCTCGTAAACCAGGTTCGATTGGTACAAATATTTGGCACGTAGAAAATAAAATTGTGAACGAACTTGGGGAAGAAGTACCTGTTGGTGCAGTTGGGGAGTTAATTGTTCGCGGACCTAACGTTATGAAGGGTTACTATAATGCGCCAGAAGATACAGCTGCGACACTTAAAGACGGCTGGCTATATACAGGTGACTTAGCGAAAATGGATGAAGAAGGTTACTTCTATATCGTCGATCGCAAAAAAGATATCGTCCTAGTTGGTGGTTATAACGTATACCCTCGTGAAGTAGAAGAAGTATTATATACTCACGAATCTGTGGCTGAAGTTGTCGTAATTGGTGTACCGGATGAAAACTTAGGAGAAGCAGTGCGAGCTTACGTCGTTCTGAAGCAAACGAGCGTAACAGAAGAAGAGCTTATGCATTACTGCACGTTACATTTAGCGAAATATAAAGTGCCAATGAGCATTGAGTTTTTAACAGAATTGCCGAAGAATACAACTGGTAAATTGTTAAGAAGAGCTTTGAGAGAGAAGGCATTGCAAGTATAAAAATAAAGATATCCATCACTATGACTACATGTATAGAGATGGATATCTTTTTGTCCAAAAAAGCTGGATTAGTTTGGATGGACAAAATCCCTACTCATTAAAGTTTCACGTTATTTTTTAGAATTGGTTAAGCTATAAGCCCATATATTTAAACCGTAATATGACTAATAAGGAGGAGATATGTATGGAGCAGAAGGAATTACGCTTACGGAAAGTACAATATCTTATTTGTGACATTATGGATGAAATGAATATGAAGAATGAAAAGAAGAACTTAGAAACATTGCAAAAGGTAATTGATCACCTTTCAGGGGCAATTGGGGATTTAGTGGATCCATCGGGTACGTATTCATTAGATTATTTAGAGAGAAAAGTGCATACTGCTCATTATTTATTGTTTAAAAATGATCGGAAAGCATATTTGTGTAATAAATAGGAGTATTTGTTTAATCTTTTATTTGACATTGATAATCATTATCAATATGATAGTTATGTTGGGTATATTTATATAAAGGGAGATGTCATGTTGATAATGATTAAGAAAAAATATATTAATGCATTCGTTATAGCCGCAACTTTAGCAGTTCCACTAAGTGGTTTCAATGCGCCAATTGCAAAAGCAGATGTGATTGAAATGAAGGCAGCTAGTAAACTTGCAGATGGTACATATGACGTTATTTTAAAAACGTATAAAGATCAAACGAATGAAACATCTGTTGCTTCTACGTATTTAAAAAATGCAAAAGTAACAATTCAAGGTGACAAAAAAATTGTTACGTTAACAGTGCAAGATAGTAGCTATTTCCAGTATCTTAAAGTAGAAGATACTAATAAATTAGGGACATTCCATGATGTGAAAGTGATCTCTGAAGATAAAACAAATAATGGTACGAAAGTTGTTCAATTTGAAATCGATGAGTTCTCGAAAAAATATAATATGCAAATGCATATATTAATTCCAGCAATTAAATATGATCATAAATATCAAGTGCAGTTTGAAATCGATGCGAGTGCAATTGAAAAAAAATCTAAGTTCTCAGATGTACCGACTTGGGCACAAGAGTCAGTTCAATATTTAGTAGACAAAGAGGCAGTACACGGTAAGCCAGATGGTACATTTGCACCAGCTGAAAATATCGATCGTGGTTCAGCAGCAAAAATATTAGCTACTGTTTTAGGGTTAGAAATTAATAAAGATGCGAAGCCATCATTCCGCGATGCTCAAAATCATTGGGCTACACCTTATATCGCAGCAGTTGAAAAAGCTGGTATTGTAAAAGGTGATGAGCAGGGTAACTTCAATCCGAGTGGACTAATTAACCGTGCATCAATGGCTACTATGCTAGTAAATGCATATAAATTAGAAAGAAATGAAAATATTAAATTACCAAAAGAATTTGCGGACTTAAAAAATCATTGGGGCGCGAAGTATGCGAACATTTTAATCCAAGAAAATATTTCAGTTGGAACAGATAATGGATGGGCTCCAGATAAATCGGTAAGCCGCGCAGAAGCAGCTCAATTTATTGCGAAGACAGATAAGTTAAAGAAATAAATCGAAACTAAAATCAGTGGGATTCTATTCCCGCTGATTTTTAGCTTGTAGGAAGTTTCTTATATAATAATTCCAAATTCCAAGTTGACACATGTGAATTACGGAATTAAAATGGAAAGAAATCAAACAGAATACAATAGAAGCTCATCAGAGAAACTGAAGGCGCACAACGTTCACTTTTGTGAATAGATTGTGTGCCTTTTTCTATTGTACAAACTAAGGGGGCTTTATATATGAAACAGTGGAGTAAGACAGCATTAATGAAAAGTACAGGTGTTTTATTATCAGCATTTGTCCTTTTGTCAGGGTGTGGTTCGGCAACATCCACTAACAATTCTGAAGGAAGTGCAGATAAGAAGACAGTCGAACTTTTAAATGTTTCATATGATCCAACGCGTGAGTTATATCAGGATTTCAATAAAGACTTTGCGAAGTATTGGAAAGAGAAGCATGGTCAAACAGTAAATGTAAAGCAATCACACGGGGGATCTGGAAGTCAGGCACGCTCCGTTATTGACGGCTTAGAAGCAGACGTTGTAACACTAGCGCTCGCTTATGATATTGACGCGATTAGTAAGAAGAAACAACTAGCAGAAGATTGGCAGAAGCGACTTGCGGATAATTCTACTCCGTATACATCAACGATTGTATTTCTTGTGAGAAAAGGAAACCCGAAAGGAATTAAAGATTGGGATGATTTAACGAAAAAAGGTGTGTCTGTCATTACACCAAACCCGAAAACATCTGGGGGAGCACGGTGGAACTATTTAGGGGCGTGGGGATATGCACTGAAGAAATATAACAATAGTGAAGATAAAGCGAAAGAGTTTGTCGGTCAAATTTATAAAAACGTGGAAGTACTAGATTCAGGAGCACGCGGGGCAACGACGACTTTCGTTGAAAAAGGAATTGGTGATGTGTTAATCGCTTGGGAAAATGAAGCGTTATTATCACAAAAAGAACTTGGAAAAGATAAATTTGAAATTGTAACACCTTCGATTAGTATACTTGCCGAGCCGCCAGTAGCAGTTGTAGACAAAGTCGTTGATAAAAAAGGAACGAAAAAAGTAGCAGAAGGATATCTTGAATATTTGTATTCAGAAAAGGGGCAAGAAATTGCGGCGAAAAACTTTTATCGCCCTCGTAATGAAAAAGTAGCAGAAAAGTACGCATCACAATTTCCGAAAGTTCAATTATTTACAGTTGATGAACTATTTGGAGGATGGAAAAAAGCACAAGAAAAGCATTTTAATGATGGCGGCGTATTCGATCAAATGTATAAAAAATAAGGGGGGATGAGGTGACGTTATATGAGGAAGAAGCGTGTCTTACCAGGGTTTGGATTATCTCTTGGATTTACAATGCTATATATGAGTTTATTCGTACTTATACCACTTTCTATCGTATTTATTCAAACTTCGCAGCTAGGTTGGAAGAAGTTTGCTGGGGTTATAACGAGTGAGCGCGTGTTGCATTCGTATCAAGTAAGTTTCACAACTTCACTTGCAGCGGCAATCATAAATGCCATTTTTGGTTTATTAATTGCTTGGGTACTCGTTCGCTACACATTTCCAGGGAAGCGGTTATTAGACGGACTAATCGATTTACCATTCGCTCTTCCGACTGCTGTAGCTGGTATTACACTTACGACGCTTTATGCGGAAAATGGATTTATTGGAAAAATATTTAGTGTGTTTCATATAAAAGTAGCTTTTACCCAGCTCGGCATTATTGTGGCGCTTACGTTTATTGGCTTACCATTTGTCGTGCGAATGGTGCAACCAGTGCTGCAAAGTATTGATAAAGAAGTAGAAGAAGCAGCTTCTAGCTTAGGGGCGTCACGCTTTCAAATATTTGTAAAAATCATTTTGCCAGAAATATTCCCGGCCTTGCTTGCTGGTTTTTCACTCGCCTTTGCTCGGGCGTTAGGGGAATATGGATCTGTCGTGTTCATTGCAGGTAATATGCCGATGAAAACAGAAATCGCACCGCTTATGATTATGACGAAACTAGAACAATATGATTATGCAGGCGCAACAGCTGTAGCGGCTGTGATGCTTATTATTTCTCTCCTTTTCCTACTATTTATTAATATGATTCAAACTTGGAGCAGAAGGCATGAATTGAAAAGCGAATAGGAGGGGAGAAAATGGAACCAACATTATTAGAAAAGAAAATAGTAAAAAGCGTATCAGTTAAAAAAGAATCTAAATTTGTACCCATTCTATTCATTACGATAACAATTTTATTTTTATCTCTCTTTCTATTACTGCCGCTCGTGACAATTTTTATGAAAGCATTCGAACGAGGAATTGATGTATATATTGCCGCTGTAACAGATCAAGAAGCATTTTTGGCAATCAGGTTAACACTTCTCGTTGCATTAATTGTTGTACCGCTGAATACGATATTCGGAATAGCAGCAGCTTGGCTTATTACGAAGTTTCAGTTTAAAGGAAAGCAAGTATTATTATCTCTTGTTGAACTGCCGTTTGCTGTATCACCAGTTATCGCAGGATTAGTATTCGTTTTACTTTTTACACCTCGTGCAGCCTTTGGCGGATGGTTAATGGAACACGGGATAAAGCTCATCTTCTCTGTCCCTGGCATTATCATTGCGACGATCTTTGTTACGTTTCCGTTCGTTGCGCGTGAATTAATCCCGGTTATGCAGGCGCAAGGGAAAAGTGAAGAAGAAGCAGCTCTATCACTTGGCGCAAGCGGCTGGAAAATGTTTTGGCGCGTCACATTGCCAAATATAAAATGGGGTCTATTATACGGCATGATTTTATGTAACGCCCGGGCCATTGGTGAATTCGGAGCAGTTTCCGTTGTGTCTGGTCACGTGCGCGGCATGACAAATACAATGCCGCTTCATATTGAAATTTTGTACAATGAATATCAATTTTCAGCAGCGTTCGCTGTGGCGACTTTAATGTCACTCATCGCAGTTTTTACGCTCGTTATAAAAAACTGGATTGAATGGAGAATGGAAAAACGACAATAAGGAGTGAGTGCGATGAGTATTCAAATTCAAAATGTATCAAAACAATATGGTACATTTCAAGCGCTGACAGACATTCATTTGGATATTCCAAAAGGAGAACTTGTTGCCTTATTAGGCCCATCAGGTTCTGGGAAAACGACGTTATTACGAATTATTGCAGGACTAGAAGAAGCGGATGGAGGTTCGATTTCATTTGATGGAGAAGATTTAACTGATATTCACGTGAAAAACAGGCAAGTCGGTTTCGTCTTCCAGCACTATGCACTTTTTAAACATATGAATGTATTTGAAAATGTCGCTTTCGGTTTAAAAGTAAGAAAGAAAAACTTACGACCTTCAGCTGAAGTAATAAAAGAAAAAGTAACAGAACTATTGAAACTAGTAAAAATGGATGGTTTTGCAAAACGATATCCAGCGCAATTATCTGGCGGACAACGCCAACGTATCGCACTAGCCCGGGCACTTGCAGTCGAACCGAAAATTTTATTGCTAGATGAACCGTTTGGTGCACTTGATGCAAAAGTGCGGAAAGAATTGCGAAGATGGCTCCGGAAACTACATGACGAATTTCAAATTACGAGCGTATTCGTAACGCATGACCAAGAAGAAGCGTTAGACGTTGCGGACCGCATCGTTGTAATGAATGAAGGACGCATTGAACAAATGGGAACGCCGGAAGAAGTATATGAAAAACCAGCAAGTCCGTTCGTATATGACTTTTTAGGAAACGTGAATTTATTTCACGGCCGCGTTCATAAAGGTAAACTAAATGTAGGATCGGTGGAATTAGAAGCACCAGAGCATAAGCACGTTTCAAACGTAGACGGAGTGGGATACGTAAGACCACATCACTTATCAATCGATCGTACGAAACAAAGTATAGATGCCATCCCGGCGAAAGTAACATACTCTCACGCAGTTGGCCCTGTCGTATATGTAGAATTGAAGCGCGACGGAACAGATGAGTATCTAGAAGCAGAAATTAGTAAAGAACAGTTTAGACAGCTAGGCATTCAAACAGGTGAGTTTGTATACGTACATCCGAGAGAAGTGAAAGTGTTTATTCCAGAGGATTTTGTTATTTAATAATAAGGTGCGGTCCCTATATGAATATGTATAGGGGCTGCATTTTTTTGTTTTTGGGATAAGGATTTTCAGGGAAAAATTGATGCTACTGATCGGTATATTAAGGGGAATAGGTAATGAAGGAAAGTTATTTTATGGGTTTAATTTCTTGTATTTCCATTATTCATTCATCGCAAATAAGATAGATAGTACACCTTGTTTGATGTTTATTCGTATAAGAAAATATTTTAATTCATTTGCACTAACATTTTAAACGCGACATTACAAAATGGAAGAAGTAAATCTTGCACATATGATAGTTTTAGAAACCGTATAAGTGTTAAAGTTGTAGAGAATGGAAAAGAAATAAAGTCTGTAACAGCAACATTCAGTGATGGGAAGCAGCTTGGATCGATTGTAAAGGTATAAATAAAAAGAAGGTTTCCAGGAGTGATAGGAATTAGATTATTATTGATTCATTGGAGGTTTGTTAGTTGTGGGAAAACTAGTATTTAATCAGCGGATGGATTTTTCATGTGTAGAAGGGGAAATTCTCTGCATTACAACGGGAAATAAACAAGATATTATAATTTTAGTATTGGATAAAAAGGTTACAGAAACTTATTATTATAAAATTATACACTCGTTGAAATCTGGCGTTTTGAAACAATATACTATAGAAAATAATCAATATTTTAACTTCATTCAACCTTTAGGAGAAAATTGGATTTTGGTTAAAAGTTTCGTTGAGAAAAAGGAAGATACAACGGCTACAATTTTTGATAAAAAAGGAAACATCGTTGCTTCATATTACTTAGGAAATGGAATAAAGTATTTTCAAGTTGATGAAGAAGAACATTTATTGGTTGGGTATAGTGAAGAAGGTATATTTACTTCTGTAGAGGAATTGTTTATTTCAGATGAAGAGTTTGATTCGATAGATTGGGAAAATATATATGATATTAATAAATTTGAAAAGAGCGGATTAGCTATTTTCTCTAAGAATGGCGATTTAATTACTAATGAATTTAATAATTCAATAAAGCAATCTATTTGTGATTGTACAGCGATACATATACAGAAGACAGGTGATATTTTAATGTCTTACTATAACGAGCAAGGAACGTATACATTCACACAGATTAATAAAGAACGATGCGAACAAGTTATTCTGTATGAAACAACATTGAATCATACATCACTATATTTAAAAGTAAAAAATTATATTATTTTTGGTGTAGATAACAATCAAATACATACATATTCACTTGTAAATAAAAAATTAGAAACGCTGTTAACAGTAGATAGCGATGGAAATCCTATTCAATTTGAGTATATTTTTTCAAGGGATCAAACAATATATGCTGTTAAAGGGAAACGAATATTTTGTTGGCTATAAAAACATAAGGATAAACGCTATACTATCATTATAATTCTAACGTGAAAAAAGGTCAGACACTTTCATTACCAATAAGAGATTAGCAAAACTTATGCATTTATAAGTTTTGCAAGTATAGTTTAAATTAGTTATTTACTAACTAAGCTGATATGTGTAGGAGGTATAAACAATGGAATGTTTCCATATAGGCGAGCAGGATGATAATTTCATCAAGGTTGTTATAACTGACTTTGCAAATGAAGGAGATAGTTATTTTGGTGGAGCTTATTTCAAAGGAGAATGTGAACTAGGCTGTTCTGGTTTTAAAGTGAAAACGACATCATTTTATTTTGACAATAATGATATATATCACTTTTACAAAGACCTTCAAAAAATATATACCTTGGGATCTGGAACAGTACATTTTAAATCAGAATCAAATGAGTTATCTTTAACTTGTCACTTGGATATTGATACATCTTTCAAAATTTCAGTTAGTTTTAAAGAGCTTGAAGGAGATAGCACGCTAAGTTGTTATATATATGAATTCCATGAATATATACTTAGTATTAAAAGTCAGCTTTCTTCATTTTTAAATACTTTTAAATTTAATGGAAATGAGTCTTGAAGGTTTTTCTGCCGCACCAATCTGGGAGTGGGATTAGGAGAATGAAAGGGTAGTATTTAAAATAACAATTGAGAGCGAGCGTCAAACTTATTAAAAGTATAGAAGTTTGACGCTTATTTTTTATGTTTAGAATCAATGAGAGGATTTTCATCTATATGAAAGATATTGTATGTAAAGAGGTAGTAAGTTTTAAGGATATTGTTGAAGCTTATCAATTTAAAAAAATGAGTTTGGATTATAAACAAAATGTAATGTTACTAGTACAAGACAATCAGAATCGATCTTGTATTATTTATTTGGATAAAAATAATGTGAATATAAGTAAATTCAATTTAAACGTAGATATCGATGTTGAATCTGTGCGATGTATGCAACGAATCGGAGAGAAATGGTTACTTATATTTAATTATGAAGATGATAATGCGGTTATTTATAATTCGGACGGAAGTGAACATTGTAAGTTTTATGCCGGCGAAGGGATTCAAGATTGTCAGGTTGATGTGAATGAAGATATATGGGTTAGTTATTGTGATGAAGGGGTTTTCGGAGAGTGCCCAATTGGAGTAAACGGGATAGTTGCTTTTGACTCTACAGGTCACTTGATTTTTAATAATTATGATCAATATGTAGAAAGGTTTAATGTACCTCCTATAGATGATTGTTATGCAATGAACGTTATAGATGGAGACGTTTGGCTCTATTATTATTCAGAATTTCCTTTAGTTCAAATGAAAGATAAAAAAATTCATATGTCATGGAATGAAATAAATTTAATTAGGGAAATATGGTCGGAAAGTTTTGCGGTTGCTCAAGATAAAGTAGTATTCATTACTCAAGATAAAAAGTTGGTTGTTTATGATTTAAACAATAATCATGTGTATGATAGTAATCCTTGTAATGAACTAGGTGAGACAATTCAATTTGTTACTTATTATAGCCGCGGATCTGTTATGTATTTTCAGACGGATGATACGCTGTATTATGTTGAGTTACTTAATACATGAGGGGATAAATGTGAGCGAACGTTTAAAGAGAATTGCAATGTTAAGAGAAAGGGTTGTCTTTATACGCAGGGTTTTATCTTTGGTATTCTACAGGTAAATATAATTATAAACAGCAAAATAGGCCAGCCTATAACAAGGAATATGTGAATAAAGCTGCTAGAAAAGCAGGTTAAAATTAGGTCTCAAAGCATTTGTGGGCGTTAGATTAATAGAAAATGCTTATGTTTTGGATAGGCAGTATACAAAGGAAATAAACAAACATATAAAAACTAGCGTTAAAATAATAAAAAATCCAGAAAGTGATCTTGGTGAATTTGATGATGAATTTTAATAGTGTAGATAATTTATTTTCGATACTTTTAAAGTATCCAGTACGTATAATTTTAATATGTATTGGAATCGGCTGGATTTTTAAATGTATCAAACAAGGTTTCTTATTTTCAGCTGCACTTATGTTAACGATACTTACACTACTTTGTATTGTTACATTTACAGACATATTAGCGTCTGTTTTAAATGGTATTCCTCTTGCTATACAATATAGTGGTGTAGTATTTTTGGTAATACTATCATGTATTATATTTGACTATGAATCTTCTCGTCAGTAAACTACTCACCACTTACCGTTCTTGCAGACTGTTTTTCTATGTAGGTGTGTTGGTATAGCCAGTGGGATTTTATAAAAAGTAGTTCTTATAATTAAGTGAAAATAATGAAAAATATAGCGAAATCAGCGGTCAAAGGAGCGCTATTCACTGGTAGTAAAGCTGTTGGAGGGATAGGATGGATTCCGGACGCGGCGGTTTTTGTAGATGGATATTATAAGGTGTATAAAAAAGGATATACGGATTATAGACCGAAAAAAACTAATTCTAAGAAAAGGTGGTTTTAATATATCAGTTACAAAAAAATGTCCGATTTAATGCAAGAGGATCATAAATAGCAGGTTACTATAAAGAAAACCTGTAAAAATAACTTTGTGCTGTAGCAGATAAAGCAGCTTATTACGGTCCGTTTGGAATGCTTAATATTTACGTTATTGGCACATAACAAGATATAATAGAAGAAATCAATAAGGAGGCTAGCAGTGAAAAATTTTCGTTATCTCAATATATTCACTATTTTAATTGTATACACACTACTCATGTTTTACATCGGCTGGAACGGATGGGTTTGGCTCAGTACGGTGTTCGGCTGGGAATCTTGGGGATATTACGCTTTCATAGTCGGATTTATTTCATATGCGTACATTCTCGTACAAGTGTTTAAATTCCTTCCTTTCCTGCGAACGGTCGGTTCAATTTGGTTTGCGGTTATACAATACGCGCTTATGTTATTGCCGTTAGCCGATATTGCCGTCTTATTATTACAGTTTTCAGTGGAGAAAGAGACGGCAATTATTTGGACAGGAACGGTCGTTTTACTCGTATTCATCTTTATCTTTGCATATGGAGTATTCAACGCATATAGTCCAGTAGTAAGAAAGTACGAAGTGCACATACCGAAAAAAGTAGAGGGACGTAAAAGTTTACGCATTGCGATGGCCTCTGATATGCATTTCGGTAAACTGTCTGGAGTTGCTCATTTAAAGAGACTCGTTCGTCATGTAAATGAAATGAAACCAGATATTATTTTACTGCCTGGTGATATTATCGACGATCATCCGGGTGTATTCATTCAAAAAAATATGGGGCCAATCATGAAACAGATGAAAGCTCCATTAGGCGTATATGGTGTGTTAGGAAACCATGAATATTACGGCCGAGCTGTTCCTGAGTTTTTACAAGAGATGGATAAGATTGATATTCGTATTCTTTTAGATGAAGTCATTACAATTGAAGATGATTTTTATCTCGTTGGAAGAAGAGATAAAACAGAGCGTGATCGTCAAAGCTTTGAAAATCTAATGAGTACGGTAGATAAATCGCTTCCTGTTATTGCAATGGATCACCAGCCATTTGAATTAAAACAAGCAGCGGACGCCGGCGTTGATTTATTATTATCCGGTCACACGCACCGCGGACAAATGGCGCCGAACCATATTGTGACGAGAAGAATGTACGAACTAGACTGGGGATACGCACAAAAAGGTGCATTACACGCAATTGTTTCTTCTGGGTTTGGATTCTGGGGACCACCGCTTAGACTGGGAAGTAGATCCGAGATTGTGCAGGTTGAAGTTACATTTGAATAGGATTGTGAAATAGAGAGCTGAGTGCTCTCTATTTTTAAAAATGAAAAAAGGCTCCATATAAGGAGCGCTCAATAAAAACAAATGAATTAAAACAAATAGAAGACTCTGCTCGAAAAGGGGGATTTTAAGTGATCATATCAGATGTCATATACGGTGAGTTTAAAGTAGATAAAGTGTTAGAAGAATTAATTTTAAGTAAACCTGTACAAAGGCTGAAAGGGGTTCATCAAGCCGGAGCAAGTTACTTAATGAATGAGAAATGGAATGTAACACGTTTTGATCATTCAGTTGGTGCTATGTTGTTAATTAAAAAGCTTGGTGGTTCAGTAGAAGAACAGATTGCTGGTTTACTGCATGACGTATCGCATACTGCTTTTTCTCATGTGATTGATTATGTTTTTGATAACGAAAATGAAAGTTATCATGAAGAAATATTTAGTGCTGTCGTGAAAAACTCGGAAATCCCGGCGATTCTTTCAAAACATGGTTATAACTATGAAGATATTTTGTTAGATGATTCGAAGTGGACATTACTTGAAAAATCTGCGCCAGAATTATGTGCAGACCGAGTGGATTACACATTACGGGATATGTTTACATATGGATATATTTCTTTAGAAGAAGTTCATAGTTTTTTAGAGGACTTAATCGAAGTAGATGGGAAAATGGTTCTTCAAAATATTGAAATTGCAGAATGGTTTACGAAGACGTATTACAAAGAAGTAATTGATTTCTTTATGAAACCAATGAATATTTATGGAAACGATATGTTAGCTAAGACGTTAAAATTAGCTCTTCATAAAAAGATAATCCATCCAGATGATTTTCTTCTTGAAGATCATGAGCTTATTACGAAATTGCGGCTATGTAAAGATCAAGAAGTAGATGCTTTATTAAGAAAAGTTCATCCAAGTATAGAAGTAAAAGAAGATAGAAATGAGTATGATCTACATCAGAAAAATAAAGTGCGTCTTATTGATCCTCCATTACTTCGTGAAGGTGAAGTTGTTCGATCGTCTGTTGTATCGGAAAAAATAAGACAGATGAGCGATATCGCTTATGAAAAGGCGATAAGAGGGATGTATGTGAAAGTGATTTCTAATTAGTTTATTTGTAATAGGAAAAGGTGTCATCAATTATGATGACACCTTTTCGCTTTAAAGGGTTGTTCGTATGGAAATGTGTTACATTTTTACGAGACTATAATATTTTACCAGAGAAATACCTTTTATAGTAAAAAAAATTTTTTATAAAGTTTTCCATCAAAAATAATTTGTGAAAAAAGTACTAATTTTTAATGTGACAAAAATAATATATTTTTCAATAATCGCTTTAGAATCTTTCGTTCTTTATATATGGATTGTTATATTTTTTAAGGTAATTTAAAGATTTTTGTCGTTTTTTGTTGTAATTTTCATATTATGATAAAGAAAATGTTCGGAATCATCCATTATAACAGAAAAATTTTTAAAAAACAGAATTGAATCATATTGCTTATTTTAATATAATTTATTTGTTAATTAATAACATATTTAGGTTATAATTCTTTATTGCGGTGAGAATTCTTTTTAGCATAGGAGGATTTACAGAATGGTTAAAACGGCAAAACCTGAAATGATGAGTGAATTAAAAGAAACAGTTTACAAATTCTTTCCGAAAAATATTGTGAAAGAAGAGGGATTGTACGAGGAGTCCAAAGAGCATAAAAAGTTTGTATCCTTAAAAGAGAGTTTTATAAAAAACGAAAGCTCTCAAAAGGAAATTTTGTCTTTAATCGAGTCAACATTTTGTGATTATCACGTGTCAGACTATACAGATTTAAACCTATATAATTGTCTAGAATATAATGTGTTACTAAACGGAAAAGAACCGATGTTAAATGATGATATTGATTGGATAAGAAAATCAAGAGGCGAGCGCCTTGATTTAGGGGTTTTTGTTAGCTTACTTGATAAATATTATTATTACTACGTATTAAAAACAACATATGATGAAGAGTTAAGAGAGTGGGCTTTTGAAATCATTGATATAGAAATGGATACCATTTGTAAATTTGAAAAACTAATGAATACAAAAGGATTTGTAAGAGTAGAACGAGAGGTTGCTAGAACTACAATTCCTGATATAGAAACGGAATGTTTACGTATGGGGGAAGTTAACGTATTCCACGCTTTATTCACGGATTCTGTTAGTGAAATATAGGTTTTAAATTATTAAAAAGGTTGTGTAGAAAATAGCTGCTATTTTCTACGCAACCTTTTTATTTTCACTAATCAAACCAATTCCAAACCTCAATATCTCCAAGAGTCGCATAACGTACGTGCGGGGAGTTTTGTAATTTTAATAATTCTTTCGACGGCCCAGTAATGACAATGCCGTATACTTTTACGCCGTTATCTTTTACATATTTATAACGTTTATCTAAGTTCAGCTGACCCTCAGGTAGCATAGCAACTTTACTTACAGTTTTTTCATGCGCAGAAAGAATACGCATCATTTCAATAACTTTAGCCTCTTGTGTTTTCAGATTTTCTGTTTCATCATCAAGGAATCCTATATGTTCTGGAAATCCTATAAATTCGTCCCCAGATAGGATGAAATCTTCTTCGTTTATTCTTTCTTGTCCCGTATCTAAGGCGTACCATACAGGAGTTGGAGGGAGTTCTTGTGCTTCGAATACGCCATATAAAAGTGGTTCTAATTCCTGTAAAGTGTAAGGTTTGTCAAAAGATATTGCTACTTCTGCAACGGTTCCCTCATGTACCTTTGCAAGTGTATCCCAAACCTTTTTAGATGCTTCTTTCAAATAATCACCTTGTTTTATTTTTGGATGAACAAAGTGGATGTTCGGTTGATAGTGCATGTTCACCCAAGATTTATGTGTGATATTTAAAGAAGATAAGAAGCTGTTCGTTTCTATTGTACCGAGTGGCATTTCTTTTTTACCAATCGTTTTGACTAAATCAAATTGGCTGTTTGTTCGAAAGAAAGCTTCTACACTTGTTCCGCCCCCCATGACGCGGCTATTTGGGATAGTTGCTTCAAGCGCAAGAGAAGGAACATCTCTTATTTCTTTTAGCCTTTTATCATTATCAGCTTGAAAGTAAAAGGCAGATAATACCCCGCCAATCATATATATAACGATACAAATTGCTAGTATAAAACCAACTGTTTGTAATCGATGTTTCCACTTAATCCTCCAAAAAGGAACTTTAAGATCTTTTGGCGGTAACCTTTTCTTAACGGGTTCGGTCTTCGCAAGCAACTCATCCAAATGCACTTCACACTCTTTGCATGTCTCAATATGACTTTCTAACTTTTCTTGTTCGTCATGTGTGAGCGTTCCTTTTTCGTATTTCGTCCACAGTTTTTTAAACTCTGCACAACCCATCTGTATCACTCCTTTATGCTTTTCGTTTCTTTTCTTCCTCGGTGTAACTCAATTTTTACTTTCGCTAGTGTGAGACCAGTCATTTCTGCTATTTCCTTATACGAGAATCCGTAGTAATCTCGTAGTAGCAGGACATTTCGTCTTTCAAGGGGAAGGGAAGATAAGCTGTCTAACCAACTCGCAATCTCATGTTTTACGAAATAAGAGTGCTCTGTACTTGGCACATTTGGTAAATGGAATTCTTCAATTTGCGTTGTTTTATACTTCTTTTCTTTTCGGTACCAATCGATAAAGGCGTTGTAGGCGATTGTAAATAACCACGGCCTAATTTCTTCTCCTTTATAATAGTCAATATGGACGAGCATCCGGTAAAATGTTTCTTGCATGAGATCTTCAGCACTATGAGAATCTCCGGTTAGGGAGAGAAGATAGCGAAATAAATCTTGCATATGCTCTGAGTAAATTTCTTCTAATGATTGTTTGCGTTTCACTACATTTCCCTCCCTTCATATATAACAACGAAATACATATAAAAAAGTTACATTTTTTTATGGAATTATAGTAAAAAACGTCAAGAATTGGATAGGATTCTCTTTTATCATAATACATATAAGGCGGGTGAACAGAGATGGAAAGCTATGAAACACAAATTCAAAGGTCAATTGATTATATTGAGGAAGATGTAATGGAAAAACAAACGCTGCGTAATTTAGCACGTGTTGCAGGTTTTTCTGAGTCGCATTTTCATCGTGTATTCCAGGCGTTAGTAGGCGATACAGTAATGGAGTATGTTCGAAAGAGGAGGTTAGCCCGGGCAGCTTATCAACTTTCTCATACGGATGAAAAAGTTATTGATATCGCATTTGAGCATGGCTTTCAATCTCACGAAACGTTCACGAGAGCCTTTAAAAAATTATTTCAAATGACACCAAGTGAATATCGAAAACAAGAAATTGAAACACCAATGTATTATAGAGTGAATGTAAAACAAAGAAAATTAAATCCATATTTAGGGGGCATACAAATGGAATATCGTATTGTAAATAAACCAGAATTTTTAATGGCGGGTTATGAGCTGAAGACGACAAGTAAAGAAGGAAAAAACCATCAAGATATCCCAGTATTTTGGCAAGAATATTTACAAAAAGATCTTGGAACGACGATTCCGAATCGTAAAGATACGAGCCAATGGGTAGAACTTGGATTATGTACTGATTTTAATTTAGAAACAGGGGACTTCACTTATATTATCGGAATGGAAGTTACAGACTTTGAAAATGTACCAAATGCAGTTGCAAAGCGTACATTCCCTGCGGCGACATATGCAGTATTTACAACGCCAAAAGTTCCTCATGAAGAAATGGTATCGTCTATTCACCAAACGTGGAATGCAGTATTCTCAGAATGGTTTCCGCATTCAGGATATGAACATTGCGGAGTTACAGAGTTTGAACAATACGATGAGCGTTGCCATGCAGATAAAAGTGAGTTCGCTCAAGTTGAGCTTTGGATACCAGTGAAGAAGAAATAATAGGAGGAAAAGCGAGCCAGAGAGGTTCGCTTTTTTATCCGTAATACGGGGGGGAATATTGAATTGTTTTTTGTAAGGAGTATGAAACACAGATCCTCTTATAATATAGATTGCTACATTTGACGATTTTTGTCGACAAATCGATATATCTTGAAAATCGCTGATATATTTCGAGTTACGGTCGATATATTTGAAAAATCGCTGATATATTTTGAGTTGCGCCGATATAATTTCATTTACCGTGGAACTCCCCCAGAAAAGAAAAAAAGGCGCCATATAGCGCCTTTTCTACGAACTAAACGGAAACACAAGTATAATCGTCGTTCCTTTTCCAAGTTCACTATCAATGAAAATCGTTCCGTTATGGGCATGAACGAGCTGTTTTGTAATGGCGAGACCAAGTCCAGTTCCGATGTTGCTTTCTTCTGTATTCGTTCCTCTGTAATATCGCTCGAATAGAAGTTCTTTCGTTTTATCATCCATGCCTTTTCCATTATCTGAAATAGATAGTGTAAATGAATTTGCATTTTGCGAAAGTTTTACGATTACGTTTGTCGTTTCATTATTATGTTTTACAGCGTTTGCGAGTAGGTTTTCGATAATACGTTGGAACCATTTTTCTTCAATAAAATATTGGATTTTGCTTGAACTTGGCACGAATTCAATGTTTTGATTTTGTAGTGTCGGGTTATTAATAAATTGTAATAGTACTTTTCGGACGAACTGATTAATTTCAACATTTACGTGTTGCGCAGGAAGCGTATCATTTTTTAATTGATATGTTAAGCTTAAGTCGTCAATTAATGTAGTCATATATTGAGATTTTTCTTTCATTACATGGCCAAATTTTTCAATGTCTTGATCCGTCCAATTATATTGCTTCGATTCTAGTAATAATGCATAGCCGTATATAGAGCTAAGCGGTGTTTTTAGATCATGCGTCAGGCCGGTAATCCACTCTTCACGTGTTTGTTGCAGTACTTTTCTCATTGCATCGTTCTTTTTCAAAGTAATAGAAAGGTGCTCTAGTGAGTTTGTAACGTCTTTGAATATACGGAACGACCATTTTTCTTTACCGGAGCGCCGAAACCGAACTGGTTTGCCTTTTTTACTAACAGGTTCTTCATATTTTCCTCCGGCTATGTTTTTAAGCCAGCGCATCGTGTGTAATAAAGGCTTTCCAAACTTATTTCCATACCAAATTGAAAGAATGACTAAATAAACAAACACAATAAGGAGGATTAAGCTGCATCCGATTAGAAGTTTCTTGGTAAATATATCATCTAATTCATCATCTGGATAATAATGAACGTTTGGGGCGGATACAACGACGAGATGACCGCTATTTGAATCGTAAAAACTAGATGTATTTTCTTTATAATTCCACGGTTCTTTTTCATTAAGAGCCGTTTTTATAGCCGAAAATGTTTTTTTCTTCCCAGTTGGATAGGAAAAAACTTCTTCGCCATTGTTATTAAATATTTGCAGTGTTGCTTTTTCTTTAGAAAGTAATTGTTTTTCTTGTTCAGTTAATGCAAATTCATTTAATGACAAAGAAGGGTGTCCTTGTTGTATCGTTTTTAGTAATGCATTACTTTTTAGTTTGGCACCGTAAATAACGATCACTGGTTTCTTTTCTAATTTAATTTCCCAATAGTTAAATTTATAAATATTGTTGTTACTATTCTGTAAATACGTAAGTAAGGATGTCTTTGTGTAAGAGGTCGGAACATCGTTAGGCGTATTAAAGTTGTAAAGGACCTTTCCATCTTCATCTACAATTTGAAGCCAATCACTCTTTTCTGTTATTAAATCTTTTACCTCAGATTTTAAAGTAATGTTATTGTCTTCAGAAGAAATATATTCGGAGATTGTAAAGGTATCATAATCAGAAATATTAGGTTCATATAAAGTACTATTAAGAAGAAAAATTAAATAAGAAAAAGAAGCAATTACTGCGATAAGTAACGTAACTAAGACAAAAACGTGTTGTAAAATAAACTGGATTATAAGTCGTTTATTAAAATTCATATCTTTAACCTACTTTGTAATGAACTTATAGCCAAGTCCACGAACTGTTTTTATGTATTCTGGTTTACTTGGATCTTGTTCAATTTTTTCACGTAGTTTTCGAATGTGAACCATAACAGTATTATCATCTCCATTATAGGCAGGTGCTCCCCAAACTTTTTCATATAATTCTTCCTTCGAAAATACGTAGTTCGGATTCTCACAAAAGAATAGTAGTAGTTGAAAGAGTTGAGCGGAACATTCGACAACATTTCCATCTACTGTTAGTTCCGCAGAATGTTGGTCAATTTCAAATCTCCCAAAAGAAAAGGAGTATATTCTTTGTTCTTGTATGTTTTGTTTCATATGTCTTCGGAGTTGAGCTTTCATACGAGCGACTACTTCTAGTGGATTAAATGGTTTCGTAATGTAATCATCCGCACCGTATGAAAATCCGGAAATTTTATCTACATCAGATGTTTTTGCTGTTAGGAAGAAGATAGGGCAATCCGTTTTTTGGCGAATGATTGGACAAATGTCAAAACCGGATTGTCCAGGAAGCATTACATCTAAAATAATTAAATCGTAATTGTTTTGCTCGGTGAGAGATAAGGCTATTTCCGCAGATGTTGCAGTTGTAATATGAGAAAAACCTTCTTTTTCAAGAATGGTAGTTAGTAATTGTAAAATTGCTGTTTCATCATCAATGAGTAGAATATTTGCGTGATACATATGAATCCCTCCTAATTTCCTCGAATATCATATCATCTTTTTGTAACTTATGGAATTTTTAAGGAAATTTTAAGGTTTTCTTTCACAAAAAATTAAGATTCAAATGATATGATAAAAGTAACATGGGGAGGAGATGAATGTGAATCCGTTTCAAACGATGCGAGCTAGATATTTTTTAATTGTATTTGCACTATTAATTTTAATAGCACGAAGCAGTAATGAATTGCTAGAAAGTACATTTCATATACAAAATTCATCTTTTATAAATATGCTTATATTTTATATCCTTCCAATAATATGGATTTTTTACGGATATAGAAAGCATCGTGTTTCATTTTCATTATTTATTAATAGAAACGAAACATTTAACCTAGTGCAAGTTTTGTACATCGCGATTATGCTTTGTATGTTTAGTTACGGCTATCTTATTTTATATATGTACAGCTTTGCATGGATTACACCAGATTTTATTATGAATGCCTTGCATGAACCGATTATAGATAGTACCGGGGGATATGTATTTCAATTTATTAGGGTTGTATTTATCGCGCCTATTGTCGGAGAATTTGTTTTTCGAGGATTTTTACTACAGCGTTTTGCAGCGAAATGGGGTACTAGTATAGCAATGGTCGTTGTAGCACTTTTATTTGCTTGCTTACATGTTGATTTCCTTGGTGCAGTTGTGTTTAGCGTCGTACTATCAATCGTATATATTCGTACGAAAAGCTTGCTCATGCCAATTGCTATTCATATGTTAAACAATGCCCTTGTGCTTAGTTCTTCTTTTTTAGTAAGTAGAGAAAAGATAATGAGTTTTGCCGATTTTTCGCACTATACGACGTTCTTTCCAGGACTTATTATTTTTATAACGGGATTAAACTTAGTACTCATCTTTTTATTTGTTAACCGCAAATATTGGAATAAAGAAATGCCGGCTATATATGTAGAGCAGGAAAAGAGTTTTTCAGATGTAGTGGGCGGTAAGTAAGATGAAGAAAACGTTTGAAAAAATATTGAAAGACATTATAGAGTCTACGTCTCTTACAGATATGTGTGATAAAAGCGTTTGTCATTGGTTACAACCTGTAGTAGATACAATTGCGTTTCCAGAGTATTACTTATTTTCTAGTACTCATTTAAAAGAAAATATTATTTCTCTTCTTATTGTGTTAGGGGTTTTACTAATATTTGGTCTAATTGTAGAAGAAATGATGAAGCGCATCTTCAAAAAAAATGAAGAGAAGTATATGTGGGTTCATAAAGTATTCGAGAAAGTAATGGTGGCTTTCCTTTTGTTTTATGGCATGAAAACAATCATTTACTTTATAGCTTTGAAACATCATTAATTCGAAATTTGAAAGGGATGTATAAAATTATATGAATGAAACAATATCATCAAATAAGTTTTTTTATTTGATTGTGCTTAGTATAGTGCTGATAACGACAGTCAATGTTATTCTTCGCTGGGAGGAAGCGTATTTCTTTATGTATTTAGCGCTCCATTTATTAGGGGTTCTATGCATAACGGGCGGAGTAGTTGCTGAGAAAAAGCATGAAGAAAGTATTAATTATATGTGTGTGATGGGTCTTATTTTACTTTTAACTGTACAAGGTATTATGAAATATAGTTCATTTTCTTTGCAAGATTTTAGTTTGTTAATAGATGTACTTCCTTAAGAAGGATTTTAAGGACTATGAATATATACGATATGTAAAAGGCACTTGTTTGTAAGTACATTTCTTATACTAGATTATGAGCCGGTGAAACTCTTCTTGTAATAGAAGAGTTTTTTTATGTAAATTGAACGAGCTAGAACAATTATCACGATTAGCTTGTTCTAATTTTGAAAGTACGAACTTACAATAATAATAGACAGGCAGCATAGAGGAGGGAATAGCGTGAGGAAAGTTATTGGGTGGTCGCTTTTTTTGTACGTTGGGTTTGCGTTACTTATATATTGGTATTTATTTGGATGGAATCATGAACTCATTCCGGACATGTATAAAGGAACGAGTGCAGATCCAGAAACTTTTATGAATGCGAGGGAGCTTACGCTAAGTCAAGATTATTCGCGTGTGAAAAATTTACTGTTCTTTTTAGCGACGCCTCTTGAATGGATTATTTTATTATTTGTACTCGTGCTCGGTATTTCAAAAAAGTTTGAGAAATGGTCGAAGGAAACGACCAAAATAAATGTCTTACAAGTTGCGATTTATTTCTTTTATTTATCACTACTAACAACAGTTCTTGCATTACCGATGCAGTGGATCGGGCGTAAAGTGTCCGTTGATTACGGCATTTCCACGCAAAGTACACAAAGCTGGATAAAAGATCATGTTATCGATTTTTGGGTGAATTATGCGACTATGTTACTCATTGTTACAGTTCTTTTATGGCTTATCCGTAAATTCCCGAAGAGATGGTGGTTAGCAGGATGGGCGCTCTCTGTACCATTTACAATCTTTTTAACGTTCGTGCAACCTGTTATTATTGATCCACTTTACAATGATTTCTCGACGCTAAAAAATAAAGAATTAGAAACGAAAATTTTGACAATGGCAGATAAAGCTGATATTCCAGCTAAGCACGTATATGAAGTAAATATGTCGGAAAAAACGAATTCGTTAAATGCGTACGTAACGGGAATTGGCCTTAACTCTCGCATTGTAATGTGGGATACGACGCTTAAGCAATTAAAAGATAAAGAGATTTTATTTATAATGGCTCATGAAATGGGACATTACGTAATGAAACATATATATTGGGGCGTTGCGAGCTATGTGTTGCTATCGTTTATAGGTATGTATTTAATTAGTCGTATTATAAATATGTGTATTCGAAAATGGGGAGATACACTGCAAATTCCAAAATTAGCATGTTTCTCAATTTTACCTTTATTTTTCTTAATTTCCTCTTTATTATCTTTTGCAGCACAACCAGCAACAAACTACGTTTCTCGTATAGAGGAACGGGCGGCAGATCAATACGCTCTAGACATGACGAAAGATGGAAAATCAGGTGTGAAAACTTTTCAATATTTATCAAAAACAAGTTTAAGCCAAGTGAATCCGCCTGCGTTAGTGAAGTTTTTCTTATATACACATCCACCAATTTTCGAAAGAATTCATACGTTTGAACAATATGAAAAACAGAAAAAAGAAAGAAAGAAGTAGCGATTATGCTACTTCTTTCTTTCTATAAAAATATAAGTTTGAGAATGGGAATATTTATCATTGCTTTTTATTGTGATTTTGTAAATAATAAGCTATAAAATTCTAAAAATCTATATATAAAGGAATAAAGGTGAAATATGTATTTTTTACAAAATTTAAAAGTGAAACATAAATTACTCTCGCTTATCTCATTAGCAGTTTTGGGCATGGTAATTATGAGTTGTGTAGCAGTTAATTCAATTAATCAGATTAAGTATGATACGGAAATTGTCGTAGATGATTATCAAAATTCAGCAATTTTATTAGAAGGGATGCTTCGTACACAAAATTCACTAGAATATAACTTACTAGAATTAATTACAGTGTCACAAAATGAGGGGACAAATAAAGAGGGGATTATTGGTAATGTTGAAAAGGATCTAAAGAAATATGATTCTTTATTAAAAGAATATGATGATGGCGTTAATTTAAGTAAGCAAGAGGATGAACTGTTTCAGAAGATGAAGAAATCTTTGCCAAGTTATATGGATACATATAAAAAGTTGTTTGAAAAAGCGAAGGTGACAAACGAACCCCAGCTGGTAAACGAATTTCATAAGGAATTAAAACCAAAGGGAGTAGAGTTAGCTAGTTATGCGGTAGATCTAGAAGCATATGTTTCAAACTTAGCTGATCAAGTATTTAAAGATTCTCAAAAAATGATAGATCAGTCCGTTATTACTTTTATCATTCTTGCAGTAGTTACTACAATCGTTATATGTATAGTAAGTTATATTATTAGCAAGCTTATAGTTGCTCCTTTACAAACGGTTAGTCGTATGATGGAAAGAGCAAAAGAAGGGGATCTAACTGTATATGGTGATTATAATGCTAAAGATGAATTGGGCTTATTAGTAAGTGATTTTAACGAGATGATTGCAGGGCTAAGAGCAAATATGCAAGAAGTAGATAATAATATTCAGCTTTTATTCCAACATGCAGACGGAGTAGTATCTGCATCGGAAGTATCTAGTGGTGCAGCGAAGAAAATCACTATAGATATTGAAGAAGTTGCAAATGGTGCAGAGAGTCAAATGCAAGCAATGGAGCAAACTGCGGGTGCGATGGAAGAGTTGACACAAGGAATGCAGAGTATAGTGAATACATCATCCTCTGTGAATGAATTGTCTGCTCAATCAGCATTAGATGCAGAGAGTGGTAACAAATTAATGAAACAAATGATTCAACAGATGGATACAATCCAAAATTCAGTACATAGCGGTGTCAAACAAGTTGAGACTATGAAGGAACAATCAGAAGAGATTGTTAAAATCATTGATGTTATGCAAGGTATTACCTCTCAGATTAACTTATTAGCATTAAATGCCGCAATTGAGGCTGCACGTGCTGGAGAAAGTGGTAGAGGATTTGCAATTGTGGCAGATGAAGTAAGAAAATTAGCAGAACAATCTAGTGATTCTGCAAAACAAATTGAGAAACTTATTATTCAAGTTATGGGAACAACGAACCATACGGTAGACATGATGGGGAAAGTAGATAATGAGGTACAGGCAGGTACACAAGTAGTGATGAATACAGAAAAAGTATTTGGAAAAATCACTGAAAAAGTGCAGCAAGTATCTAATCAAATTCAAACTGTATCTATGTCTACAGATGAAATTGCAGCGAGTAGTGAGGAGATTTCTGCTTCTGCAGAAGACATGGCTCAAATTTCCCAAAGATCATCTGATCGAACTGATAGGGTAAAAGAGTCTATTCATCAGCAAGAAAAATCAGTTCAAGAAATCTCAGTTTCAATTGAGCATCTGCATAGCGTAGCAGGAGGATTAAAGCAGATTGTTTCACAATTTACTCTTCAAAAATAGTATATTTAAGTTTGTATATAGTGAAATTCCTCTGAATAAATAGCAAAGAAATCATCCTTTATAAGAAATAAAGGATGATTTTTTTATTATGAAAATTTGGTGTGAATTCTACTCTTTACATTCTATTTTTTTACAGTTTTTCAATTGTGATATATAATGATATGTAATGTTTTTAGAATTTTTAGTTTATAAAGAGATGATTGTAGGGGGAGGAGAAAATTGTTTCATTCAAAATCAATGCCGGCTATAAAAATGATCCTTTCGATGTCTATTTTCGGATCGATTGGATTTTTTTCTGTCCAAACGGGTTTACCATCTTTTGAATTAGTATTTATTCGTTGTATTTGTGCGACTTTATTTTTAACGCTATGTTGGTTTGCGACAGGACAATATAAAAATGAGAAATGGAATAAAAAAGAAATTGTGCAAATATTAGCATGTGGCGTATTTCTCGTTTTTAACTGGGTGTTTTTATTTAAAGCGTTTGAACTCATGTCGATTACAATTGCGATTTCAGTGTATCATCTCGCTCCAATTATCGTATTAATGATCGGTAGTATCGTATTTAAAGAGAGACTTACAGTATTTGCTGTTATGTCCATTGTTATTTGTTTTATCGGCACAGTGCTAGTAGCTGGAGTGGACGGTAGTATGTCGCTTGAGAAATTAATGTCATCTGGAATGGTATGGGCACTTCTTGCGGCTTTATTTTATGCTTTTACCACGTTACTAGGAAAGGGGATTCAGCATACGAGCGCATATGCGATGACCTTTTTACAAACGTTTTTAGGCATATTTTTATTGCTACCATTCGTAGATTTCGGGAAATTTCAAGGATTAACAGAGATGAACTGGATGATGATCACAGCGACAGGTCTTATACATACTGGGTTTGTATATTACTTGTTTTTTGACAGTTTAAGAGATTTACCGACGAGACTTATTTCTGTATTAGTGTTTTTAGATCCTGCTGTTGCAATTTTGTTAGATACGATCTTTACCGGTTTTAGACCGACTAGTATGCAAATTGTAGGGATTATTCTTATATTTGTAGGAATGGCATTTACTTTTCGAAAAACGAAGGATGAAAAAGTGGTGGTAAAAGAAAATACGTATTATGAAGTGTGAAAAATTACCTCCTATCGCATTTAGAATTTTCTTATTTTTTGTGCAATATAAAAGTGGGAAAATAAAGGAAGAGGCGGATGAGAGAGATGAAAAAGTTATTAAAGATAGCGACATCATTAACTTTAATAGGGGGGATATTTGTTAGCTGTAATATTGTTTCAGCAAATACAGATGGAATTCAACAATCTCCACCTCCACCTGATATTATGCTAGAATTTGATGATTTAGCAAATGATCATTGGGCCTATAATGAAATTATGAATTTAGTATATCACCGTATTATGTATGGATATGGAAACGGTAAGTTTGGGGTAGAAGATAATATAACACGTGAACAAGCAGCAGCAGTACTACATCGCGCACTCAATTTAAAAAGAAGTCCATTTGAAGAGAATCCATATGGAGATATTAGTGGGAAATCAACAATGTTCCCTTACGAAATTTTACATTTAACAAGCCTTGGTATTTTTAAAGGAGACGAAAATGGGAATTTCCGTCCGAAAGCAACATTGACTCGTGCAGAATTAGCACAAATTTTAACGAAAGCATATACGTTAAAAGCAAAGCATCCGCATACATTTACAGATATACTAGAAAACTATTGGGCAAGAGATGCAATTAGTGCATTGCAGTCTAATAAAGTCGTGGTAGGAACCGGAGATGGTAAGTTCGAGCCTGAAATGCTCGTTACACGTGGGCAATTCGCTAAGTTTTTACAACAAGCAATTTATAATTCACCAGGGAAATGGGAATAAATAAGAGTATAAAAAAAGTACAAGTAGATTATACTTGTACTTTTTTGTCTGAAAGGTGAAGTTTTTAGAAATAAAGGTTTTCTAAGTGAAAGAAAAACATACATTTACTGACATACCAGAAAACGATAGGGCTAAAGATACGATAAGCACCTTACAATCTAATAAAGCTATAGTTGGAACTGGTAATGGTTTATCCCGCTATTTGTGGGCAGTAAAACTCCCACCTCAAAATTTAGATGGAGCAAAGAAGTTAGGTGGAAGCCCTGCTGCCCGTAAACGCCCGATTGGTGAGAGCTAATAATCAATGGGGGATGAACAAAACCCCCACTGATTAAAGTTTCACTTTATTTGAACCAGAAAAACTTGTAACCCGTGAACAGTATGCGAAGTTCTTAAATAATGCAATTCATAGATTCTACGCAAACGATTAATCTATGAAGATCGAAAAAAGCGCAAATATGATATTTGCGCTTTTTTTGTCTATAAAGTGAAATTTTTATAAGTGAAGGACTTGATTAGTAGATAGTAGAATATTGTATATATAACATCTTTGCAAAAGCTTTTGTTTATCCTTTTTGAAAATCAAACAGAGAAACTAGAGCGCAAAGATAAGAATATTTCTTCAAATGATTTGCATGCAATTCAGAATACCAATTGGAATTGAGAGCGAATTGGCTCTCCTAGTAATCTTCAAAATAATAGATGTTAAAAATGCAATATATTACATAGGGCTTGCAAATACAGCATATGTAATATGGGGAAAGAATTTAGTCTATTATGTTCCACTTTTAATAAAGTGGAAATGAAGGAGCGAGGACTATGAAGAAAAAAATGTTCCGTATAATGGCGGCAGCGACTATTATGGGTGGATTATTGGTAAGTGCAAATGTTCCTAACATAAAAGCAGAAGAATATCCTGAAATGATTGTATTTGACGATGTCCCAGTAAACCATTGGGCATATGATTATATTCTAGATGCGGCATATAATAAAATTATGCTAGGTTATGGAAATGGAAAGTTTGGTGTAGGTGATAACGTAACACGTGAACAAGTGGCGGCAGTACTGTATCGCGCACTTAATATAAAACATGAAGGCCCATTAAAAAATCCTTATAAGGATATTTCTGAAAGATCAACAATGTTTCCAGATGAAATTTTAGCATTAACAGAGCGCGGTATTTTTAAAGGTGATGAGAAGGGGAACTTTAGACCTAGGGAAACAATTACACGTGCAGAAGTAGCGCAAGTTCTTACACAGACATATTCCTTTGAAGTGAAGCAACAGCATACATTTAAAGATGTACCGAATAATTACTGGGCGAAAAATGCAATTAGTGCCTTGCAATCTAATAATGTCATAGTAGGAACAGGAAATGGAAAGTTTGAACCGCATAAAATTGTAACACGTGAGCAATATGCAACATTTTTATATAAAGCTATTATTAATTTTAATTTGAAAGATGAATAACATGAAACGGAAGTTTTTAAAAATATAGTACAAGAAAAATAAAATTATATTAATATATCATATTTCTTTAAAAAAAGCGCGGAAATTACGCGCTTTTTTCTTATTTTAAATTGTTTATCTGTATATTTATTCTGCTGTTCATAGTTCCGTGGTTAGTATTTATGGAAAAAATAGGTTAATTATAGTTACTTTTTATTGAAAAAAAGTACGATTTAGTAACTTTATTGTTAATTAAGTATAAAGATAAGTATGTGAAATACAGTTCACAAATTAGACAAACATTATATGGATAAGTGTATTGTTACTTTTCCATAAATTCTTTATATTAGAAAAAAATATGTTTTTTTTAGGGAGAGAATACAGTGAAGAAAAAGATATTAAAAGTAGCAACAGCTTTAACAATTATGGGTGGAGTTGCATTTAGTGCTGAAGGCGCTACAGCGAATGCTGAAGTAGCTGCTAAGCCTAAGCCACAACAAGCAAGTCAGGCTATCTTTAAAGATGTACCAGCAGGACATTGGTCTTACGAAGCAATTCAAACTTTAGCACAAGAAGAAATTATGCTTGGTTATGGAAATGGCGTGTTCGGTTTTGGACATAACATAACTCGTGAACAAGTAGCTGCTTTAATTTATCGTACTATCGATTTCAGTGAAGTATTCGAGGAAGGCGATATCCTTGAGAATCCATACAAAGATATTAATGAAAAATCAACAATGTTCTTAGAAGAAATTTTAGTATTAACAGAGGTAGGTATCTTTAACGGTGATGGAACTGGAAACTTTAGACCGAAAGATACACTAACACGTGCAGAAATGGCTCAAGTGCTTACAGTAGCATATGAATTAGAAGTAAAAGGAACACAAGGATTTAAAGATGTACCGAAAGGACATTGGGCATACAATGCGATTAATGCAGTAGGTTCAAATGGTATTTCTGTAGGAGATGGAACTGGAAACTTTGCTCCAAACATGAAAGTAACACGTGAACAATATGCGCAGTTCTTATTTAAAACAATTTTTGAATAAATAATAAAAAAGAGTCAGTGTTATATAACACTGACTCTTTTTTTGCTTGAAATCATAATGGATAAACACAGTTTTGTAAAAAAACCATTAAATTTTCAAAAAAAACTTCCTTTTCTGAAGATTTGTTATATAATATAAAACATAAAATCAAATCTGTTATAAGACAGTTTAAAAAGGGGATGCTAATATGTCGACGCAAACTTCACGGGTTACACTGGCCGGAGAAATGTTACCAGCGTACAACGAAATATTGACACCTGAGGCGCTTAGTTTTTTAAAGGAACTGCATGAAAATTTCAATGAACGCCGCACGGAACTTTTACAAAAGCGTGTGGAGAAACAAAAAAGAATTGATGCAGGGGAGTTTCCTACGTTTTTAGAAGAAACAAAGCATATACGTGAAGGGGATTGGACAATCGCCCAGCTTCCGAAAGATTTAGAGGATCGCCGCGTGGAGATTACTGGACCGGTGGATAGAAAGATGGTCATTAACGCTTTAAATTCAGGAGCACATCTTTTTATGGCAGACTTTGAAGATTCGAATGCACCAACTTGGAGAAATGCTGTCGAAGGTCAAATTAATTTACGAGATGCTGCTGTGAGAACGATCTCACATAAAAATGAAAACGGAAAAGAATATCGTTTAAATAGTAAAACAGCTGTATTAATTGTGCGTCCGAGAGGGTGGCATTTAGAAGAAAAGCATATGCAAGTTGACGGCAAGAACATGTCTGGCAGTTTGGTAGATTTTGGATTGCACTTTTTCCATAATGCGAAGACGCTTTTAGCAAAAGGAAGTGGCCCATACTTTTACTTACCGAAAATGGAAAGTTACTTAGAGGCAAGATTATGGAATGACGTTTTCATATTCGCTCAAAAGTATATCGGTATTCCGAATGGAACGATTAAAGCGACTGTGTTAATAGAAACGATTCACGCTTCATTTGAAATGGATGAAATTTTGTATGAACTAAGAGATCATTCTGCTGGTTTAAACTGCGGACGATGGGATTATATATTTAGTTTCTTAAAGAGCTTCCGTAATCATAATGAATTTTTACTTCCGGATAGAGCGCAAGTCACGATGACAGCGCCGTTTATGCGCGCGTATTCTTTGAAAGTTATTCAAACGTGTCATCGTCGTAACGCGCCAGCAATCGGAGGGATGGCGGCGCAAATCCCAATTAAAAATGATCCAGAAGCAAATGAGGCAGCTTTCGAGAAAGTGCGTGCTGATAAGGAGCGCGAAGCTTTAGACGGTCATGATGGGACTTGGGTTGCCCACCCGGGACTTGTACCGGTTGCAATGGAAGTATTTAATCACATAATGAAAACGCCAAATCAAATTTTTAGAAAGCGTGAAGAAATACGTGTAACAGAAAAGGATTTATTAGAAGTACCGATGGGAACGATTACAGAAGGTGGTCTTCGCACGAATATTAACGTCGGTATTCAATATATTGCATCTTGGTTAAGCGGGAGAGGAGCAGCTCCAATTTATAACTTAATGGAAGATGCGGCAACAGCGGAAATATCAAGAGCACAAGTATGGCAGTGGATTCGTCATGAGGGTGGAAAGCTCAGTGATGGCCGTAATATCACTTTTAAATTGATGGAAGAATTGAAAGAAGAAGAACTAGCAAAAATAGAAAGAGAGATTGGTAAGGAAGCATTTAATAAGGGGAGATTTGAAGAGGCTACAAAACTGTTTACAAACCTTGTTCGTAATAACGAGTTCATGCCGTTTTTAACATTACCGGGTTATGAAATTTTATAAGAAACAAGAAAAGGGGATGGAACATATGAAAAACGAAAGAATTGATAAATTGCAGGAAAGCTGGGAACTAGATACGCGCTGGAAAGGGATAACACGTCCATATACAGCTGAAGATGTAATTCGTCTGCGCGGATCGATTGATATTGAATATACGTTAGCGCGCTGCGGTGCAGAGAAGCTTTGGAAATCACTTCATACAGAAGATTATATTAATGCACTTGGGGCATTAACAGGAAACCAAGCGATGCAACAAGTGAAGGCTGGATTAAAAGCAATTTATTTAAGCGGTTGGCAAGTAGCGGCAGATGCGAACCTTTCTGGACATATGTATCCTGACCAAAGCTTATACCCGGCGAACAGTGTGCCAGCTGTTGTAAAACGAATTAACCAAACACTTCAACGTGCTGATCAAATTCAGCATATGGAAGGTAGCGGTGATACAGATTATTTCGTCCCAATTGTGGCGGATGCTGAAGCTGGGTTTGGTGGACAGTTAAACGTATTTGAATTAATGAAAGGGATGATTGAAGCGGGTGCATCTGGCGTGCACTTTGAAGACCAATTATCTTCAGAGAAAAAATGCGGGCATTTAGGCGGAAAAGTATTATTACCGACGCAAACAGCGGTGCGTAATTTAATTTCGGCACGTCTTGCTGCGGATGTAATGGGTGTACCAACAATTATCGTCGCAAGAACAGATGCAGATGCGGCAGATTTAATTACGAGCGATATCGATCCAGTTGATCAAGAGTTTATTACAGGTGAAAGAACGCCAGAAGGGTTTTATCATACGAAAGCAGGTCTTGATCAAGCAATTGCACGTGGTTTAGCGTATGCGCCGTATGCAGATCTCGTTTGGTGTGAAACGTCGGAGCCAAATTTAGAAGATGCAAAACGCTTTGCGGACGCAATTCATAAGAAATATCCAGGGAAGCTACTTGCTTACAACTGTTCCCCTTCTTTTAACTGGAAACAAAAATTAGATGAAAAAACGATTGCAAGCTTCCAAAAAGAAATTGCATCGTACGGTTATAAATTCCAGTTCGTAACGCTTGCTGGATTCCATTCGTTAAATTACGGCATGTTTGAATTAGCGCGTGGTTATAAAGAGCGCGGCATGGCAGCGTACTCTGAATTACAACAAGCAGAGTTCGCAGCAGAGAAATACGGTTACTCTGCAACGCGCCATCAACGCGAAGTAGGAACAGGATACTTTGATGAAGTAGCACAAGTGATTACAGGCGGTACTTCATCAACGACTGCTCTAAAAGGATCCACAGAAGAAGAACAGTTTACGAAATAAAGGTATAAGTAGGTGCCCCAAAAAATATTTTTGGGGCACCTTTCTTATTTATTATTACGTCGCTGACATTGTTAAACTTTGTCGGAAAGTGGATGTGATTTTATTTGTCGTCGTATTGTGGGACGTTCACTTCTATTTAAAATATCCAATCCAATATAGTGAATATACCAATAATAGCAGTAAAAAGAAGGAGTGCGAATAATGATAGACAGCCCCATGTAAATAGTTTGTCTTTCCATGTTTCTTCATAATCATCAATTAGTTCCTCTATCACTTTTTTCTGCAATGGCTGTAAGGGACGTTCGGTGTGTAGTCCTGTAATAATGTTACGATCTCCTTTGAATTTTAAAGCACGTACAATATGATAAGAGTCGTTTCCCATCGATTTTTCAAATTGTAGACATGCCGCGTGCATAACATCTGTTTTCTCTTTTTCAAGATACCAATACCGTCCAGCCATTTCTGGGTATTGTAATGTAAAGTAAATGTCACCGAGTTTTTTCCTAATTTCTAATTCATTCGGATAAGTAGCGATTAATCCGTGTAATCTATCTCTTGCTTTTCCAAGGTTGTTATTTTCAATATCTTTTTCAATTCTCTTTAATGTTTTTTTAGGGATTATTTCTGTCATACACGCCTCCTTATTAGAATAGGTGTGGTTATATTTTATAAGAAATACTAAAATTTAGAAACTTTATTTTTAAAAAGGATTGTACATTCTATTTTAAGTATGCTATGATAATACCAGTTGAATAATTAAATTAAGCAATCCATATATTATCAAGTGCCGAAAACAAACGGGGAAAAGTATGTGAGAACTAGTTTATGTTTCGAATTTGATAATGTGTGGATTCTTTTTTTATACATGAAGACTAAATAATAAAATGTATTTTCTTAGGAGGAAATAATTATGACAGTTACAGGACAAGTAAAATGGTTTAACAACGAAAAAGGCTTCGGTTTCATCGAAGTTCCAGGCGAAAACGATGTATTCGTACATTTCTCTGCAATCGAAACTGATGGTTTCAAATCTTTAGAAGAAGGCCAAAAAGTTAGCTTCGAAATCGAAGATGGCAACCGTGGACCTCAAGCTAAAAACGTAATCAAACTATAATTTTATAGTTTATTATAGAAAAAAGGATGGCTTATGCCATCCTTTTTTTTGTTGTTGAGATATACGATATTTATATTAGTAATAAAGACAGCCTAAAAAGTACGATTGAAGAAATAAAGGCGTACTCGAAAACTTATGAAAATGATAAAGTGACGGTAATTGATCTGAGGAAGTCTCATTCTCGTTATTTAGATCAAGAACCATATATAATCATAGTACAGGTTGAAAGAGATACAGAGAATCTTGGAAGAAAAAATAGTAGGTTTTTTTGAGGATGAAGAAGAATGAAGGAAATGGTAATCAGTATGTAAAAAGGCTTTCCTGTAAAGGAAAGCCTTTTAGTGTTCTTTCACAGCTTTTTTCTTTTCACGTTTCTTGCATTCTGGACATTTAGATTTACGAAAAGGCTTCGCGAAGAACAGTAAAATAAAAAATAAACCGAATATAATACTCGCTGAATTTTTTACGATAACAATGCTACTATTTTTCATTTGAATTGTTGGATGATCTTGATTTTCTTCCATGAGAGACCTCCGTATATTTGATTTATATTTTAATTATAGCAAAATTAATTGCTGTAATTATATGAAAAGGGGAGTGTGTTAAACATATTACAAATGATATAAATTCTTTTTTCGTATATAGAATCCTTTTTTTATACAGATTATTCCTTTGATATTCATATATCATTATTAACAGATTTGTATTATATTTGATTTATTATAAGTATTTGTAAAGAATCGTGGAATGTAAACCATTTCCTTTTCGTAGGTGCTACTATAAAAGGGAAATGAAGAAGGGAAATTAAATAGCAATCGAAAATTAAAAAAAGAGAGGTGAAAAATCTGTTACTAACAAAAGAGCGAGTATAGATAAAAGTATTCTTAGCGTGCAAAAACTACATACTTTAAGGATATACATTTGCCTATATTTGTAGTAGCAGACAGTAGACTATGGAAAGTAAAGTAGAACGTTATGTCGAAAACTATGTTGTAAGCAAAAATACAATGGCCTTACTTCCTGTTGTTCTAGGAGAAAAAAAAGTTGTTACGCGAATTGTTGAAATGGAAGATTCTTTTTTCGTATTTCAAAAGCCTCTTGATATTATAGAGAGAAGTTGCCGGAAGCATGGTTCTAGTTTCTTTGGAAGAAAAGAAGGAACGAAGGAGTTAACTCGTATTACACATAAAGCTCCTATCGCAATTAGCCCGACAGATCAACTTTATTTTTTCCCTACGTATTCTTATTCTCGAAAAGAGTGTGCGTGGTTATCTCATTTTCATATTGAAGATAATAAAGAATTAAAAGATGGAAATCTTATTATTAGATTTATAAATGGTTTCGCTGTGAAACTAGAAATGTCAAAAAGTAGCTTTGAAAATCAGCAAAATCGTACAGCGAAATTACGGACAGAGTATGAAGATCGTAAGAAAAAACAAGGAAATCCTTGCTTTAAAGAGATTGATAAAAATGAAGAATCTAAATTAACACCAGCATATGAGAAAGTGTATTTTGTGAAGGAAGGCGAAGTGTGAGAGGGAAAGGATGGGGAGACTCATCCTTTTTATTTGTCTGTTTTTGTCGGAAAGTCGATAAAAATCAAATTGTAGTCGATGTATTCAGAAGATTACCGAAAAAATTATCAAAAAATATTGTTCCTCAAACAACCAAACGTACAACAAACCTTGTCGAATATTGAAAGATTATCATAGCATAATAATGAAGGAATTCTAGCGAATGATATGGAAACTTTAATAAATACATCTCCATATGTCGTATCTACCATTTCCTCTTTCATTTAAGCGATGATACAGTAGAGGTAGTAATTAGAGTAAAGGGGTAAAGTGTAGAATGGATTTTCAAACAATCAAAGAGTATTTTTCACCAGAAAATATGGATCATATTGTTGAAAGTTATCGTGCGTTCGGACCGCTTCTCGGTATTGGCTTACCGATGATAGAGGCGCTTATTCCGGCATTGCCACTCATTGTGTTTGTGTTGGCGAATGCTGTTGCATTTGGTTTTTGGTTCGGTTTTCTTTATTCATGGATTGGGTCAGTAATTGGTGCAATGCTTGTATTTTTCATTATTCGTAGCTTTGGAAGAAGTCGTTTCTTTTCTTTTGTAAATAAGCATGAGAGAGTGCGAAAAGCGATGGGATGGATTGAAAGAAAAGGGTTCGCGCCAATCTTTGTTATATTTTGTTTTCCGTTCACACCATCTGCGCTTATAAACGTTGTAGCTGGTTTATCTCGCATTAGCGTAAAACAGTTTGGACTAGCATTAGCATTTGGAAAGCTTGTTATGATCTTTATTTTAACGTATATCGGTCATGATTTAGTGTCATTTATTCATAAGCCGGTGAAATCGGTTATTGTGGGCGTTGTTATTTTTATTTTATGGTATGTCGGTAAAAAAATTGAAGTAAAGTTAGAACTACAGTAGGAAAAGTCTTCTTTGTCCCGCTATTTGAGGGCAATAAAACTCCCACCAAAAAATTCGACTGAAGCAAAGAAGTTAGGTGGGAGATCAAACTGCCCGTAAATGCCCGATTGGTGCGGGCTAATAATCGGTGGGGGATGAACAAAACCCCCACCGATTAAGTTTCACTTTATAAATGCAAGCTTCATTATTAAAGGGCGAGGGGAGAAGCGAATGAAGAAAACTTTGAAAAAAGAAGGGCTAGAGTGGATAAGAACAATTTTAATTGGTGTACTATTAGCTGTATTTTTTCGAACGTTTTTCTTTTCAACGTACGTTGTAGAGGGGAAGTCAATGATGCCGACATTGCAAGATGGAAATATGCTCGTTGTGAATAAGGTGAGTTATCAAGTAGGGGACTTGAATCGATTTGATGTCGTCGTTTTTCATGCGAATAAAAAAGAGGACTATGTAAAGCGAATTATCGGTTTACCTGGGGATCATATCGAATATAAGCATGATAAATTATATATAAACGGACAATTCGTGGAGGAACCTTATTTAGAGACGTATAAGAAAGAGACGAATGGACGGCAATTAACAGGTGATTTTAAATTAGAAGAATTAACGAAAGAAAAGTTTGTACCACCCGGTTCTATTTTTGTAGTTGGTGACAACCGCCTTGGTAGTTGGGATAGTAGGCACTTCGGCTTTGTGAAAGCTGATACAGTTGTCGGTAAAGTTGATTTACGATATTGGCCGATTCAAGAGGTACAAACGAATTTTTCAAAAGGCTGATATAATAAAATGAAGTATAAGGAAAAGACAAACGAGTATGTTTGTCTTTTTTATCGTCCTATAATACAATTGTGATAGCAAACTAACGTTCGTTATGTAAGTGAAAGGTGGGGTTACATGTCACTTCGATTTGTGATTGGTAGAGCTGGAAGTGGAAAAAGTACACTTTGTTTACACGAAGTGCAAGAAGAGTTAAAACAGCGCCCAAGAGGGAAAACAATATTATATCTTGTGCCAGAACAGATGACATTCCAAACGCAGCAGGCGTTAATTGGGAGTGAAGATGTAAGAGGTTCTATTCGGGCACAAGTTTTTAGTTTTTCGCGATTAGCGTGGAAGGTGCTGCAAGAAGTTGGCGGAGCGAGTCGTCTTCATATTGATGAAGCTGGTGTACATATGTTGCTTCGTAAAATTGTAGAATCTCGTAAAGATGGACTATCTGTGTTTCAAAAAGCAGCGGAGCAAAACGGTTTCTTTGAACATCTTGGTAGTATGATTGCTGAGTTTAAACGTTACAATGTGACGCCGTCTAACGTATATGAAATGTGGCAACAATTAGACACACATAGCAGTAGTGCAGAGCAAAAGCTACTAGCGAATAAAGTGTATGATTTACAGTTACTATATGATGATTTTGAACGTGCTTTAATCGGAAAGTATTTAGATTCAGAAGACTACTTACAATTATTAATTGAGAAGCTTTCAGACTCTGAGTATATAAAAGACGCGGAAATTTATATAGATGGATTCCATTCATTTTCTCCTCAAGAGCTAGAAATCGTTAGAGGGCTAATGAGATTAGGAACAAGAGTAACAATAACATTAACGATAGATGAAAAAACGTTAGCGCAGCCAGTGAATGAACTAGATTTATTTTATGAAACGACGTTAACGTATGAAAAAATAAAACAAGTAGCGCGTGAAGAGAAAATAGAAATTGAAAAAACAATTCCACTTATGGAACAACCGCGTTTTCATTCTCCAGCATTAGCTCATTTAGAAACGCATTATGAAGCGCGTCCGAATGAAAAGTATCATGGTGAAGCGAGTGTGACAATTAGTACAGCAGCTAATTTACGAGCTGAAGTAGAAGGTGTAGCTCGTGAAATTAGAAGACTTGTGGCGGATGAAGACTATCGTTACCGAGATATCGCAGTCCTTCTTCGTAACGGAGAAAGTTATTACGACGTAATGCGAACGTTATTTACGGATTATAATATCCCGCATTTCATCGATGAAAAACGCCCAATGTCACATCATCCGCTAGTAGAATGTATTCGTTCTGCACTCGAGATTATTAGCGGGAATTGGCGTTATGATGCAGTATTTCGCTGCGTGAAAACAGAGCTTTTATATCCATTAGATGTAAGAAAAGAAGCGATGCGCGAAGAGATGGATGAGTTTGAAAACTACTGTTTAGCGTACGGTGTACAAGGGAAGAGATGGACTTCTGAAGATCCGTGGATGTATCGTCGTTATCGTTCTCTTGATGATGCGAGCGAAATGATAACAGACAGTGAGCGTGAAATGGAAGAGAAAATAAATCGACTTCGCGACGTTGTAAGAACGCCAGTTATTCGTATGCAAAAAAGACTGAAGCGTGCTGGAACAGTTATGCAAATGTGCGAAGCGGTATATTTATTTTTAGAGGAGCTTGACGTTCCGAAAAAACTAGAAGAATTACGTGTTCGTGCAGAAGAAAATGGAGATTTCTTATTTGCGACAGACCATGAGCAAGTATGGGAAGAAGTGATGAATCTTCTTGATACGTTCGTTGAGATGCTTGGCGAAGAGAAGATGTCCCTTTCAATGTTTACGGAGGTTATGTCGACAGGTCTTGAGGCACTTCAATTTGCGAACATTCCGCCGTCACTAGATCAAGTGTTAGTTGCTAATATTGATCATTCTAGATTATCAGATATTAAAGCGACGTTCATTATTGGAGTAAATGAAGGAGTGATTCCAGCAGCGCCTATGGATGAAGGTATGCTTTCTGATGAGGAAAGAAATGTTCTCACCGCTGCAGGTATCGAATTAGCACCAACGACGAGACAAACTTTATTAGAAGAACAGTTCGTTATGTATCAAATGGTGACGAGAGCATCTGAGAAGTTATACATTTCCTGTCCGCTTGCGGATGAAGAAGGAAAGACGTTACTTGCTTCTAGTTTTATTAAAAAAATAAAAAGAATGTTCCCTGATGTGAAAGAATCGTTTATTACGAATGATGTAAATGACTTATCGCGTTCGGAACAAATCTCATATGTAGCAACGCCAGAAGTAACGTTGTCTTATGTCATGCAGCAACTGCAAACGTGGAAGCGATACGGATTTGAAGGGAATTTAGACTTTTGGTGGGACGTATATAACTTCTACGTTACTTCAGATGAATGGAAGCAAAAAAGTAGCCGTGTGTTATCAAGTTTATTCTACCGAAATCGTGCACAGAAACTAAGTACAGATGTAAGTAGGGATTTATATGGAGATACAATTAAGGGAAGCGTTTCTCGTATGGAGCTATTTAATCGCTGTGCGTACGCTCATTTTGCTCAGCACGGTTTATCGCTAAGAGAGCGTGATATTTTCAAACTTGATGCGCCAGATATCGGTGAGTTATTCCATGCAGCGCTGAAGAGAATTGCAGACAAGTTATTACGTGAAAATCGGACTTGGGCGGATTTATCAATAAAAGAGTGTGAACACCTTTCTGCTTTAGTAATAGAAGAAATTGCACCGTTATTACAAAGACAAATTTTATTAAGTTCGAACCGTCATTTCTATTTAAAGCAAAAACTACAACAAATCATTTTCCGTACGTCACTTATTCTTCGTGAACATGCGAAGTCGAGTGGATTTGTACCAGTTGATTTAGAAGTACCGTTCGGTATGGGCGGGACTGGATCTCTTCCACCAATGGAATTTGCGTTGCCAAATGGTGTGAAGATGGAAGTAGTTGGCCGTATTGACCGTGTTGATAAGGCGGAAGATGAGAGTGGTACGTTCCTTCGTATTATTGATTATAAATCAAGTTCGAAAGCGTTAGATTTAACAGAAGTGTATTACGGACTCGCACTTCAAATGTTAACGTATTTAGATGTTGTTACTTCAAATGCACATACGTGGATGAAAAAGGGCAGTACTGCATCACCGGCGGGTGTATTGTATTTCCATATTCATAACCCGATTGTTGAGATGAAAGGCGATGCATCTGAAGAAGAAATTGAGAAAGAAATTTTAAAGAAATTTAAAATGAAAGGTCTCGTACTAGGAGATGCTGACGTTGTGCGTTTAATGGATAATAAACTTTCAACAGGAAGCTCTGATATTATTTCTGCTGGTCTGAAAAAAGATGGTAGTTTTAGTGCGCGTTCTAGCATTGCAAGTGAACAAGAGTTTAACGTACTTCAAAAATATGTACACCACTCGTTTGAAAATATCGGAAAAGACATTACAGAAGGTGTTATCGATATTGCTCCTTACAAAAAGGGGAATAAAGCGGCATGTACGTTCTGTAACTTCAAATCTGTTTGTCAATTTGATGAATCACTTGAAGATAACCAATTCCGTACGTTAAAAGATATGAAAGATAGCGAAGCGATGGAGAAAATTAGAGAGGAGGTTGGCGGAGAATGATAGAAAATTGGCCTCAGAAACCAGAAGGTAGTCAATGGACAGATGACCAGTGGAAAGCGGTTGTAGCGAACGGACGTGATATTTTAGTCGCAGCGGCAGCTGGATCAGGGAAAACAGCGGTATTAGTTGAACGTATTATTAAAAAGATTATAAGTGAGGAAAATCCAGTCGATGTCGACCGCCTGCTCGTTGTAACATTTACGAATGCAGCAGCGCAAGAAATGAAAAATCGAATTGGGGAAGCGTTAGAAAAAGTATTAATTGATGGGCCAGGTTCACAGCATATAAGAAAGCAGCTTAGCTTATTAAATAAAGCTTCCATTTCTACAATTCATTCATTTTGTTTACAAGTTATTAGAGGATATTATTACATGCTTGATGTCGATCCTCGTTTTCGTATTGCGAACCAAACAGAAAATGAGTTATTAAAAGAAGAAGTGCTAGATGACATATTAGAAGAAGAATATGGAATCGAAGATAATAGTATTTTCTTTGAACTAGTTGATCGTTATACGAGTGACCGTAGTGACGATGACTTACAACGAATGATTTTAGCGCTTCATACAGAATCAAGAGCGCATCCAAACCCGGAGAAGTGGCTTGATAAATTAGTAGAAGCATACGACGTTGAAGGAAAGACGATTGAAGATTTAGTGTACGCTTCTTACTTATTAGAGGATGTGAAGTTTCAGCTTGAAACAGCGGAAAAGCATATTCGTAAGGCGACTGAACTCGCAATGCTTCCTGATGGTCCAGCGCCTCGCGTTGAAACTTTACAAGCGGATTTAGCTTTACTTGGAACGTTATCCTCAGCAGCGCGTGGATCGTGGACAAGCGTTTATGAAGCGATGCAAAATGTATCGTGGCAAACGTTAAAGCGTATTAAAAAAAGTGATTACAACGAAGATGTTGTAAAACAAGTAGATTCTCTTCGTAATAAAGCGAAAGATGAAGTGAAGAAATTACAAGAAGAGCTATTTAGCCGCAGACCCGAAAGTTTCTTACGAGATTTTCAAGATATGCATCCTGTATTAGAAAAACTCGTGAAGCTTGTAAAAGTATTTACAGAGCGTTTCCAAGCGATTAAGCGAGATAAAGGAATGGTCGATTTCACAGATTTAGAGCATTTCTGTTTGCAAATTTTAAGCGAGCAAAGTGAAGACGGTGAAATGAAGCCGTCAGCAGTAGCACTTCAATATCGTAATAAATTTGCTGAAGTACTAGTCGATGAATATCAAGATACGAATTTCGTACAGGAATCAATTATTAAATTTGTAACGAAAGATTCCGAGAGTGAAGGAAACTTGTTCATGGTTGGTGACGTAAAACAGTCAATCTATCGTTTCCGACTAGCAGAGCCTGGTTTATTCTTAGGAAAATATAAACGTTTCACACAAGAAGGATCGGGCGGCGGAATGAAGATTGACTTAGCGAAAAACTTCCGTAGCCGTCATGAAGTGCTAGCAGGTACGAACTTTATTTTCAAACAAATTATGGGCGAAGAAGTCGGCGAAATCGATTATGATGCTGACGCTGAATTAAAGCTAGGTGCTAGCTATCCAGAAGGTGAAGATGTAGCGGCAGAGCTATTATGTATTCAGCAAACTGATGAAGAAGTGCAAGACGGTGAAGAAGGTGCCGAAGTAGAAAAAGCGCAGCTTGAAGCTCGTCTTATGGCGCAGCGTATTAAAGCAATGGTCGATTCAGGCTATGAAGTGTATGATCGTAAAACCGATAGTATGCGCCCAGTGCAATATCGTGATTTCGTTATTTTACTTCGCTCCATGCCATGGGCGCCGCAAATTATGGAAGAGTTAAAACTACAAGGAATTCCGGTATATGCTGACCTTGCGACTGGTTACTTTGAAGCGACAGAAGTAAATATTATGATGAACGTATTCCGCGTCATTGATAACCCGATGCAAGATATTCCGCTTGCAGCTGTACTTCGTTCACCGATCGTTGGACTAAATGACGAAGAACTTGCGACGCTTCGTGCTCATGGAAAGAAAGGCTCGTTTTATGAAGTGATGAGCTCATTCTTAAAGGGAGCGCCGCTTGAAGAAGAACAAGAACTGCATGATAAATTAGAGTGGTTTTATAACTTACTGCAAGGGTGGCGTGAATTTGCGCGTCAACAATCTCTTTCTGATTTAATTTGGAAAGTGTACGGTGAGACAGGCTATTACGACTTTGTCGGCGGTTTACCAGCCGGAAAGCAAAGGCAAGCAAACCTGCGTGTACTTTATGACCGTGCAAGACAATATGAAGCAACATCGTTTAGAGGATTATTCCGCTTCTTACGCTTTATTGAGCGTATTTTAGAACGCGGTGATGATATGGGAACGGCGAGAGCTTTAGGTGAACAAGAAGATGTCGTTCGTATTATGACGATTCATAAAAGTAAAGGGCTAGAGTTCCCAGTCGTATTTGTAGCGGGACTAGGTCGTCGTTTTAATACACAAGATTTAATGAAACGTTTCTTACTGCATAAAGACTTCGGTTTCGGTTCACAATTTATCGATCCTCGTAAACGAATTAAATATACGACATTATCGCAACTAGCAATTAAGCGTAAAATGAAAATGGAATTAATCGCGGAAGAAATGCGCGTGTTATACGTAGCGTTAACGCGTGCGAAAGAGAAGTTAATTTTAATTGGAACGGTTAAAGATGCCAATAAAGAAATGGAAAAATGGCTCGATGCAAGAGAGCATAGTGAATGGTTATTACCAGACCATATACGCGCTGGAGCGTCATGTTATTTAGATTGGATTGCACCTTCATTATATAGACATCGTGATAGTGAAAGGCTTCTTGAATTAGGACAAGGAAATATTCCAGGTGAAATTTATGAATATAGTGCTAGCTGGAAAGTAGAAGTTGTTGAAGGAAAAGATTTACTTGCACCAGAACCAGTTCAAGAAGAGAAACAAGAGTTATTAGAAGCGCTTCGCGATAAAAAAGCTGTTCCGTTAGAAAGTGAACGGAAAGAAGAAGTATACGACAGATTGATGTGGGAATACGGGTATGCAGACGCGACATCTCACCGTGCGAAACAGTCTGTTACAGAAATAAAGAGAAATTATCAATCTGAAGAAGGTAGCGATAACGCCTTTATTAAAAAACTTCGTGCACCAATTAAAACACGTCCGCGCTTTATGGAGAAAAAAGGGCTAACATACGCAGAGCGAGGGACAGCAGTCCATGCCGTTATGCAGCATGTAGATTTGAAGAAACCAATTACGATTGAAGTTCTTCAAGAACAAATTGCAAGAATGGTAAATAAAGAACTATTAACATTTGAACAAGCTGAAGAAATAGCGGTTGAAAAGGTAATTTCATTCTTTGACAGTGACTTAGGTAAAAGGGTATTAGCAGCAAAAAGTGTTGAGCGCGAAGTACCATTTACGATGATGCTTTCAGCAGAAGAAGCGTATCAAGATTGGCAAGGGAAGAAAGGCGAAACAATACTTGTCCAAGGGGTTATCGACTGCATGATCGAAGAGGAAGACGGAATTACTTTAATCGACTTTAAAACAGATACGATTGAAGGAAAGTTCCCAGGCGGATTTGATCAAGCGAAACCAATTTTAGAAGACCGATACAAAGTACAGCTTTCACTATATGCAAAAGCACTTGAGAAAAGCTTAAAACATCCTGTGAAAGAGAAATGTTTATATTTCTTTGATGGAAATCATGTTGTAAATATTGACGAATAGAGCTTAGAAAGGGGTTATGGATTATGGCGACGTTAAGAACTTGTGATCAAGGACACGAGTACTACAAAGTAGCGATTGTCCAACTTGCCCAACCTGTGAGAAAGAGAGAAAGCCAAAAGAAGGCTTTCTTTCTCTTCTTTCAGCACCAGCAAGGCGAGCGTTAGAGCACCATGGAATTCATACTCTAGAAGAACTTTCAAAGTATAGTGAAAAAGAAATTTTGAAACTGCACGGTATAGGGCCAGCATCTTTACCTAAATTAAGAGCGGATTTAGAAGATAAGGGATTATCATTTCAATAAAGAAAAACTAATCATTAGTGAGGAGTAGCATCTTAACTAATGATTAGTTTATATAATCGAATTGATTATAATATTAAGAAAGGAAGTGCAACACTATGGATTTTGAAACAGTAATGCAAGAGCTTGAAACTCTCGGCAAGGAACGAACTAAAAAAATATACATATCCAATGGTGCAAAGGAGCCACTTTTTGGAGTAGCTACAGGTGCTATGAAACCAATCGCGAAGAAAATAAAAATCAATCAAAGTTTAGCTGAAGAGCTTTATGCTACAGGTAACTATGATGCGATGTACTTTGCAGGCATTATTGCAGATCCAAAAACTATGAACGAATCGGATTTTGATCGTTGGATGGATGGGGCGTACTTTTATATGCTGTCCGATTATGTGGTGGCAGTAACTTTATCAGAATCAGATTTTGCACAAGACGTTGCTGATAAATGGATTGCAAGTGGTGACGAACTAAGAATGTCCGCGGGCTGGAGTTGCTACTGCTGGCTTTTAGGGAATCGAAAAGACAATGAATTTTCCGGAAGTAAGATTACCAGTATGCTAGAAGTTGTGAAAAATACAATTCACGATGCGCCAGAACGAACGAAATCCGCTATGAATAATTTTCTAAACACTGTGGGGATTTCATATGTGCCGCTACATGAAAAGGCAGTTGAAACTGCAAAGGAAGTAGGCATAGTGGAGCTAAAACGGGACAACAAAAAAAGCAGTTTTCTAAATGCTTACGAAAGTATTCATAAAGAACTTGATAGAGGAAGACTCGGATTCAAACGTAAATATGTAAGATGTTAAAATTAAAAGAAACAGCCCTAGCTCTACACAAAATAGAGCTAGGGCTGTTTCTTTTTTACGCTGTTCCAATTTGATCTTGGTCTGCTACATCAGAATCAAATGTATTCGTTGCGCTAACACCGCTAAAGGTGTTGACGACAAATCCGACATTGGAAGCCCCAGATCCGTTATAAGCTTTCGTATTTTCTTTCGGAGACACGTTATAAAAATCTCCTAAGTTGAAAGAGCCGTTACTGTTTTGAACGACAAGATTTCCTACAACCGAAGGCATACCATCCACCTACTTTACTAAGCTTTTTAATTACTATATGAATTATTTAGATGAAGGTTCATCAGTAATAAATTGGCGGATTTGTAGCGTGCGAGAATTATTAAAAACATAGTCAACATTGCCGATTTGGAAGCACGCGGAATTTAAAAGCGTTCGCAAGTGAACATCATTTACTTCAATAAAAGGGCACTCATTTACAATATTTAGTTTTACATCTGTTGTTCGCTTTGGAATTGTAATGTGTTCATCTGTAAAGATTTCAAACGCATCAAAACGACCTTCACCTTTTATATAACAAGGGATTTCTCGATGAACGATAAGCGCTCTATTTTTTAATTCTATTTGATTAGCATCCCCGGCCTGGAAGACAGCTGCAACCCCCATAGAAATGATAGAAACATTTTGTACAACTGAAGTATGACGGAGCATAATTTTTCCTCTCCTCAACCTGGAGTCGGAGGGACATCTGTTACTAATGGTACAAATGGTCCCTCTGTAACGGATTCGAATGGCGTATCAAGAATAGAAGAAAGGATGAGAAGGTTAGCATCTCCAATTAAAAATAATGCGGAAGAAGAAACCCCGTTCATTTTAATCTGCCCTACTTTTAACTCGCGGTTCACAACATTTAAATTCATACATACTTACTCCTTTCGGAAATTACCTGGTATGTGTTGAATAAAGGAAAGAAAGGCTTTGTCAATATCTTGTTTCATTGCTTGAATAATGACGTCTCGTAAATAATCGGGATCTGAGGAAATACCCTCATACGATTGAACTTGTGATAAATAATATGGAAGTCTATGTTCCATCTGTTTTTTTATGTCATCCACCATCATTTGTCGATACATCTCATCAAGCGGCGTTCTCTCTTCTTGTTCAAAATGGAGAATTCGACTATATGCTTCTTCATCTAAATAGCGATGCATTTCTTGAAGGATACCTTGATAAAAATCTGGATTTGTTTCTGTTTCAGGATTTACTTTTAATGTTTCTGTATCCACTTGAAAATCTTCAATTTGTTGCCCCTTTGATGAAAATGGATTCAAGCCAATATTTAAAGTGCCGTTTAAATTTTCTACTTTTAATTGATCGAATTTATATTCCACTTTTCCTATAGAAGAGGAGGGACGACTTTTTAACTCATTAAGCTCTTCTTGTAGTAGGCGAACTTGCTCTTCAAGGTTTAGAATAGTTTGCTGCTGTATTTGGAGAGCTTGTTGAAGTTGGTGTAGGTAAGTATATATATCTTGATTCATTTGTGAAACCTCCTTTTCAATAGGGAGGGGAAATATATTCCTGCTATATATTTATGACAAGGATACCTTAAGAAGAACTAGTTGATGGTTTGATGGAAATAATTTGTCCTTTCGCCTGTAATGGACGAAGAGGTTCTGTAAATCCGCCGGAATTTGAGAATTTAGAAAGAGCTTTAATACTACCTGCAGTTCCAATTTGAAAAACGGAAGAGGTCGTAATGCTATCGATTTTAATGCTGTTAATGATGATACTTTGGTTCACATAAAAATTCAATGCAATCGCCCCCTTTAGTTCGAACCAATTATTGCTTGATCAATTACATCTGAATCATTGACGGTCGTTGAGCTTTGATAATTGTAGACAGAGACGTTATCCCCAACATTAAATGAACCGGCTCCGGCAAAAGCGCGTGAATAACTAATAGGCCTAATCGCAAATACATCTCCAATATGAAAAATACCACTTGATCCAATGTTAACGATACGAATATGTCCGACCATAGCTGGCATACAAAACACCTTTCGTTTTTAAAATTTTCTTTTCTACTATTGTATGGGCGTTTTCAATAAAATGTGTATTTTTTCGAAATAAAAGAAACACATACGTTATTGCGTATGTGTTTCGAACATTTGAGTATGTGTGCAATCTGTATGTATAGGCCAAACAACATTTAAGAGCCTGTCCAATTCCTGGCTACAATCTACTGTTTTTTGAGAAGTCATTCCGTAGCGTTCAGCAAAATAGATCATTTTTTCGCGTTTTTTTTCGATAGCTTGCTCAAACATTGAAATCGGCTCCATCTCTCAATAAATTTTATGTATATATGTAGTACATATTATACAAAAATCCCATAAAAAAGAAACATCTTCGCTAAAAAAAGTATAATTTCTACATTTTATGTCAAATAACGGATGAGGAACAAATGTAAGAATGGTTGAATATTGTAAAAATTATCGTGTATAAGAAGGTTTTTTTCTTAAGGATGCGAATACAATTATAGGGTGTGAGTTTTAGGATGGAGAGTGGAAATGTTGCGTTTTGTAACGGCTAAGAAAGAAGAAAAAGTATTTGTAGGTATTGTGGATGAAGAGGAAGAAAAGGTATTACATTTAAGAGAAGCGCAAAGACAAAAAGGGGAAAAGGTTACGATCCCGATTACTATGTTAGAGTGTATTGAAAGAGGAAGCGAATGTCTTGAGAAAGTGTGCGACATTGTAAATTGGGCGAAGGAAAATGCGGGATCGGCGTATTATCCGTTAGCAGAGGTGAAAATATTAGCACCGATTCCAAGGCCGAGAAAAAATATTCTTTGTGTTGGAAAGAACTATCGTGAGCATGCGGTAGAAATGGGCGGAGTAGAGTCTATCCCTGAAAATATAATGATTTTTACAAAGGCGCCAACAACAGTTATCGGAATTGATGAGCAAATTAATGGTCACCCTCACGCGACGAATGAACTTGATTACGAAGGTGAACTAGCAATCGTTATCGGTAAGCGAGGGAAACAAATAAAAATAGAAAAAGCTCTTGATCATGTTTTTGGATATACAGTTATAAATGATGTAACTGCTCGGGATATTCAAAGGAAACATAAACAATTTTTCCTAGGGAAAAGTTTCGATACATTTTGTCCGATGGGACCGTATTTAATTCATAAATCGATGGTTAGAACGCCGAATGCATTACACATTGAAACAGTGGTAAATGGAGAAGTAAGGCAAACTTCAAATACGAGAGAAATGATTTTTTCAGTAGAAGAAATTATTTCAACTATAAGTAAAGGCATGACATTAGAGCCAGGAGATATCATTGCAACAGGGACACCAGCTGGTGTTGGTAAAGGTTTTACACCACCGAAGTTTTTACATGCTGGTGATGAAGTTGTTATTACAGTAGAGGGAATTGGTACGTTAAGAAATATTGTGAAATGAAAAAAGAGCTATCTTGTGAAAAGATAGCTCTTTTCTAGGGGCGTGGATTAACGGAGTAATCTATAATGGCGAAAATATACAATCCGATTAATGCTAAAGTACAAATTCCAATTAGCATAACTGCAAGTGCGCTTCTCTCACGGCCAAAACCGATAATTGTAAGGAAAACAGCAGCCCAAAATGATGTTTTAAGTAGTGTGAATGTATTAGGAGTTGAATAATGACTGAGTAAAGTTGTAGATAATATGAAGCCGATGAATGTCATAGAAATAAAAATTGTAGCTAAATTGTTAATATGTTTACCGTATTTCAATAGCATACAGTTACCCCCCTTTTTAACAAAAACAGAATATTCAATTTTATTTTACGATAAACTACTAAAAAAAGAAAGAGGTTGTCCTATATTTAGGACAACCTCACTATGATTAAGATAGTACAGCTTTAATTTTTTGGAACGCCCACTCTAAATCTTCTTCAGAGATTACTAGAGGTGGTGCAATACGAATTACGTTTTCGTGTGTTTCTTTACATAATAGACCAGCTGCTTTTAGTTGTTCACAGTAAGGACGAGCTGGCTCGTTTAATTCGATACCGATGAATAAACCTTTACCGCGAATGTCAGTAATCATTGGGTTATCAATTTCTTTTAATTGCCCAACTAGTTTTTCTCCTAATTGAAGAGAACGCTCTGTTAATTTTTCTTCTTCTAATACTTCAAGAGCTGCAATAGAAACAGCACATGCAAGTGGGTTACCACCGAATGTAGAACCGTGAGAACCTGGCTCGAATACACCTAAAATGTCGCTGTTTGCTGCAACACAAGAGATTGGGAATACGCCGCCGCCAAGTGCTTTACCAAGTATGTACATGTCAGGAGTTACATTGTCCCAGTCGCAAGCAAATACTTTACCAGTACGGCCTAAGCCTGTTTGGATTTCATCTGCTACGAATAAAACGTTTTCTTTTTTACATACTTCAAAAGCTTCTGTTAAGAAACCAGCTGGTGGAATGTTAATTCCTGCTTCACCTTGGATTGGCTCTAAAATGAATGCAGCTGTATTTGGTGTAATCGCAGCTTTTAACGCTTCTAAATCGCCGTAAGGAATTACAATAATGCCAGGAAGCATTGGACCGAAGCCGCGCTTGTACTCTTCGTTTGATGACATAGAAACAGCACCCATTGTACGTCCGTGGAAGTTATCTTCACAAACGATGATTTCTGCACGGTTTGCCTCTACTTTTTTCACATCGTAAGCCCAGCGACGAGCTGTTTTAATTGCAGTTTCAACAGCCTCTGCGCCTGTATTCATAGGAAGTACCATATTTTTATTTGTTAGTTTCGCAACTTTTTCGTACCAAGGACCTAATTGATCGCTATGGAAAGCACGAGAAGTTAACGTCACTCGATTAGCTTGGTCAATTAAAGCGTTAATGATTTTTGGATGACGATGACCTTGGTTTACTGCAGAATATGCACTTAATAAGTCCATATAGCGGTTTCCTTCAGGATCTTCTACCCAAACGCCTTCTGCTTTAGAAATAACGATTGGAAGTGGATGGTAGTTATTTGCCCCGTATGTGTCTGTAAGTTCGATAATATCCTTAGTTTGAATCATGATTGTTCCCCCTTTTGTTATTACAAGAAGTTTGTAAATACTCTAAATATTATAGCATTTAAATATAAAAAAGCGAAACATTTCCTGAAAATAAATGAACATGTTATCATATAGAGTGAAAAAGTGTGAAAAAGAGGAGGCAGGGATACGATGGTACATATGCATATTACAGCATGGGCGTTAGGATTAATTTTATTCTTCGTTGCGTATTCACTTTATTCAGCAGGAAGAAAAGGTAAAGGTGTACATATGGGGCTTCGCCTTATGTATATCATCATTATTGTGACAGGTTTCATGTTGTACATGAGTATTGTGAAGACGGCAACAGGTAGCATGCACATGTGGTACGGCATGAAAATGCTAGCTGGTATATTAGTAATCGCTGGAATGGAAATGGTTCTTGTGAAAATGAGCAAGAACAAAGCAACAGGGGCATTTTGGGGATTATTTATTGTTGCACTAGTAGCGGTATTTTACTTAGGACTAAAATTACCGCTTGGCTGGTACGTATTCAAATAAAAATAAAACCACCTTATAATCTCACATGTTTGGGAGATTATAAGGTGGTTTTTTACTTTATGTCGCATCGATATGTAACTCTTCTCCGTTTACTTTCGTAAATCGCAAAATATTTTTATTAGAGGAAGAGTGGCGTACAAAATGATGCTGCAATGTACAAATCATTTCGTCGTTATCGAATAAAAGAATATTTACTCCTTCACCTGCTTCATCTTTCGGCAAGAATGATAAATAATTATGACAATACATGCAATCATATAAAGAGTAATGAAGTGATTGCAATGATTCGGTTAATAATGTAAAGACAGAGTCAGGTAATTCCTCAAGCCATTCATTATAGCTAAGAAGTAATTTTTTTCGGATTCGTATCATTTCCCCGTTTTGGAGAGAATGTTGTTCATTTGCAATTTGTAATATGTCTTGTTCATAAAAACGAGCTGGTAGCCAATTGTTGTTATATAAAATTTCAAAACCATCTTCAGCAATATCTTCTAATAGAAAAGCCTCATCATTTTCATCATCAAAGAATACCCATTCTTTGTTTATATATTCTACATTACCGACTGTATGAGCGCGCGGTTGGTTATACAAAATATGTTTGCGTTGTATCATAGTTCATTTCTCCTTTTATAGAAATAGTTATTCTTGTTATGGACAGTTCGTACGTTCTTTATAACTAGACACACCTAAAGATAGATGGGCATACAATAAAACACGCTTTACACTGTGAAACTGCTATTCCATATATGGATAGTTAGTTATCGTCAAGTTTGTTGTTTTTATGTATCCGCACTCATAGGGTGGGGATTACTGCACGTTCAGAAACAGATATTAGATTAGGAAGGATGATTCTTATGTGCGGGATTACAGGATGGGTGGATTATAAACGCTCATTAGAAGGGGAAAGGGACATCGTGACGAAGATGGCGGAAACGCTAGCGAAACGCGGTCCAGATGATAATAAAGTTTGGATTAAAGGGAACGTCGCATTTGGGCATAAACGGTTAATCGTTGTAGATCCTGAAGGTGGTAAACAACCCATGACTTGTTTAAAAGACGAAACGAGTTATGCGATTTGCTATAACGGAGAGCTCTACAATACAGAAGATATTCGCAAAGAGTTATTAAGAAGAGGTTATACATTTAAAGGGCATTCCGATACAGAAGTACTATTGGCATCTTATATTGAATGGAAAGAAGAATGTGTCGATCATTTAAACGGTATATATGCGTTTGCAGTATGGGATGAGAAAAATGAACGAGTCTTTATTGCCAGAGATCGATTAGGTGTAAAACCGCTTTTTTATAAATATGATAGCGGACGATTATTATTTGGTTCAGAGTTAAAAGCGATACTAGCGCATCCAGATGTGAAGGCGGAAGTAACGTTAGAAGGGTTGTCAGAAATATTTGGCCTCGGACCATCTAGAACGCCTGGTCACGGTATATATGCTGGTATTCAAGAACTGCGTCCGGGTCATGCAATGACGTTCTCAAAAGACGGTTTATGCATATGGAGATATTGGAATGTAGAAAGTAAAAAACATGAAGATTCATTTGAAGAAACAGTAGAGAAAACTCGTTTTTTATTACAAGATGCGATTACGAGACAATTAGTTTCTGACGTACCACTATGCACTTTTTTATCAGGCGGTGTAGATTCAAGTGCTATCACAGCAATAGCTGCAAAAGAGTATGAAAGATCAGGAAAAGGGCAATTACACACGTATTCTGTTGACTATGAAGATAACGAAAAATACTTTAAAGCGAATGCGTTTCAGCCAAATTCAGATGCACCATTTATTAATTTAATGACAGAGACATTTCAAACAATTCATCATCGCTGCGTCATTTCTAATGAACAACTAGCACAGTATTTAACAGAAGCAGTACTCGTTCGCGATTTGCCTGGTATGGCAGATATTGATTCTTCATTATTATGGTTTTGCCGTGAAATAAAACAAGATTTTGTCGTCGGTTTATCTGGAGAATGTGCAGATGAAATATTCGGAGGTTATCCGTGGTTTTATAGAGAAGATGATTTACAATCAAGTGCATTTCCGTGGATGCGATCTACAGAAGCACGTGAACAACTGCTAAAGAAAGAATGGAGAAATAAATTAAATTTACAACAATATGTACAGCAGCGTTATGAAGAATCCATTCAAGAAGTTCCTATTTTAGAGGGAGAAAGCCCAATTGAAGCGAAGAGACGACAACTATTTTACTTGAACATGGTATGGTTTATGACAACATTATTAGACAGAAAAGACCGTATGAGTATGGGGGCAAGCTTAGAAGTACGCGTTCCGTTTGCAGACCACCGACTTGTCGAATATGCGTGGAATATTCCTTGGGAAATGAAAATGTATAAAAACCGCGAAAAAGGTCTATTGCGTAAGGCGTTAGAAGGATTACTTCCAAATGATATATTATATAGAAAGAAAAGTCCGTATCCGAAAACGCATAATCCGCACTATACGAAAGCAGTAACAGTATGGCTCCAAGATTTATTAACGGATAAAGGCTCAATTTTGCATGAATTGTTCGATAAGGAGCAATTGAGCGGATTGATCCAGTCTGGCGGCAGTGCATTTCAAAAACCGTGGTTTGGACAATTAATGACTGGGCCGCAACTTTTAGCTCATTTAGCGCAAATTCATGTTTGGTTTAAAGAGTATGGGGTAAATATTAAAGAATAGGGGAAAGGGCGGCTTACAAAATATATGTAAGTCGCTTTTTTATTAAATGAATTGTCATATAAAATTCGAAATTATATTAGAAATAATACTTATTTAGAATTATTATTTTGACGTATTTATTATTGCTTGTTATACTTGGAAACAAATGTTCTTGAAAAAGATTCTCATTTCCAAAATTGAGGTGTTATATAGATGACGAAGAAGAAACTAGGTTTGCTTGTGATGGCGTATGGAACGCCGGAGTCATTAGATGATGTACACTCACATTCGTCACGGGCGTAAGCCGTCGGAAGAAGCGCTCCAAAATTTAATCGGACGGTATAAAGCAATTGGTGGAATTTCACCGCTTGTGAAAATAACGAAAGAGCAGGCGCATAAATTAACAGATTCAATGAATAAAATGTTTACAGAGTATGAATTTGTTTGTTACTTAGGTTTAAAACACATTGCTCGATTTAGAAGTTTTATATGACAACGATTATGAATGTAAAGTTGTAACTGATGAATTAAATACCGCATATTTTAGACTAAATATGCCCAATTCACAATCTGTATTTATTGATTGTTTAGCTGAAATTGTTTCCAAAAAAATGAAGGGAATAGTTGACAAGGATTTAATTTTGAATAATAATTAGTTTATAATAATTTTAAATAAATAATAATTACTATGAAAGAAAGAGGAGGATCCCCCTGATGAATCCAAATAATCGCTTAACAACAAACCAAGGTGCTCCAGTTGGAGATAACCAAAACTCTCGTACAGCTGGTCGCCGTGGACCGGTATTGTTAGAAGACTATCATTTAGTAGAAAAACTTGCTCACTTTGATCGTGAACGTATTCCGGAGCGTGTTGTGCATGCACGTGGTGCAGGTGCTCACGGTGTATTCGTAACGAAAAACAGCATGAAGCAATATACGAAAGCAGCGTTTTTACAAAATGAAGGAACTGAAACACCTGTATTCGTTCGTTTCTCAACGGTTATTCATGGTCAAGGCTCCCCAGAGACAGCTCGTGACCCTCGTGGTTTCGCGGTTAAATTCTACACAGAAGAAGGAAACTACGATATCGTAGGTAACCATTTACCAGTTTTCTTCATTCGTGACGCAATTAAATTCCCTGACATGGTGCATTCTTTAAAGCCAGCACCTGATACAAATGTTCAAACGCCAGATCGTTACTGGGATTTCATGACGTTAACTCCAGAATCTACACATATGATGACATGGGTATTTTCTGATTATGGTACACCAGCAAACTACCGTGAAATGGAAGGTTTCGGCGTACATTCATTTAAATGGATTAATGCAGAAGGTAAAATTGTTTACATTAAATATCATTGGAAGCCACAGCAAGGTGTGCGTAACTTAAGTGCAAAAGAAGTCGAGCAAGTACAAGGAAAAGACTTCAACCATGCAACTCGTGATTTATTCGATGCAATCGAAAAAGGAAATTATCCAAAGTGGGATTTACACGTACAAGTAATGCAACTAGATGAAACGGACTCTTTAGACTTCGATCCACTAGATCCAACGAAAGTATGGCCAGAAGATCGTTTCCCATTAATTGAAGTAGGGACGATGACGTTAAATCGTAACCCGAAAAACTTCTTCGCAGAAGTAGAGCAAGTGGCGTTCTCTCCAAGTGCAACTGTAAATGGCATCGAACCATCTGAAGATAAATTATTACAAGGGCGTTTATTCTCTTACCCAGATACACAGCGTTATCGCCTTGGTGCAAACTACTTACAAATTCCTGTAAACTGCCCATACGCAGCTGTTCATAACCAACAACGTGATGGTGCAATGCAAGTAAATCAAAACCCATCTACAGTAAACTACGAACCGAGCCGTCATACAGAAAATCCGGTTGAGGACCCAACTTACCGCGATTCAACTATGAAAGTAGAAGGCTACGTATCTCGTGAAAAAATTGAGAAACCAAATGACTTTAAACAAGCAGGTGAGCGTTACCGTTCATTCTCTAAAGAAGAACAAGACAACTTAATTGCAAACTTAACAAACGACTTAAAAGACGTAAATGAGCGCACGAAATTATTAGCTGTTTGTAACTTCTTCCGTGCAGATCAAGAGTACGGCATGCGTTTAGCTGGGGCGTTAAATGTTGATATTACGCAGTATGTAGGTAATGTTCCGAAGTAAATAGGAAAAGACGACTGGAAGAATTTTCGGTCGTCTTTTTTGTGTGAAAGATGTTATACTTTTGTCGAAAAAATTTTACATATAAGAGGTTTATTTAAGGAAACGATCGGTATATTTAAAAAATCGTTGATATATTTTCTATAATACTAGATGGGGTATACATGAGCGCAAATGCGAATAAATTATATGTATAAATTTCACTATATAGCAAAAACGATAAGTGTAATAATTTCCTTTTACTTAGTAAAACTAAGTGGCCTGAGTTCTACATCAATAGGAACTCAGGCTTTTTTATGCGAAAAATTTATGAAGTCTTTTTGGAATAAAACTTAGGACAAGAAAGAGTGCGATTTCACCTAAAATAGCGACAGTAATATTGAATAAGAAGGTGCGGAAATTTACAGTGATGTGATTGAGGATAGCGTATTTCCAGTAGGATAAGCTCATGAAAATCACTCCTTATAGTGTTTTTTATAGTATATAAAAGTTGTTTCGTAAAAGTGCATGTCCTTGTTTATAATTTGTAAAAATACAAAATGAATTCTCAACAAAATCTCAACAATTGAGTAAGAAAAGTTTATGGAATATATTACTTATCCCATTACGTAGAAATAGAAGTATTTACAAAAAAATCTTCAGAATTAACATAAAATTTACAAAAAACTAATAAATTGTTGAAATAACACAAACAAAAATATATACTCTTTATATACTTTTTACAAAATAAGGGATGTGATGAAATGGTTTACAAGGTTACTTAATTGTATATGAATTGTTCGTTTTAAAGATTCGAAATAACTTTAAGTGAGGAGAAATGAATATGTTTCGATTTATGAAATCTCCAATTGGTATAGCGATTGGGGTAGCAGCGGTTATATTGGCATCACCAAAAGCAAGGAAAGGATTACGAAAACTAGCAGTAAAAACAGTATCAGCTTTTCTTGGTGCGAAAGAACAAATTCAAAGTGCTGGTTCAGAAATGGAAGAAGCTTTACCAAAAGTGAAAGAAGCGGCACGTAAAGTGGCTGTGAGAACAGTATCGCCAATTTTAGGAGCGGTAGAAGCTGTTCCAAATACAATTTCTAAATTCCAGGAAAAATGGGTTTCTCGTGTAAATGCGTATCATTCTGAGCAAAATATAGATTATGAAAATTTGCCCGTTAGTCCTTAAGTACCACATGAGCAATAACCCTTTTTACTTCCTTCAAGACGATAAGGAGGATGATGATGCAAAGTAAATCATTAAAAACGAGATTTATACGATCGTTACCTGGAAGGATTCGAATTGAAATTTACAAGCTAAAATACAACAAGAACATGGCGAACTTGATATTAGACCGATTTAGTCAAGCGGAAGGTATTTATCAAGTAAGTCCCTCAATTTCTACAGGAAGAGCCCTTATTACTTACGATATCAACAAGACCTCTCTACATAACATTTGCAAAATAATTCAACTTATAGAAGAACAAGTGACCAAGCGAAAGAAAACTAGTACAAATAGCAGTGAAGAAAAGAAGGAATTAATAGATTATTCATCTAGTGTAGTTTCTCGTAATAATGACACGGTTCATAGCAAAAAGGATGAAGGTGTGCCGTTACCGTTAGCACTTTCAGTTGTTGGGTTAGGTGCTTTCGGCATAAAACAATTATTTATGGGGAGATCTGCCTTAGCTAGAAGTCCTGGTCTTTTTTATGTATCCGGAGCTTTATCTGTTGTGACGGGTTATCCGTTCTTGAAGCGAGGATTCAAAAAAATGGTTGCTAGCAAAAAGGTGAATTCTGATCTTGTGCTTGGTGTAGGAACACTTGCACTTGCGCTCGCACGGGAGAATATTGTCGTGCTTGCCGGTCTTAGTCTATTAAACTACTTAAACTGGAAGCGTAGTCAAGCAAACATAAACGAAGAAAATGAGGCGTATAAAGAAAATCTCCTTTCCCCGGAGATTAAAGCCTATAGTGAAAAACAATCAAAATGGGGAATGATTTTTGGTGGAGCAACTTGGGCTTTCACTAGAAATCCTTTGCGCGGAATGGCAGTTTTATTAGCGGCTAATCCCAAACCAGCTGTCTCATCGGCAGAATATGCGTGGCGACAAGGTGATCTTGTTGCAAGAGAAAGAGGATATGTCATTCCGAGTGGTGGGTCGTTATCGCAATTATCTCGGACAAAAACGATAGTATTGGATGATACATCTCGTATATTCCAGGTCTCAGCAGAGGGAATGAGTTGTATTTCACAAGATGAAAATGACGGGCAAGTTTGGTGCACAGCCGCTTCTCTTATTGAAAAAAGTGAGCATGTTTGGAAAGAAGAAGTCGTGCAACAGGCGGCGAAAACTGGAAGAACGTTAAGAAAGGCGTTTGAAGTTCAAGTAGAGAATGAAGGGATAAAAGGTGAAATTCAAGGGATAACTTCCTTTTTCGGAAGTAAAGATTTTGCCGAGCGAAATGGTGTAGATATAAGTGCGTATGAGCTGGAAGCGAAGAGACTTGAAAAAGAAGGTTTTCAAGTTCAGTTCGTCGCTAAAAATAAAAAATGCTGCGGTCTATTAGTTGGATCGAAGGTTACCATTATTCCTGAACTCAAAGAAGTAGTCAATGGGTTACGTAAAAATAAGTGGAGTATAGGCGTTTTGCAAAATAGTTTACATGTAAATCGTAACATTCTTTCTCAATATGGTGTGGATGATAGCTGGCAGCAGGGTGATGCTACCAAACGGGTGGAATTGCTTCGTTCAAATGGAGAAGAGGTATTATTTGCAACTGATAAAAATACCGATTTTTCGTCTATATCATTTGAAGAAATAAAAAATATCTCTCAATCTACAGCGTATGCAAACCGAATCAATATGTTGGTGAATGAGCATTTCCGCGCAGCGAAAGTGTGGAATGTGGTGGGAGAGATGTTAGCAGTTTGGTCTATATTCACAGCACCTGTAATCGCCTTATTTGCAAATGCTTTATCGTTAACGCTCTTATCTAGGGCGAAAAGAATGAGCGAGAAGATATTTTCTTATGGAGAATTGTCGAAAATGGTTTCTTCTCAGCAAAAAGTGATTCCTGCTAAACAAGATCAAATTCCGTGGTATACATTTAATCAAGAAAAAGTGATGAATAGATTACAAGTTGAGAAACAATATGGATTAAGTGATGCACAAGTGAATATGCGAAAAGAAGAATACGGAATGAATCAAATTGAACCGAAACCGTCAGTTCCTTGGATTGCATCATTTATGGGCCAATTTAAAGAATTTACATCGCTTATTTTACTTGGAGCAGCCGGGTTATCTGTTATATCTGGTGGGTGGTTTGATGGATTAGCAATGGGGACAATTCTCGTTGTAAATGCAATAATTGGGACGCTTCAAGAACGGAAGGCGGAAAAGGTAGTTGAGGCTTTAAATCAATTCCGAGCTCCTGTTTGTAAAGTAATACGAGAAGAAGCAGAAATAGAAATATCAAGTAGTGAACTCGTTCCTGGGGATATCGTCTGCCTGGAAGCGGGAGACCGTGTACCTGCTGATCTTCGCGTTGTTAACTCTTGGAACTTAGAAATTAATGAAGCGATGTTAACGGGAGAATCACTTCCAGTTGAAAAGAAAGCTGACACTATGCTAGAAGAATGTTCGTTAGCAGAGCGAAACAATATGCTCTTTATGGGGACGTCCGTAACACGCGGTAAAGTGGTGGCAATCGTAGTGGAAACAGGTATGCGTACAGAGATGGGCTATATGATCTCCTTAATGAAAGGGGAGGAAACAGAGCCTACGCCATTACAGCAAAAGGTGACATCTATTAGTAAAACATTTATTAAAGGGGCATTTGTAGCTGGTGGTCTTGTGCTTGTAGCGGGTCTAATTAGGGGACTGCCAATTGCGCAAATGATTACAACGTCGGTTGCTCTTACTGCTTCTGCTGTTCCAGAAGGCTTGCCAATTATGATTACGATTGCTTTAAGTGCGGGTATATTCCGTATGCAAAAGCAAAATGCGCTCGTTCGGAAGCTTTCAAGTTTAGAAACGCTTGGTAGAACAACGGTTATTTGTTCTGATAAAACGGGAACTCTTACGAAAAATGAAATGACTGTTAAAGTAATTGCTACGCCAAATCGTTTATGGAGTGTAACGGGTAATGGGTATGAACCAGTAGGGACGATTGCGGATGTAACTTCATCTAAAGTTGCTGCTTCTGTAGATATGGATGTAGAAGATGCTATTTATCATGAAACGGAAAGTATGCCGCTAGAAAATCCTGATTTAGCTCGCATTCTTCAAATTGGTGTCCTTTGTAACAATAGTAAATTAGAGCAGGAAGATGACCTATGGGTTGTGAAAGGTGATCCGACTGAAGGAGCTTTATTAAGTTTAGCTTCTAAAGCGGGTGTGCTGCATGAAGATATGGCGTCATTTGAACGCCATCATGAAGAACCGTTTGATTCTGAGACGAAAATTATGAGTGTTGTTTGTAAAGAGAGTAACGACGAAGAGTTGTATAAGTTCTCGAAAGGTTCTGTAGAGGCAATTCTTCCTCGTTGTAAATGGTATCAAGATAACGGTCAAATATATCCGTTATGTGATAAGGAAAAAGAAGTCGTTTTACAACAAAATGAAAAATTTGCGGAACAGGCATTACGAGTATTAGGTTTTGCGTACAGTGCTAACGAAAATGATGATCTTATTTTTGTTGGGTTAGTCGGTATGGTTGATCCGCCGAAACCTGAAGTGGAGGAGAGTATTCATGAAGCGATTGAGTTAGGTGTGAAGCCAGTAATGATTACGGGAGATCATCCGACTACAGCGATTTCTATTGCGAAACAAACTGGAATTTGGAATCGTGAAGATCGTGTTTTAACGGGATTAGAAATTGATAACATGACAGATGAGGAATTAAAAGAAGTTGTAAAAAGTACATCTGTTTTTGCTCGTGTGACCCCGGCTCACAAATTACGAATTGTAACTGCATTCCAAGCTGACGGTCAAATCGTCGCTATGACTGGAGATGGTGTAAATGATACACCGGCTATAAAAAAAGCGAATGTTGGTATTGCGATGGGGCAAACCGGAACAGAAGTAACGAAAGAAGTTGCTGATTTAATTTTGAAAAAGGATCATTTCGGTTCAATCGTTGAAGGGGTAAAAGAAGGTAGAACGATCATCGGAAACATTCGCAAAGCAGTTGGTTGTTTATTAACGGGGAATTTAGCGGAAGTATTAGTGACGAGTGCGGCTGTTATTGTAGGAATGCCGATTCCGTTAGTACCAATTCAAATTTTATTAATGAATCTTATTACCGATGCTTTACCAGCGATGATTTTAGCTGTAAACCCTGGAAACAAAACGAAGCAAACGAAACGCCAAGATATTGTTGATAAAGAATTGTATAAAAAAGTTGTGACAAGAGGAGTATTGCTTGGGGTAGGTTCGCTCGCTGTATTTGGTATTAGTTTAGCGGCTGGAGTACCTCTTCCAGTAGCGCAAACATCAGCGTTTGCGGCTTTAGTTGCCGGACAGCTCATTCAAACTTTCTCCTGGAGACAAGAGGGATCAGAAGAAACAATTCGCGATTGGTCAAAAGACCGTTTCTTTATTGCAGCGTTAGGAACGTCTTGGCTCGTATTGTTATCAGCTATATATGTACCGCCGTTAGCTCGTATATTCCATACCGTTCCGTTAACACTGACGCAATGGATACCTGTTCTTCTTGTAGCGGGTACAGTATCTAAAATTTCGAATCCTATTATTAATTTAGTTTCATATAAGAATAATAATCTAGTAAAGCCGATAGTTTCTGAATCTGCATTATTAAAAACAGTGTAAAGGAGCAATGAAAATGATACGAAAAGTTGTTATTGGATCTACTTTAGCGTTAGCGAGTGCGGCTTTATTACCTGTCGTAAGAAATACACTTCGTCCGCTTGTTGAATCAGGAGCAAGAGGTGTGAAGTCTACTTTTGAAACAATTAAAGAAGAAGTAGAAGATATTATTGTGGAAGCAAAAATGGATAGGATGCAAAAGCAATTTGAAAAAGAACTTTCTTATGTGGAAGATGACACAACTGATGAACAAGAAATTATAGAAGCGGCAGCTGAACAAGCGCAAGATGAAGAGGAGGAGATTAAGCATGATGCATAAAGCTGTAGAAAAAGATGTAGATTATCATTTGGAAAAAGCGTTAGAGCATTTTGAGCAGGCGTTAGATTTAAGTGTAAAAGCCGCATCAGAAAATAAAGCGATGCAAAAAGAGGTTGCTACGAAAATGGGATCTTTCACTGGTGAAATTTTTCACTCTGTTCGTGAAAAAGGAAAAGCAAATCGTATGAATGTAATGAAATGGTTCACTCTTCCTCGCTTTTAAGCGAGGAGGGGGATTAAGTGGAAGGAATATAGGGAGTTTGTATCTCCCTTATTCATATTCCATACTATGCATGTCGCGTTAATTATCTTAATATTCAGAATTATATTTCGCGCGGAGGAGTGAATGAATTAAATGACAGCATGGATGATGGTATTAGCACTGACATTTTCATCAAGCATTGATAACTTAGGAGTGGGAATTTCTTACGGCATTCGCAACATACGAATTAGTCATTTTTCCAATCTTATCATTTCGGTTATTTGCTTTTTGTTTAGTGTGGCCGGGATTTATTTTGGGTTATGGCTTTCGAAAATTTTGCCTGGGATTATGCCAGTAGTCATTGGTTCTTTCTTATTAGTTGTCATTGGTCTTCGAATTGTATTATTAGCAATTCCTCGTAAGGTGGTAGCTGAAGATGCGGAAGGTGAAGTAGCATCTACAGAAATAAATGGTTTAACGAAAAATATAGGTGAATCTGGAGGAATCGGATTTGTAGAATCCATCTTTCTTGGCATTGGTCTGTCTGCTAATGCATTAACGAACGGATTAGGTGCTGGTTTATTCGGTTTGAATCCGATAGCGATATGTGTTGCTGCGGCAATTGGTAGTTTCATAACAGTTTGGGGCGGAGTTGCATTAGGGAGAAAGATAGCTCACGTTCGTATTGGGAAATTTACTTTAGGGCAATTTGGAACATTGATTAGCGGAACTTTACTATTAATTATTGCGTTTGCTGCGTTTTTTGATTGAGTTATCCAGCTATTTGCGGGTTCATAATCAGCGGGGATGATCAAAACCTCCACTGATTAAAGTTTCACTTTATAGAAAGAGAAAGGAATGATATTTTTAACATCAGATGAATAGAAGGTGAACGAAGTGAGATTACTTTATAAAAGGTTGAAGTACTCTGAACTTGAGGCTGAATTACAATTAGTAGAAAGTGTTTTAAGTTCAGGGTATTTTATTTTATTAGATATATTCTTTTTGTCTTCGTTATTAACAGTGCTAACTTTTTCCTTGCACCATTCATTTCTAGTTGCATTTTTCACTTTTATTAGTTCTTATATTGTTTGTAGTAGCATATTTTTTTTATTGAGAAAGTGGTTGCAATAAGTTGCTCTATTAAACTACGCAGAAAAAGCCGTCTTAAAAAATTTCGATTTTTTAAGATGGCTTTATTTTATGATTCGTAATATATGTTTACAAAATGTAAACATATATTACGAATCCCCATCTTGTAACTTGGCAAAAAAATTTGTTAATATAATTGTATAGAAGTTGTAGTTATTTTGCATGTGACAACTATGATTATTCTCATGAATAGAGGGGAATGGAATATGTCTGAAGGAACTGAAAGAAGTAATCTTGGGTTGTTATTAAAAGAATTACTGAAGGAAAAATCTTTATCGATGCGAAAACTGAGCGCGCTTACTGGAATTGATACTGCTACTATTTCAATGATTATAAATGGTAAGCGAAAAGCAAATCCAAAGCATTTGCAAAAGTTTGCAGATTGCCTCGGTATTCCGATCGCAGATTTGTTTGTGGCGGCAGGTTATTCTATTGGAACAAAGCAGGAAGAACAATCTGATATTCATGTATCTATTAATAACATTGAGCATTTACTTGAATCTTCACAGTTATATGATCAAAAGTTTAGTATCGCGAATGTAGAGCAACAATTGGCTAATTACGAACAATATTCGCAAACAGAAGAAGGACAAGAAACGATTGAAAAGGGGTTTACCGAGAAGATTCAGAAGGTAAGCAGTATTGGACCATTCATTAATGATCTGAAAGAATTGTATGAGAGATTTACGAAAAAGAAGGGGACACCTGTAGAACTAGCTTTAATGGGAAGTGCTCTCATCTATTTTATTCTATCAGTCGATGTGATTCCAGATTACATTTTTCCTATCGGTTATTTAGATGACGCTGTTGCTGTGCAACTTGTTTTAAATTCGCTATTGAAAAGATAAGATGCTTATATGAATAGATAGATAAAGATATTTATATACCGATAGTTTGGAATATTTGTGTTGTTATGAATATACGAAAAAGGTGTACCCCGTGTTAGAACGGAGTACACCTTTTTCGTATGTTTGTAAGTTTTAGTTCACAGATCTCTCTGTATACTCATAAGCTTTCTCCCCGTGCATCGAAATATCAAGCCCCATTTGTTCTTCGTGCTCATCGACGCGAACAGGGAGGAAGAAGTTAATCGCTTTAATGATGGCGTACGTCATTATGATTGTGAATGCATATGTTGCGCCGATTGCTACAAGTTGTTTGAAAAGGAGAGATGCGTTTCCGTAAAATAATCCGTTAGCGCCATCACCATTTACAGTAGTAGTTGCAAATAGTCCAGTTGCAATACCGCCCCAAGTTCCTCCGATGCCGTGGCATCCAAATGCATCAAGTGTATCGTCGTACCCGAATTTGTTTTTTAAGAAGAAGACAGCACCGAAACATAATATACCGCCAATTGCTCCGATAAGAAGAGCGGAGAAAGGTGTAACGAATCCGCAAGCTGGCGTAATTGCGACTAAACCAGAAACAACCCCGCAAGCAGCTCCCATCGCAGTCGGCTTCGATTGGAAGAACCATTCAGAAAGCATCCAAGTTAAAGCAGCGGCAGCGGCGGCTATATTTGTATTAATAAATGCAGTTAAAGCTACGTCATTTAAAGATAATGCACTACCGACGTTAAAACCGAACCAGCCGAACCAGAGTAAGCCTGCGCCTAACATTGTAAATGGTAAATGATGAGGAGAGGTACCGCTTATGTTTTTTCGTTTTCCTAGGAAAATAGCTAATACGAGACCAGCAACTCCAGATGTGATGTGAACGACGTTACCGCCAGCAAAGTCTAGCGCACCAAGTTCTCTCAGCCATCCGCCAACGCCCCACACCCAATGAGCGACAGGATTGTAAACGATTGTTGTCCAAAGCAGGATAAAAATAAGAAAGGCAGAAAATCGCATTCTTTCGGCGAATGCACCTGAAATTAAAGCGGGAGTTAAAATAGCGAACATGAGTTGGAACATCATAAATAAATTGTGAGGAATAGTAGATGAGTAGTCTGGGTTTGGTGCGTAGGTAACTCCGTTTAGACCGAACCAATCGAGATTGCCGATAAGTCCGTGCCAATCTGGTCCGAATGATAAAGAATAACCGATAACAATCCATTGAATCGAAACGATAGCCATTGCGCTATAACTGTGCATTGTCGTGCTGAGTACGTTTTTACTGCGAACCATACCCCCGTAAAAAAGTGCCAATCCTGGTGTCATCAACATGACCATTACTGTCGTTACAAAAATAAAAACTGTATCCCCCGTATTCATTCTCTCTCCTCCTATGATGTTAGAAAAAATAACATCTATATGTTATGTTTCATATCATATTCGAAATAAAAAGAAAAATCAACTAAAAATTTAGAAAACTTTTTAGGTAATGTTAGAAAATCTAACATGATGTATTTTGAAGGGATAAAATCAACGTATGCGATTTGCTCTAAAAATTGGTATAATATTCTTACAATTGGAAGTTTGGGGGATGCGTGTGAAAAAAATATGGACTAAGGAACTATTCATTTGTTTTTGTTTAGCTGTTATTTTGTTTGTACCAGTACATACTTTTGCGGAAGAAAAAAGGGAATGGCGAGATGAAGTTATATATTCCATTATGATTGATCGCTTTAATAACGGAGAATCGAAAAATGACAAACAGTTAGACGTTGGTAATTTAGAAGGGTATCAGGGCGGAGATATACGTGGGATTATAAAAAGATTGGACTACATAAAAGAAATGGGATTTACTACTATTATGCTTTCGCCGCTTTTTGAAAGTGAAAAGTATGATGGATTAAGCGTTCGAAACTTTCAAAAAGTAAATGAACATTTCGGAACAGAAAATGATGTGAAAGAACTTGTAAATGAGGCTCACAAAAAAGGAATGAAAGTTGTCTTTCAATTTCCGTATGAAGAAAATGAACAACAATTAATTGACTCGATGAAATGGTGGATAAAAGAAGTCGATTTAGACGGAAGTTATGTGATACATAGTGAAAAAAAGCCGCGTGCTTTTTGGGATGAAGTACAAAAGGATTTGCAGAAGGTAAAGAAAGATTTTCACATTATGACAAAGGAAGATAATGAGTACTATAAAAAAATAGTAGAGTCATTTTCAAAAGCAGATATGTCTGTGAAACCTTTATATGATGTGAGTGGAAAAGAAGAGGAATTCGCTACGTTTTTAGATAATCAAGAAACAAAGCGATTTGCACGTATTGCAAAAGAAAATATGTATTACCCACCGTCTCGTTTAAAACTAGCGATCACTTACTTATTAACATCCCCGGGGATACCGAATTTTTATTACGGAACTGAAATCGCATTAGATGGGGGAGATGCTCCAGATAATAGACGATTAATGGATTTCAAATCTGATGAAAAGTTTATGCAGCACATAACGAAGCTAGGTGAACTTAGACAAGCGAGACCATCTTTACGACGTGGTACGTTTGAACTTCTATATGATAAAGATGGAATGAGTATACTAAAAAGAAAGTATAAAGATGAAGTAACACTAGTAGCGATTAATAATACGAAAAAAACGCAAAAGGTCTCCTTACCTGTAAGTGCAATTGGTGAAAAACAAGAGTTAAGAGGATTGTTAGAAGACGAAATTATAAGAGAAGAAAACGGAAAGTTTTATCTTGTTTTAAAGCGTGAAGAGTCGAATGTGTATAAAGTTAGCGAAGAAACAGGTGTGAACTGGTTATTTATCTCCTTAATAGTTGGTGTGAATGTATTATTTATTGCTTTTTTAATTGCGGTTAAAAAGAAAAGATCCTCTGTATAGATAGAGGATCTTTTTTTCTTAGCGGTAGTTAATGAACTGTACGTCGATTGGTAAGTCGACGCTGCGAACGGCTGCGATTACTGCTTGTAAGTCATCACGGCTTTTCGCTGTTACGCGTACTTGGTCATCTTGTACTTGCGTTTTTACTTTTAATTTCATTTCTTTAATGATGTTGTTAATTTTTTTCGCGTTATCTTTATCGATACCTTGTTGCAGAGTTGCACGTTGGCGAACAGTATTACCAGATGCAGTTTCAACTTTTCCGTAGTCCAAGTTTTTAATTGGAACGTTACGTTTTACAAGTTTAGAAATTAGAACGTCTTTTACTTGGTCTAATTTGAACTCGTCATCAGAAGTTAAAACAAGTACTTCTTTTTCTAATTTAATATCACTTTTACTACCTTTAAAGTCATATCGGTTTTGGATTTCCTTTAATGCGATGTTAATTGCGTTTGTTACTTCAGGTAATTCTACTTTCGAAACGATGTCAAAAGAACTCTCTTTTGCCATAGTTAGCACCTCCAAATAAATTTCTATCTTTTCATGCACCTAAATAGGCTATGTAATATACATATTAAAGTATAGCGGAAAATACATCGATTAGATAGAGTGTTGCAACTTAAGTGTTTTGACGGATCATCCGTAGAGGAATATAGTCCTATAGATACAGTCTTTATTTAATTATAGTGAATTTTGGGCAGTTGGACAAATAAAGGAAAAATCGTGTTATAATTAACTTTTGTTTGGAATGATAAAAAAGATAATTTTATATATATAGAAGGGAATTAAAAAATATGTATTTGCAATTAGGATCGATTGAACAGGTAACTGTTTTACGCGAAACGGAAATCGGATATATGGTTGGAAACGAAGAGGAAGAAATCTTCCTACATAAAAACGAATTAGCTGGAGAAATTGCAGAAGGCGATACGATTGATGTATTCTTATACCTTGATCACCAAAATCGTATTTCAGCAACAATGAAGGAACCAATTATTACAACGCATGATTGGAATTGGGTAAAGGTTGTAGAAGTTATTCCTAGTTTAGGTGTGTTTGTTGATATTGGTGTATCGAAAGATATACTAATTCCACTTGATGAGTTTCCAATTTATATGCCAGTATGGCCTCAGGAAGGCGACGAATTATATTGTACGTTAAAATTAACGAATCGTGATCGTTTAATTGCTCTTCCGGCAAGAGACAGTGATATGCAAGAAATTATCGTAGATGCAACGCCATCTATGCGCAATAAAAACGTAAATGGACGTGTGTATCGCTCACTTCAAGTTGGTTCATTCATACTAACTGACGAGCATTTCCGTGCTTTCTTACACCATACAGAAAGAAAAGAACAAGTCCGCATCGGTGAGCGCGTAACAGGCCGTATCATTGACGTGAAAGATGACGGTACAATCAACATTTCACTTCTTCCTCGTAAAGAAGAAGGAATGGAAGATGATGCAGCAGTACTTTATGCATATATGGAAGAACGAGGCGGAGCGATGCCGTTTTGGGATAAGAGCAACCCAGAAGACATTAAAGAACGTTTCAATATGAGTAAGGCTGCCTTTAAGCGTGCACTTGGTAAACTGATGAAAGAAGAAAAGATTTACCAAGAAGAAGGTTGGACTTACTTTAAGAAATAAAGTGAATGAAAAAGATCTATTTTTCTCTAGTTTGTTAGGGAATGGGTCTTTTTTGTTTTGCCATTTTCTAAAAAATACGATAAATTAATTGAATATTCATGTTATTATTGATATTTAAAATGTTAGGGGATTATTTTTTTAAGGAAATACAACAGAGAAATCTGTCATGTTTGGTGGGAAAACACAAACACACAAATATGAATATGATGTAGATAATAAAAATACAGTCTACATTGATGCGTTAAACCGTCGTATTGAACATACGTATAATGAGAATGCAAACAAAATTCAGACAAAAATGCCAAACGGCTCGATTTTAGAATCTGTTTATGATTCAGCAGACCGCGTCATTGGCGAAAAGAGAAATGGAAAAGATTCATTTACATTCGAACGTGATGAGAATGGACAAGTTACGAAAGTCAAAGACCATGTTAATGGTGTAGAACGTACGAAAACATACGATAAGGCAGATCGCGCCACAAGTGCAACGGATAGCCGAGGCGGAAAAATTGACTGGGCATACCATGATAAAGCAAATAGTAAGACAGAAAAATTAAAAGAACAAACAGTAACGCAAGGCGGATACACAAATAAAGTATCGTATGACTACAACACGTTAGATCAAAACATACGTGTGACAGACGGTTCTCAAACGTATCGATTTGATTACGACGATCAAGGAAATGTTCGTACGTATACAGCCGGAAATGGTTCAGGTTCTACCTTCAACTATGATCACCCGAACAAAATTAAAGATTTAGTAGTAGGTACGTCAAACAGTATTCTACTTTCTGAACGATATGAATATGATCAAGTGGGGAACCGTACGAAGATTAAACATGAAGGTGCAGGCGGAAAAGTAACAGAAACAAACTTTATATATGACCCAATTAACCAACTACTAAACGAGACATTACCAAACGGAACAAGTAAATCTTACACATATGATGGATTTAGAAACCGTACAAGTGTGAAAGTTGTAGAGAATGGAAAAGAAACAAAATCTATAGCGGCAACATTTAATGAAGGAAATCAGCTTGTAAAATTCGGAAACGAATCGTTAACGTATGATGCGAATGGCAACCGTACATCTGATGGAAAGTATAAGTATGCATGGAATGAAGATGACCAGATTGTAGCGATTACGAAACAAGGTGAAAGCAATGCATTCGCAACATATAAGTATGATGAAGATAATCGTCGTATTGAAAAGAATGTAGGTGGAACAGTAACACGCTACTTCTATGATGGAGACAGTATCAATCCATTGTATGAAACAGATGGAAGTGGAACTGTACTTCGTCAATATGTATATTCTACAAGTGGTACACGTCTAGCAATGAAATCGCAAGGACAAACAGTATACTACCACTATAACCCTCGCGGTGACGTAGTCACGATGACAGATCAAAATAGAGAAGTTGTCGCAACGTATGAATATGATTCGTGGGGTAACGTATTAAAGAGTGAAGTAAAAGGTATCGCAGCAGACAATCCATTTGGATATGCGGGATACATGTATGATAAAGAAATTGGCACGTATTATCTGATGGCACGTTATTATAATCCAGATCATGGTGTGTTCTTATCGGTGGATCCTGATCCGGGTGATGAGGATGATCCAGTAACGCAGAATGGGTATACGTATGCAGATAATAATCCGGTGATGATGGTGGATCCGGATGGGCATTGGGCTAAATTCAATAAGTATAAGTGGTATAAAAATAAAAGAGTCCAGTATTCAATAAAATCTGGCGTAAAAGAAGTAATTAATTCATATGGAAGTGATGTGGGGTATCTTATGGCAGGTTCTAAAGTCTTGCAACCTATATGGGATGGTGGTAAAGCATATGTCCAAAGCAAAAGTAAATCAAAATGGCTAATTCAACAAAGTGCGAATGTAATTGCAGCTAAGGGTGGGAATTTGTCGAGAGTCCAAAGCGCAGCAGCTAGTAAACAAGCTAGGATGGCAGGGTATAGATTAGGAGGAAAGGCAGTAGGAAAGACGATTTTAGGGCCGATTGGTTGGATACCAGATGGCTATGTATTCTATAAAGGGTTTAAAAAAGGGTGGAAATCTTATAAAAAGGGGTGATATGGTGACTGAATTCGATGAACGACTAATATGGATGTATGGAATCATAGTAATGGCCTTTTTCGGAGTAAAGTTTATTAGGCTTATTATTAAGAGTAAGGTATATTCATTAGCTATGTTTTTAATCCCATTTGTTGTTCTCTATGCATTGTATTTTACGCCTCTATCATCAATTTCTATACCGGTTCGTCTATTGATATTTGGATTATCTTTTTTAATAGTGTCCGTTATACTTTATTTCATTGAGGTCAAATGATGGGTATTAATAGATTCGGGGTTAAATGAAAGGAAGTAGGAAGTTAAAGTATTACGAATATGATGTATATAGGATAATATATTAAAATAGGAAAGCTTTAGTTAGAAACTATGCTGGCCTGTAATAAAGGGATGATTATGTAAATATTGAAAGTAATAATACTTCATACATGTCGCTCTTGGATTACAAAATGAATGTATTGATAATATTCTTGAAAAAAGAAAAATAAAGTTTTATAGATTCAGTGCATCTCAAAAATTAAGGAAGTTATATTAAGTGCCGATGAAGAGGAAATGGAGCTTAAAGTGAAGCTCAAAAGAAATCGATTTTTCGTATACTTTACTTTTTCTAAAAATGATTTAAGGAGTGAAAAATGGGAGTATGAAGTATCATTTGAAGCGGATGTAAAAAGTATAGAAGAGGTATGTTATAACATCAAAAAGTTATAGGATTAACTATTCTATACTTTTTAGAAGGTAGGAAAGTTTTAGTATTAAAACTAAAAATGGTGAAAAATTAGGGGAGCCAATCAAATAATCGAAATGAACCTTCCTTCTTTAGGAAATATGAAGTAATGAGGCTGATAATATGCATATTTGGACGCTGACGAATTGGGAAGAATATTATAATTTAGAAGAGGAGAGTCACCGTACTGGATTACGATTGAAATTTGATACAGATGTTGATCCTGAAGTAAGAAGAGCCATTAAGGAATTTTGTAAATGGCTGCGCCAAGAATACTTTTTCCCAATTAGAGTACCTATTTATGTGAAAACTTCATATAAAATAAAGGCAATGGATGGAGAGCTAGTCTATGGTACTTTCTTTGGGCCGTTTGATCGAAATGTTGAGCCGTATATTCGTATTTCGACAGGGGATTATTATGATACGGTGCAGAAAAATGGAAAAGATAACGCTTTAGGGTGCTATCTGGTTACTATTGCGCATGAGCTAACGCATTATTTCCAATGGATTAATGATATAAAACTAACGAGAATTGGATATGAGAGGCAGGCTACTGCTTATTCAGGATATATTATTGATGAGTATAAAGAAACTAGAGAGCATCCGTAAAGTAGAAACTGTATAGCTAACCGGAAGTATGAGGATTCCACATTTGTAATGAATGTTTAGCAACCCTTTGAAAAGGAGATATGCATATGAAATTTTATAACGCCGGATACCTCATAATTTCCTACGATAGGGAACTTATCTATAAAGAATGCAATATTGAGGGACTATCACAAACGATTTTAACGATATGTAATGGGATTCGACCTACATTTCCGGATTATTGGTTTTTCACTTGGTGTAATTCAAATAAAAATGATCCTATTGCTCAGATGATAAATGGAAGGTTGAAGATTAGTAAAGAGGAACATGAAAGCGGACAATCTTTTTTAGATACACTAATGGAAGAAGAAAAGTTCTCGTGGCCGAATGCTTTTAAAAATTTAGAAGATGCGAGATTCTTTAAGCGAAATTATTTAAAAGGGATAGAAAATTTAGAGATTATTAGTTTGCATCTTTCAGAAGAGTATCGGACGGATTTTTTAATAAATGAGCGAGAAGAAAATGACTTTAAAGTTTCTATATATAACTTTCTCGAAAATTCATTACCTGTTGATGTTGAAAACGATGAAATATTAGGATTTGATATATGTGGCTACGAGCCCGATTGGTTTTACTCATTTATTTATAATAATTTGCAAGTGGACTTTAAAGCGTTTGGCAAGAAATTAAATGAATTATCACTTGTTGATAAGTATGAAGATGCAAAGCAGATTATCCATTTAATTGATGATGGGGAAATTGAGGCAGAAGAGGTATTGTGGTATCCGTGGTTAATTGTAAAATGCATATAATCTTTTAAAGAAAGAGGTATAAGCACCGGATTAAAATGGAGATAGAACTAGATCACATCAATTGGCATTATAAAAGTCTGAAGAAAAAGTTGAAAGTATTAATGAAAGAATAAAAAGCACGACCTTATTTGAAAAAATAAGATCGTGCTTTATTTTAGTTCCCTTTCCCAAAAAGATGAGAAAATGTATCTTTCAAGTCACTATCATTTATTTTAATATCCGCCTTTTTTAATTTATCTTGTAATAATTTTTGACCGAAGGAAGGGTCGGCAAGACGTTCTTCTTCTAAGTCTTTACGTATAGAGTCTTTCACTTTATCGTAAGGTTGTAAATCTTTTTTATCAGTTAGTTTAATAATGTGATAGCCGTTTGGTGACTTTACGGGATTGCTAATTTGGCCGGGCTTTAATTTGTAGGCAGCTTTTTCAAATTCAGGTGTCATTTTTCCTGCCCCGAAGTATCCGAGGTCTCCGCCATTATCTTTTGATGCTAAATCTTGAGATTCTTGTTTTGCTAATTCTTCAAATGAAGTGCCGGTATCTAATTTCTTCTTTATCTCTTTCGCTTCATTTTCGTTACTTACTAAAATGTGACTAGCTTTAATTTCTGGTTTATAGTGGTCTTTCACATCTTTTTCTGTAACGCTTTGTTTAATCGCTTCATTCAATGCAAGTTTGAATTTAATTTGATTTTTGAAATCTTCTTCATCTTTTAAACGATTATTTTCTAGTGTTGCTTTGAATTGTTCTCCGTATTGATCTTTTGCTTTTTCTACTTCTTTATCTACTGCATCATCAGATACTTTATATTTTTTAGTAATAACATCTTGTGCTACCATTTCGTATAGCGTGTCTTTTCCGTATCGATCTTTCAATTGTTTTTCGAAATCGCTCTTCGTAATGGTTGAGTTTGTTGTTGTAGCGATTGTGGCCGAGTCATTTTTTTGTCCGCAAGCAGATAGTATTAATATACTTATTAGTGCAGTGATAATGAATGTACTTTTTCCTTTCATGCTAACACCTCATCCGAATATGTTATCGCTATTGTAGAATATAGAAGTGAACATGAAGTGAATTTTTAATGTTTTTTCCCTGTAAAATGTAAAAAAAGTACATCAACATTAAAGTTGATGTACGATGTAATCAAAGGTGATCGGTTTTCTTAGAATATGCACGTTTGCCTTGCTGAATATTTTTTTGCTCTTGTTCATTTTTTTGAGTGCGCTTTGCATTATTGTCGCGTGCTTTTTTGTCGTTATCGCTAGTATGTGGCATATGTATCAACTCCATTTCTAAACGTTGTATGTTTATCATTTCCTTTTTCGTAAAGACTATGTATAGCGGTGCATTCATGAATACTAAAGGTGGATTAGAAATGGATTTGAAGCTGAATTATACTGAACTTATTAAGAAGTTAGTCGTTGTAATTATTGCGGGTTTATTAAATGCGATTGGGATGAATTTATTTTTAACACCAGCGAAAGTGTATGCGAGTGGTTTTGCTGGATTGTCTCAATTATTGTCACAAATATTAGGTGACTTTTTATCTATTCATATATCTACGGGGGTATTGTTTAGTTTGTTTAATATTCCTGTCGTTATTTTAGCGTGGAAAAAGGTTGGGAAGGCCTTTACATTTTTTAGTTTTCTTTGCGTTGTATTTATGACTTTGTTTTTAGAAATTATCCCAGTTAGAGCGGTTTCGCACGATATTATATTGAATGCGATTTTTGGTGGTATTATTTCAGCGATTGGGGTAGGGGTTGCTTTAAAGTGGGGGGCTTCTACAGGTGGTCTAGATATTATTGCTATGATTTTATCAAAAATAAAAGATAAGCCTGTCGGCACGTATTTTTTCTTCTTTAATGCACTTATCATTATCGCTGCTGGCTACGTATATGGATGGGAAAAGGCATTATATACTTTAGTCACTTTGTATGTATCAACGAGAATTATTGATGCGATTCATACCCGTCATGTGAAAATTACGGCATTAATTGTTACAAAGAACGGGGCAGATGTGCGAAAAGCGATTCACTCTCGCGTAGTGAGAGGGATTACAACTATACCAGCAACAGGTGCTTATACAAATGAAAATAAAGAAATGTTAATGATTGTTATTACTCGTTACGAGTTGTACGAATTAGAGAGGGTTATTAAACAAGTGGACCCAGGTGCATTTACAAATATACTGCAAACGGTCGGTGTGTTTGGATTGTTTAGAAAAGATTAAAGAGGACCAAAGCTGGTCCTCCTTTTTTAATGCGAATTCGTAATGTTTTGCAATTGCTCCTGCATTTCACGTAGCTGAACTTTTTCAGCAGTTGAAGAGTTTGCATAAGCAGAGTGCAAAGAGTTTTTTGCTCTATAAACGAGTTCCTGTTGTTCAGCACCACTTGAACAAGAAACGGCACTTGAAACAGCGTCTCTAGCTTGTTGGAATAGTAAGTTCCCCATTTAAACCCCTCCAAACGAAGAGTTACTTCTCGCTTTTTCTGCCTCAGCTAATGTACCTCTGTACGGGAATCTTGCATCATGCTTCATAACAGCATCGGCTCCTTGCTGGATAAAACGTTTTGATTTGTTCTTTTTACCCATTCGAAAAACCCCCTTTATTTAGCTGAAAACAATTGACGCGCTGACTTTTGCGTCTAATAATAGTATGAGCGTTTGGCGAGAAACTATAAGCAGGGAATTTTTAGATTACAATCCAAGAACCTCTTCTAAATATAGAGCGATACCATCTTCTTCATTCGTTAATGTCGTATGATTTGCGAGTGATTTTAATTCAGGAATTGCATTACCCATTGCGATTCCATGACCAGCAAATTCGATCATTTCAAAGTCGTTATCCTCATCACCAAAAGCGATAATTCGCTCTTTAGGAATATTATAATGGCCTGAAATTTTTTGTAATCCGACAGCTTTATTTAATCCGCTTTTTACAATTTCAATAATTGGCCAAGGCGCACCCCATTTTCTATGGTCGATGACTTCAGCATGCATATCTGTTAAATGTTGGCGAATTGCAGCAGAATGCTCGTCATGTGCATCGATTAATAAGCAAGTTGGATGGTCGTTTAAAATATTTAATAAATCTCCTGTGAAAATCCTTGGAGAACCGAATTCAAAAATATGTTTTTTATCTTCATCAATTTCACGGACATACACATCATCGATGACTTCAGCGTAGACATTTTTCACGCCGAAATCAAAGCAAGCTCGGACGATTTCTTGCGCTGTTGAAAGTTCAAGAGGAGAGTGATGTGTTCCCCAACTTGAATCAAGAGGGTGATGCACGTAAGCTCCATTAAAGTTTACGATTGGTGTGTTAAGGCTAAGTTCTTTATAATAATCGTAACTAGCGCGGAATGGACGTCCTGTTGAAATAACGACAATATGTCCTTGTTCTTTTGCTTTTGCAATTGTGTTTTTCGTTCTTGGAGAAATTATTTTGTTGTCTGTTAATAAAGTTCCGTCTAAGTCTAATGCGATTAAATGTTGTTTGTTCATAATTTCACCTCTTATAATAAATTTTTTGATTCTATCTGTATTTCCGTTTTTAATATGCAGAAATAAGAGGTTAGACTGGGTGAAACTACTGTAGATGAAAGTTTCACTATATATCCATCTTACGTCGCGAAGCGCTGTGGTGTCTACTATTTCTCGTTGGAAATTAGGAAAAGTCAATGTCTTTTTAGAAAGTTCAAACAATGTTTCTTTCATTATGTACAATTTGTGAAAAGGGTTACATTGTTTGAATGATGCGACTTATAATGAACATGTAATCTTCTCGTATATGTTTGACTCTCCTTTGAAACTGGCCTAAAGTAGGTTGGTTTCTTTTTTTTCAACAAATATGCCAATAATTCCTGCTTAAGCTTGTGTAATTATATATATGTACATGGGTAAACGGTAGTACTTGTTTCCTAAACATGACAGAAAGGCTTTCTTTTAAAATGGATATACTAATGAGGCAAGACGTCATGGAAGGAGAATGAAAATGGGACAAAATCGCAGGTTTCGTTCAGGGCAAAAAGCGCCAAATGATGGCATTTACGTAGAAATTGGTGAAACGGGAAGTATGGTGAAAAATCCGCAAATGGTACAATTAACTGCCGGTGAAAAGTTTCCAGAGAACGCAAATCATAACCGTCAGTGGACATATAAAAGAAAACCGTAACAGAAGCCGCAATCGTTATTGCGGCTTTTTTGATTAGGAAAATGAATGTTACTTTTTTCTTTTTCCAATAATAAGTTTGAACTACATAAGCAAAATTATTGTATAAAAAAGTCAGTTGGCGTATAATCAAATCAAAGGTCAAAGAAAGTCAAACATTTGGAGGGCTGTAAAGATGGACTTAAATCAAATGACAACGAAAACACAGGAAGCGATTATGAGTGCTCAATCTTTAGCGGTATCTCATCATCATCAAGAAGTAGATACTGTTCATCTATTGCTTACGTTATTAGAGCAACAAGACGGATTAACGGTACGTATTTTTCAAAAAATGAATGTCGATATAGAAGCGTTAAAGCAAGGCGCCGAAAGTTTAATTAAGAAAAAGCCTTCTGTAACTGGAAGCGGGGCAGAGGCAGGGAAATTATATGTAACAGGTGCTTTGCAACAACTGCTTGTAAGAGCAGGAAAAGAAGCGGAGAAATTGCAAGATGACTACATTTCAATCGAACATGTATTACTTGCTTTTTCTGAAGAAAAAGGCGATATAAATCAATTATTTACAAAATTTCATATTACGAAAGATAACTTATTACAGTCTTTAATGACAGTTCGGGGGAATCAAAGAGTGACTAGTCAAAATCCAGAAGCAACTTATGAAGCGTTAGAAAAATATGGCCGTGATTTAGTGGCTGAAGTAAGAGCGGGGAAAATTGATCCTGTAATTGGCAGAGATAGTGAAATTCGCCGCGTGATCCGCATTCTTTCACGCAAAACGAAAAATAACCCCGTTTTAATCGGAGAGCCAGGTGTTGGTAAAACAGCAATCGTTGAAGGATTAGCGCAGCGTATTGTGAAAAAAGATGTCCCAGAAGGATTAAAAGATAGAACAATTTTCGCTTTAGATATGAGTGCACTTGTGGCCGGAGCAAAATTCCGCGGTGAGTTTGAAGAACGTCTGCAAGCTGTATTAAATGAAATTAAAAAGAGTGAAGGCCGTATTTTATTATTCATTGATGAACTTCATACAATCGTCGGCGCTGGTAAAACAGAAGGAGCGATGGATGCGGGAAATATGTTAAAACCAATGCTAGCGCGTGGTGAACTGCATTGTATCGGGGCAACGACATTAGATGAATACCGTAAATATATTGAGAAAGATCCAGCGTTAGAAAGACGTTTCCAACAAGTGTTAGCAGAAGAGCCAACTGTTGAGGATACAATTTCCATTTTGCGTGGTTTAAAAGAGCGTTTTGAAATTTATCACGGTGTAAATATTCATGACCGCGCGATTGTAGCGGCATCTGTTTTATCAGATCGATATATTTCGGATCGTTTCTTGCCCGATAAAGCAATTGATCTTGTTGATGAAGCTTGTGCAACAATTCGAACAGAAATTGATTCTATGCCAACAGAATTAGATGAAGTAACGCGCCGCATTATGCAGCTGGAAATTGAAGAAGCTGCTCTTGGGAAAGAAAAGGATTTAGGTAGTCAAGAGCGCCTAAAAACATTGCAACGTGAATTATCGGATTTAAAAGAAGTTGCAAGTAGTATGAGAGCGAAATGGGAGAAAGAAAAAGAAGACATTCACAAAGTGCGTGACTTACGTGAGCATTTAGAGCGCTTGCGCCGTGAGTTAGAAGAAGCAGAAGGAAATTACGATTTAAATAAAGCAGCTGAGCTTCGCCACGGGAAAATTCCAGCTATCGAAAAAGAGTTAAAAGAAGCGGAAGAGATGGGTGCACATAATAAACAAGAGAATCGTTTATTACGCGAGGAAGTAAGCGAAGAAGAAATTGCAGACATTGTTTCAAGATGGACTGGTATTCCTGTCGCAAAACTCGTTGAAGGTGAACGTGAGAAATTATTACGTCTTGAACAAATTTTATCAGAGCGTGTTATCGGTCAAGAGGAAGCGGTAAGCCTTGTATCAGACGCAGTTCTTCGTGCGCGCGCTGGCATTAAAGATCCGAATCGTCCAATTGGTTCATTCATTTTCTTAGGCCCTACAGGTGTTGGTAAAACTGAGCTTGCAAAAACGCTAGCACAAACGTTATTTGACAGTGAAGAGCAAATGATTCGTATCGATATGTCTGAGTATATGGAGAAACACGCAGTGTCACGCTTAATTGGTGCGCCTCCTGGATATGTTGGATATGAAGAAGGGGGACAATTAACAGAAGCAGTAAGACGTAAACCGTATTCTGTTATTTTGTTAGATGAAATCGAAAAAGCACATCCAGAAGTATTCAACATTTTATTACAAATGTTAGACGATGGCCGCATTACAGATTCACAAGGACGTACAGTAGACTTTAAAAATACGGTTATTATTATGACTTCAAATATTGGATCTGCTCATTTATTAGAAGGGCTAGAAGAAGATGGTTCTATTAAAGAAGAGTCAAGAGAACTTGTAATGGGACAATTAAGAGGACATTTCCGACCGGAATTCTTAAACCGTGTCGATGAAATTATTTTATTCAAACCTCTTACAAGGAATGAAATTAAAGATATTGTTGATAAGATTGTACAAGAATTACAAGGGCGTTTAGCAGATCGCCACATATCATTAGAATTGACGGAATCTGCAAAAGAATTTGTTGTAGAAGCTGGATTCGATCCGATGTACGGAGCTCGTCCGTTAAAACGATACGTACAGCGTCAAGTTGAGACGAAATTAGCGAGAGAATTAATTGCAGGAACGATTACTGACAATAGTCACGTAGTGGTTGATGTAGAAAATAACGAATTAGTCGTTCATGTAAAGTAAAAAAAGAGTTCGGATAAAATCCGGACTCTTTTTAGTGTTGTTCTACTGGCTCGTTTGGAATCGCAGCTGCAATCGCTAATACTAATACCGCAAGAACAACTGAGAAAATAGACGCTTGGTTAAAATCGTATGTACCGCCAGTCATAGAGCCGATTACGTAGCTCATCATATGTACAAGCGCGAACGACCAAATTAATGCCCAAATGAAACGCATATTTTACACCTCTATTCGTTCAATCTGTCCTTATTGTAACACAATTGAAAAAAGAATATAGAAAAATATTTGTAGATTTTTCAACGCAAATTTGCATTCTGTTCATACATTATAAAAGAGTACTTTTATACGTTTAGAAAATAAGGCGGGAGAAAAATGAGTATTACGGAACGTTTTTTTTACTTAGAAAAAGAACCATGTGTAATTTATTTACCGGAAAAGCCAAATGGATTTTCTGTTATGCTCCTAGGAGATTATAACTATTTTATTGAGAATGGTACAAGTTTATGGACACAGCATGCAGGGAGAGCTTATTTTTTACAGGGCCTTATTGAAAAAGGCTATACGGTCTTTTCATCTAACTTATATGGAAGGCATTGGGGGAACGACCGAGCTGTTCGTCTTGCAAAACGTTTGTATGATGTCGTTCTAAGAAAAGAGACATTGAATGCGAAAATGCACATTATGGCAGATGGTATGGGAGCGCTTGTAGCGCTGGAGATGATGAACAAATACCCTGAATGTATACGTTCTGTCGTTATGTTAAATCCGTGTTTAGATTTACCAGAATATGTAGATTTTGAGAAAGAGCATAAGTTTTTTTACAAAAGATTAGTGAAGGAATTAAGTTTGGCGTATGATTCCAAAGAAGAAGAATTAGAATCAAAAATAAATCAGAAATCATTTGCGCTTCTGCCGTCTTGCGTACCTGTTAAAATTTTTGTCTCAACACAGGAAAAAAGAGGAAGAAAACAATTGTTACGTAAATACGAGAAAATGAGGCAATTCAATCAATGCGATACTTCTGTTTTATTCCATCTGCAAGATGTGAAATATAAAATGGTTAGACAAACGACTGATTTCTTTAAAAAATATGAAGAAGAATTGTGAAGCTCCCATATACATAAATGAGGAGCTATTTGTTTCAAGGGGAAAGGGTTGGTGGTATGAAACGCGTGCTGATTATAGGTGCACTTACGTTTGTAGGTTATCACCTTGTGAATAAAATGATTGCAGAAGAAGTAGAAGTATATGGTCTTGATTTTGATGAATTTGATAGTATGACAAAAATTAATGAAGAGAAATTATTGTTGATTGGGCGGAATGCGTTATTTACGTACTATTCTATAAGGGATGAAGACGGATGGCGATCGGTAGAGGAAGAGAGCTTCGATACAGTTTATTTTTGCTTGTATGAGCCGAATCAGCAAAGTGGATTTCGGAATGAAAGGGTCATATTACAATATTTAAAACGAATCGTAAGGATGTGTGAAAAAAATAAAGTAAAGTTAAATCTAATTTCTTCTATTGAAATAGGAAGCACTGAAGAATCCGAAAACAAACATCTATTTTCGAAAGTGGAAGAAGGGTTGAAAAAAGGCGAATTACAATATAGTGCATATCGAGTTCCTACATTATATGGGCCGTGGCAACCGTCGTTTATGATGTATCATCAGCTTATTTTATCAGAACTTGATGAAAAAGAGTGCCGTTGTATAAATGGAGAAAAAGGAAGGGATTTACTTTACGTTGAAGATGTATGTGAATATTTATGGGAAAATGGAATGAATGTAAAACACCTCGGTATATATAATTTACTTAGTGGAAAAGAAGAGTTATGGGAAAAAGGTATGAGTCTTTTACATGCAGATGATAAAGTAAATAACAAAAATGTGGAAGTAAGAGATGAAGCTGTAGAGGTTATTTCTATTCAAAAAAATACACCAGTAGAATTCGGTTTAAATAAACAATTGGCACATATGAAAAAATATAAAGAGTTATACGAAGGGTAGCACGCGTGTTACACTATTGTATGGATAATTGATTGAAAAGCTTTAATGGAGAGGAAGAGATTACATGAACGAAAAAAGTATGCAATTTTTACAAATCGCAATGAAGCATTTACCAGAAGCAAAGGCAATTTTAGATTCTAATGGAATTGCACTTGATATGGAGAAAGCACAGCCGGTGTTAGAGCTATTGATGAAAGTAATGGGCGAAGCATATGAGCTTGGGAAAGCGGATAAAGAATAAAAAACCTTCTTTTTGAGGGGGAGAGAGGCTCGAACCGTGGATAGAAGCGGTTGGGGCCTTTTTTGTTTCGAGCGGAGTGAAACCAGAGAGATGATGAGGCTAAAGGGGAAGGTTATGAGGAGAAGGTCTTAGTTTTGAAGGGAAAGCAGATAAAGAATAAAACCAACCCCTTCTTTTTTGATGGAAGAGAGGCTCGAGCCGTGGATAGAAGCGGTTGGGGCCTTTTTTTGTTTCGAGCGGAGTGAAACCAGAGAGATGCTCGAGCTGTGGATAGAAGCAGTAAGGTTTTTTTTGTTTCGAGCGGAGTAAGGTCAAAAGTATTGGGAAGTTTATCTTTTGAAAGGATAGGAATTTTTCTGTTTCTTTTAATGAAAAATAAAGTTCGTAATACGCTGTCTTATTTTTTTAGCTGAAATATATTCTAGACAAAAGTACATTTATGTTTTAAAATTAGTACCAAGTCATAATAATTGATATAAAACGGAGGGCTGCGATGTGAACGTGGGCATTTTAGGGATCGGAAGGTATGTGCCAGAAAAAGTAGTCACAAATCACGATTTAGAGAAAATCGTAGATACATCTGATGAATGGATTCGTACGAGAACGGGAATTGCAGAAAGACGCATTGCCGATGATACAATAGATACTTCATATATGGCGGTAGAGGCTTCTAAAAAAGCACTTGAAGATGCCGGGATTAGCGGAGAGGATATCGATCTTATTCTAGTGGCAACAGTAACGCCAGATCGCGCATTCCCAGCAGTAGCTTGTGTAATCCAAGAAGCAATTGGCGCAAAACACGCAGCCGCAATGGATTTAAGTGCAGCGTGTGCTGGCTTTATGTACGGAATGATTACAGCGCAGCAATTTATTCAAACGGGAACTTATAAAAATGTATTAGTAGTTGGTAGTGACAAACTATCTAAAATTGTAGACTGGAACGATCGAAATACAGCAGTACTATTTGGGGACGGAGCAGGTGCTATCGTAATGGGAGCTGTTTCGGAAGGGAAAGGTGTACTTTCCTTTGAATTAGGAGCGGACGGAAGTGGCGGTAAGCATCTTTATCAAGACGAGTATGTTATGATGAACGGCAGAGAAGTCTTTAAATTTGCTGTTCGCCAACTTGGTGATTCCTGTCTTCGCGTGTTAGAAAAAGCGGGACTTACGAAAGAGGATGTGGACTTCTTAGTACCACATCAAGCGAATATTCGTATTATGGAATCTGCAAGAGAAAGATTAAATTTACCGAAAGAAAAAATGAGTATGACAATTGAAAAGTTCGGTAATACATCGGCTTCTTCAATTCCAATTGCAATGGTAGAGGAATTGCAAAATGGACGTATTCAAGATGGTGATTTAATTATACTAGTCGGTTTTGGCGGCGGGTTAACATGGGGAGCAGTAGCTCTTCGTTGGGGTAAATAAGGACTGAGAGAAAAAAAGGAGTGTATTTTGTATGGAAAAAAAGAGGGTCGTAATTACAGGGCTAGGAGCTGTTACACCGATCGGAACAGATGTTGAAACAGCTTGGGAAAACATTAAAAACGGTGTATCCGGAATCGGACGACTTACAAGAATAGATTCAGAACAAATTCCTGCAAAAGTAGCAGCAGAAATTAACGACTTTGAAGTCGAAAAATATATAGATAAAAAAGAAGCGCGCCGTATGGACCGCTTTACGCAATATGCAGTAGCAGCAGCGAAAATGGCAGTTGCGGATGCGAAGCTTGAAATTACAGAAGAAAATGCACCACGCATTGGTGTATGGGTTGGTTCTGGTATTGGTGGTATGGAAACATACGAAGAACAATTTAAGATTTTTACTGAAAAAGGTCCGCGCCGCGTGAGTCCATTCTTCGTACCAATGATGATTCCAGATATGGCAGCAGGTCAAGTGTCAATCGCTACAGGAGCGAAAGGAATTAATACTTGCTCTGTAACAGCTTGTGCATCTGGAGCAAACTCAATTGGTGATGCGTTTAAAGTAATCCAGCGCGGTGATGCTGATGCGATGATAACAGGTGGAGCAGAAGCACCATTAACAAGTATGGCATTCGCTGGGTTTAGCTCAGCGAAAGCATTAACATTCAATGAAGATCCAGCAACGGCTTGCCGCCCATTCGATAAAAATCGTAGCGGTTTCGTAATGGGTGAAGGATCAGGAATTCTTATTCTTGAAGAATTAGAGCATGCGTTAGCGCGTGGTGCTCATATTTACGCGGAAATTGTCGGATATGGTGCAACTGGTGATGCATTCCATATTACAATGCCTGCTCCTGGTGGTGAAGGTGGAGTTCGTGCGATGCGTCAAGCTTTAGCTGATGCAGGTCTAGAGCCAGCAGATATTGATTACATTAATGCGCATGGTACAAGTACAGATGCAAATGAAAAGTATGAAACGATGGCAATTAAAGAAACGTTTGGTGAGCATGCATATAAAGTAGCAATTAGCTCGACGAAATCAATGACAGGTCACTTATTAGGAGCAGCTGGTGCTGTTGAAGCGATCTTCTCTATTAAATCAATCACAGACGGAGTAATTCCTCCGACGATTAACTATGAAACACCAGATCCAGAATGTGATTTAGATTACGTACCAAATACAGCGAGACATCAAGAAGTGCGAGCTGTATTAAGTAATTCATTAGGATTCGGTGGTCATAACGCAGTATTAGTATTTAAAGCATATAAATAATATGTACAATAAGGTGTCTTTTCGTAAAGTACTACGAAAAGACACCTTATTTATTTTTTATCACCTTTACGTTCCATTCTTTTTTGCATATACATAAGAAAAGGAGGGATGAAGGTGGGGGTTATTGAAACGGCAGAATGGTTACATCTGTATTATGGACGTCCAGAGAAGCTTTGTGAGAAATTTACAAAGTATATTCCATTGCCAAAAGAGAGACTGTATCGCTTTTTAATCTCTAAAGGTATGTATCGCCCAGTAATGCGGGGGGAGCAGGAAATTAAAGAGTTAGAGAAGAAAGAAATTTGGAAAGAACTTAGCATGGAGTATGAAAAATTGAAAGGTTGGCTAAAAGGTCCAGATGTCCCTATCTTTATTTTATTATCAGATTCATACAATCGAACTGTACAAGAGGAATATAACGGGAAGGCTGGCTTATCTATGCGTCACGTTATTTTCTTATTCGTATGTGGACGTAATTCAGTAGAGGAACTAAAAGCTTTATTAACACATGAATACCATCATATATGTAGGCTACATCAAATTGAGACGAAAGAAACAGAGTATACATTACTTGATACGATGATTATGGAAGGGTTAGCTGAGCAAGCTGTGTATGAAAGGTATACAGAAAAAAGATGTGCACCGTGGACTACTTACATTTCAAAAGAAGATGCTATTTATTATTGGAGGAATTCAATACAAGAACGAATAGGCGTAAAGAGAGGTACGAGGGAGCATGATGTTTTATTAAATGGACTGCACTCGTATCCGAAAATGCTTGGCTATGCACTTGGATTTCATATTGTGAAAGATTGTGTAGCATTTGAAGGAGAAAATACACTTTCTTTATTATCTATAGATGCGAAAGAAATATTGAATAAAGCAAATACATTTCATGTTTCATGAAAAACAGGGGAGCTATCTCCTGTTTTTTTAATATTATAGAAGAAAAAATAATAATTAGAATATATTTCCTCAAGTGGAATAAAGTTAAGCAAAACTGAACATAATGATTGGTACAAACAGTAGTGAAGTGAGGGGTAGTGAATGTTATATCTACATGATGTATGGGTAAATTGGTTTGAAGGTGAAGAGAATGGGTATAACGTTTGTCATTTTTACGAATGGCGGAAAGATGATACGATTGAGCTATTAGATCAAGTGCCATTATTAAAAGTAGATGCCACATTATATCATTACATCGAGAACGAATTATTAGAGCTTCCGCAAAAATTATTGGAAGACGTATATCATAAGGCTTATATTCGTAAAAATCACGAACGTTTGCAACAAGAATATTGTTTTGTAGTTACAGATGGAAAAGGAATTATTGCGATTGATTCAATCGGCTATAATGTGCCAATTAGAAAAAGTAGGCTTATACCGCGTCAAGAACAGATGGTATATGAGATGGTAGAGAATGTGCAAGCAGAAAAGTATGAGTTCCAAGTGGAAGAGATTGAAAAAGAACATCATATTTTATCGCCGTCGCCTTTCATTATGAACGGCCTAACTCGTAAAGAAAGACAGTTAAAACAATTATTATTTATGGCATTAGATCAATTACATACAACGAAAAATCCAGCTGAAATTCGCTATTGGTTCACAGAGTGGGATCCATCAGCGTACGGAATGGTCCAACATATGGAGTTTGAAGATGTTTGGGCTAAACTTTATGATGAAGCGAAAACTGGATGGTCTGAGAAGCACGAGCAATTATGTGAGCGCCTTGTAAAAGGACAGCCGTTTTTTGAAAAGTTATGGGAAATGGAAAATGAGCAGAAGGTAAATTAAAAAAACCGCCAATTGGCGGTTTTTTTTTATGGAGGTGACAAGAATGTTCGGTGGCTTCGCGCCTTCCTGCGAGGCAAAACCCGCCTCTACGTCAGGAGCTCCATCCCCCTCACATTCTAAGCGAGCCGCTTCCGCTTTATATGAAATCCAGCTCCAGCGGCAAGCTCTTCGTGTCTAAGAACCTTCCGCATAAGAAGGCAAAAAGCGCCTTTTATGCGAAAGAACCTTAGCCAGTCAGAGCTGAACGAGCCGCTTCCGCTTTTTGTGTTACCTACGTTTTCTACTTAATCCCATTGCGTTTTCTACTTTGCGTAGTTGTTTGAATGCAACGTGGTTCGCTTTTTCGGCACCTTTGTCTAGAATTTCGTCTAGTTCTGGGGAGTTGATTAGTTCGTTATATTTGTCTTGGATTGGACGAATTGCTTCTACGACTACTTGTGCTAGGTCGCCTTTGAAGTCTCCGTATCCTTTTCCTTCGTACATTGCTTCTATTTCTTCAACTGTTTTTCCAGAGAATGAAGAGTAGATTGTTAATAAGTTAGAGATTCCAGGTTTGTTTTCTTTATCAAATTTCACGATACCTTCAGAATCAGTTACAGCACTTTTAATTTTCTTTTCAATTGTTTTTGGTTCATCAAGCATACTGATCATTGCTTTTGGATTCGGATCAGATTTACTCATTTTTTTCGTAGGTTCTGTTAATGACATAACGCGAGCTCCTACTTTTGGAATACGAATTTCAGGAACAGTGAACACTTCACGGAAGCGTTTGTTGAAACGCTCTGCTAGGTCGCGTGTTAATTCCATATGTTGTTTTTGATCATCACCAACAGGTACGATTTCAGTGTTGTAAAGTAAAATATCAGCAGCCATTAATGGTGGATACGTTAGTAATCCAGCTGGAACTGAATCTCTACCAGAAGATTTATCTTTATATTGCGTCATACGCTCTAATTCTCCAACGTAAGCAACTGATTGCATAATCCATCCTAGTTGAGCGTGTGCTGGTACTTCTGATTGTACAAATAAAGTAGCTTTTTCAGGATCGATGCCACATGCTACATAAAGTGCAGCAAGACTGCGAATGTTTTTACGAAGTTGTACGGGATCTTGAGGTACTGTAATCGCATGTTGGTTTACAATACAGAAATAACAGTCGTGTTCATTTTGAAGCTCTGTAAATTGCTTCATAGCTCCTAAATAGTTTCCAAGTGTAATTGTTCCGCTTGGCTGAATACCAGAAAAGATAACTGACATAAGTAATTCCTCCTAAAATTGAATGTGCGATGGGGAAGAGAAGGCATACAAAAAAGCCCATTCATCCCAAATTACATAGGGACGAATGGACCGCGGTACCACCCTAATTATTTCACAGCTGTGAAATCTCTCAAGATCCATAATAACGTCTGGATATAACGCCAAAGCCTACTACTTTCGGTTCGGTTTGGTGCTCAAAAGCCCATTCCATACTGCGCAATTACTTGTTCACACCAGCCACAAGCTCTCTGAAATTGCCTCAATATGTACTCTTCTTTATCATCGCATACATATAAATTTATTTATTGTTACCTAAGCTCTTTTAATATGAAAGAACTAAAGTTTTATAACAAAATGTTTTGCTGATTATTATATCATATGGGATAGTGTTTGCAAACTACATCAAAATAGTAAAGCTAATGAGGATCGAGAACAACCCAAGTACGATACCGGTAATACAAATCGGATACGTCCATTTGAATGAATATGTTTTATAAATACGTTCTTTCTTATCGATAGGTTCCTCTGCTTCTTCAATTAAAGAGTCAATTTTTTTATTCGTACCAAATACTCTTTGGAATGCGTAAATTGTTACGTTAAAAAATCCGTTTTGAAATATGAATAAAAAACCACCTATAAGAATAAAAAACAATGCAATATAGAATGAGATGTTGACAAAATTCAACAAAAAATGAGATGAAACGAGGAATGCGCCCACACTAGAAGCGATTATCGCAGCCAAAAATAGTATACAAGTATGAAAAAAAACTTTATTCAAAATATTCCCCTCCGTCAAAATATTACTAGAATTATTATACTATAAAAGTTATAATAAGTAATATAAATAATTTTTTGAAAATTATACGCAATTGAGGTTCTAATTTCAAGATGATGGTAGCAATGTTAACGTATCCCTTTACAAAAAATTAAAAATATAAACATTTTATTAAAAATTTTAACAAAAAAACAAAAAACTATATTCACAATCGTCATATTATATGTATAATGAAAATTGTAGAAACTTGGAGATTATTCTTTCAATTCTGTTTTTCTACAAGTGAGGGTACAGGAAGTGCAATTAGGGGAGGCAACACAGCATGAAGAAAAAGATACCGCTATTGCTTGCATCGACGTTGACAGTAAGTGTGCTAGGAGCCTGTAGTTATCAAAAAGATGATAATAAGGCAAGCGCGAAAGGATCCAGTACTTCAAATAAGCAAGTATTGAATCTAACAGAAACTGCTGAAATACCAACAATGGATACGACGCTATCAACGGATGCAGCATCTTCTAACATCATGAATAACACAATGGAAGGATTGTATCGTCTGGGGAAAGACGATAAACTCGTTCCAGGAGTCGCTAAATCTTATGAGAAATCAGAAGATGGTAAAAAGTATGTATTTAAATTACGTGAAGATGCGAAATGGTCGAATGGTGAACCTGTAACAGCGAAAGACTTCGTTTATTCTTGGAGAAGAGCTGTTGATTCAAATACGGGTGCCAAATTTGCTTACATACTATTTGATGTGAAAAATGCAGAGAAAATTAATAAAAAAGAATTACCAGTTGAGGAACTTGGTGTAAAAGCAATTGATGATCACACACTTGAAGTGGAATTAGATAATCCTGTTCCTTATTTTGTAAGTCTAACAGTCTATCCAACATTTTATCCTTTGAATGAGAAGTTTGTAAAAGAACAAGGAACAAAATTTGGATTAGAATCCAATACGACACTTTATAATGGCCCATTCGTTTTAAATGAATGGAAACATGAACAAAGTTTCCACCTTAAGAAAAATCCAACGTATTGGGAAAATAAAGAAGTGAAGCTTGAGGAGATAAACTTCAATATTGTTAAGGATCGTTCAACTGCTATAAACTTATATGAAACGAAAGCGATTGATCGTGTAGTATTAACATCAGAATTTGTAGATAAATACAAATCAGATGCTGATTTTAAAACAATTAAGAGACCATCTACACAATTCATTCGTTTAAATGAAAAAAATAAATTTTTAGCAAATAAAAATATCCGAAAAGCAATTGCGATGTCCTTTGAACGTGAAAATATCGGGAAAGTTATCTTAAACGATGGTTCAGAAGGAATGTATGGTTTTGTTCCGAAGGGTTTGGCAAAAGGACCTAACGGAAAAGACTTCCGTGAAGAGAACGGAAAGCTTATAAAAGAGGATGTTAAAGAAGCTCAAAAATATTGGGAAGCTGGTAAAAAAGAACTTGGTGTAGACAAAGTAGAGTTAGAGTTATTAAACTTTGATACTGATGATGCCAAAAAAATCGGAGAGTATTTAAAAGGACAATTCGAAAAGAACTTACCAGGTTTAACAGTTTCAACAAAAATGCAGCCATTTGCACAAAAATTAAAACTTGAAGCAAGTGGAGATTATGCGATGTCATATGCGGGATGGAGTCCAGATTATATGGATCCAATGTCATTCCTTGAAATGTATACAACAGGTAATTCACAAAATAAAGTGAATTACGCAAATCCAGCTTATGATGAACTAATTAAGAAAGCCAAAACAGAAGTAGATGTACAAGCTCGTTGGGATGCTCTATTAAAAGCAGAACAACAACTGCTTGAAGATGCAGCGATTGCTCCAGTATATCAACCTGGAAAGGCATATTTACAACGTAGTTCAATTACAGGCCTATTAGAACATAAATATGGCGGAGAATTTAGCTATAAGTGGGTTGAACTCAAAAACTAAAAATGGTTTCCATCATGAATAAGGGTATATGCCTATGATGGGCATGTGCTCTTATTTTAAAAAAATAAAAGTAAGAATATTTCAAACTATCTTATTGCTTTTGAGAAAAACGGGGAGGTGCTTGACTATGGGACGTTATGTATTAAAACGTTTCGTGTACATGGCTTTGACATTATTTTTAATTACTACACTGACTTTCTTTTTGATGAAATTACTACCGGGTTCTCCGCTTAAAAACCAGGAGAAACTATCACCGGCACAAAAAGAAATCATTCTTGAAAAATATGGTTTAAATGATCCGGTACCAGTTCAATATGCGCGTTACTTAGGTAACTTAGCAAAAGGTGATTTAGGGGTATCATTCCAATATGATAACCGCCCAGTAACAGATATGATTGTGGATCGCATTGGACCATCAGCACAACTTGGTTTACAAGCGATTATATTAGGAACATTTATCGGTTTAATTTTAGGAATCGTTGCGGCGCTTCGTAACAATACGTGGGTCGATTATGGGGCGACAATTATTTCCGTACTCGGGATGTCGGTACCCTCATTCGTATTCGCCGCATTACTACAATATTTTGTAGGGGTAAAACTTGGTTGGTTCCCAGTAGCATTCTGGAAAGGACCGGAGTTTACAGTAATGCCTACAATTGCCTTATCGATGGCAGTTATCGCAACAATTGCACGTTTCGCTCGTGCAGAGTTAATTGAGGTTATGCAAGCAGACTACATTTTAACAGCGAAAGCGAAAGGAATTAGCCAAGGCGTTATCATTATCAAGCACGCACTGCGTAACGCATTAATTCCAGTTGTAACAATTTTAGGACCAATGGTTGCAGGATTAATTACAGGGACACTAGTTATTGAGCAAATTTACGCTGTACCTGGACTTGGGGAACAATTCGTTAAATCGATTACAGTGAATGACTATACAGTTATTATGGGAACTACAATTTTCTATAGTGCGATCTTCATCTTAGTAATTTTCATTGTCGATATTTTATACGGAATTATTGATCCTCGTATTCGTTTAGCGGGAGGGAAAAAATGATGAAAGATGTACAAAAATTATCTCCAGATTTATTTCAACAAGCCAATCAAAATAATGTTGATAATGAAGTCATTGCCCGTCCAAGCTTAACGTTTTGGCAAGATGTAAGAAGACGATTGTTCCAACATAAAGGAGCAATGTTTGGTTTCATTTTATTAGCGCTTATTATATTACTAGCAATTTTAGGACCGATGGTAAGTAAGCATTCTTATAAAGAGCAGGATTTAGGTCGTGCGAAAATGCCACCGAAAATTCCAGTGATTGAAAATGTTCATTGGCTACCATTTGACGGTACAGATCAATATGGTGTTGACCAATATGAAAAACGTGATATTAAAGAGTACTTCTGGTTTGGTACAGATGATCTTGGCCGTGATTTATGGACAAGAACATGGGAAGGTACACGAGTATCATTATATATCGCTCTTTTAGCAGCAGCGATTGACTTAGTAATTGGGGTTGCATACGGAGGTATTTCAGCCTTCTATGGCGGCAGAGTAGATAATATTATGCAACGTATTATGGAGATCATTAACGGTATTCCATACTTAATCATCGTTATTTTAATGGTAATCATTATGGGATCAGGTATTTGGTCAATTACACTTGCGATGGCAATTACAGGTTGGATAGGGATGTCGCGTATCGTTCGTGGACAGATCCTAAAATTAAAAAACCAAGAATATGTATTAGCATCTCGTACATTAGGGGCAACGAATACACAGTTAATTGTGAAGCACTTAATTCCGAACGTAATGGGACCAATTATCGTAATGACAATGTTTACAATTCCAACAGCGGTATTTGGTGAAGCATTCTTAAGCTTCATCGGACTAGGTATTCAGCCACCATTCGCATCACTTGGTTCTCTTGTAAATGATGGTTATAAATCAATTCAAACGTATCCACATATGATGTTCATCCCAGCGGTTGTCATCAGTATGTTAATCTTAGCATTCAACTTAATTGCAGACGGATTACGCGACGCGTTAGATCCAAAAATGCGTAAGTAAAAGAGGGGAGAAGTAAAAATGAAAACATTGCTAGAGGTAAAAGATTTGCAAGTCTCCTTTGATACACATGCAGGTGAAGTACAAGCTGTACGCGGTGTTACTTTTGATTTGAAAAAAGGAGAAACATTAGCGATTGTAGGAGAATCTGGTTCTGGTAAATCAGTTACTTCTAAAGCGTTAATGGGATTAATTCCGAATCCTCCAGGACGTATTAAAAACGGTGAGATCATATTTGAAGGTCGTGACTTAACGAAACTAACAGAAAAAGAAATGCAGCAAGTACGCGGTAAAGATATTGCGATGATTTTCCAAGATCCAATGACATCATTAAATCCAACGATGACTATTGGTAATCAGATTATGGAAGGTCTTATTAAACACCAAGGGATGAGTAAAGCAGATGCACGTAAAGTTGCTTTAGAATTAATCGACCTTGTAGGTATTCCGAATCCAGAAGCACGCTTAAAACAATATCCTCACCAATTCTCAGGTGGTATGAGACAACGTGTAGTTATTGCGATGGCGTTAGCTTGTAATCCGAAATTATTAATTGCCGATGAGCCGACAACAGCGCTAGACGTTACAATTCAGGCGCAAATTTTAGAACTTATGAAGGACATTCAGCAAAAAACAGAAGCAGCAATCATTTTCATTACGCATGACTTAGGTGTAGTGGCAAACGTTGCAGACCGAGTTGCGGTTATGTACGCTGGTAAAGTTGTTGAAATTGGAACTGTTGATGAAATTTTCTACAATCCAAAACATCCATACACATGGGGCTTAATCGCATCTATGCCAAGCTTAGATGGTGCAGAGGACGAGCTATATGCGATTCCAGGAACGCCTCCAGACTTATTAAAACCGCCAAAGGGTGATGCTTTTGCACCACGTAACCCGCAGGCGTTGAAAATTGATTTTGAAATGGACCCACCTTTATTTAAAGTAAGTGATACACATTATGCGGCAACTTGGTTACTTCACGAGCAAGCTCCAGAAGTAAAACCACCGGCAGTCGTTGAAAAACGCATTCTTCAAATGAAAGCAGGTGAACAACATGACTAAACAACGTGAGAAATTAATTGAAGTAAAAAATGTAAAGCAGCACTTCGACGTGAGTGGTGGTGTTGTCAAAGCGGTTAATGATATTTCATTTGATATTTACCGCGGAGAAACATTTGGTCTTGTAGGAGAATCAGGTTGTGGTAAATCGACAACTGGAAGAACGATTATTCGTTTATATGATGCAACTGCTGGTGAAGTGTTGTTCGATGGTGAAAATGTACATGGTAAAAAATCACGTGCAGAGCTGAAGAAGTTCAACCGTAAAATGCAAATGATTTTCCAAGATCCATATGCATCATTAAATCCTCGTATGACAGTAGGGGATATTATCGCAGAAGGTATTGATATTCACGGACTAGCAAAAGGCAAAAAAGAGCGTATGGACCGTGTTCATGAATTATTAAATACAGTTGGTTTAAATAAAGAGCACGCAAACCGTTTCCCGCATGAATTCTCAGGCGGACAACGTCAACGTATCGGTATCGCTCGTGCGCTAGCTGTAGAACCTGAATTTATCATTGCTGATGAACCAATCTCAGCACTTGACGTATCGATTCAGGCGCAAGTTGTAAACTTACTGAAACAGTTACAAAGAGAAAAAGGTTTAACATACTTATTCATCGCCCATGATTTATCAATGGTAAAATACATTAGTGATCGCATTGGTGTAATGTACCGTGGTCAAATCGTTGAGTTGACAACAAGTGAAGAGTTATATGCGAATCCAATGCATCCATATACAAAATCACTACTATCTGCAATTCCGCTTCCAGATCCAGATTATGAGCGCAATCGTAAACGTATCGTATACGATCCATCTCAACATCAATATGGTGAGGAAGCACCAACAATGCGTGAAATTCGCCCAGGACATTTTGTATTATGTTCTGAAGCAGAGTATAAGAAATATAAAGAAATCTATCAATAATAAAGTAGAGCCATTCTTCTATTAAAGAAGGATGGCTCTATTTTTTTATACTAATTAAACTTAATTTAGTATAAAGAGATTTTATCCAAGTTCTTTTTCTGTTTAAAGACAGCAAATTAAGAGTTTCCAAGAATGAAGAAAAGGCGACTGAAATCCAGCCGCCTTTTTCTTCATTTAGAAACACTTTTATTTTACTGCGCCTGAACAGAAACACTCTCATCTTGCTCATTTGGTTTAACAAGTGCATAATTTTCCCACGATCTACTTCTCCAGCGGAAGAACATAATAATTGCTCGCGTCCATTCGTCGATAGCAATCGCTAGCCAAATACCAACGAGCCCCATGTCTAAATGGAAGGCGAAAAAGTAACCGAGTGGTAAGCTCATTAACACCATGGAGAATGCGCCGATTAAAACAGGATATTTTGCATCGCCAGCTGCACGAAGTGAATTAATGATGACGATGTTCATCGTCCGTCCTGTTTCAAGTAGTACACTTAGTAAAAGAACGCTTGCCCCTAGAGCGATAATATGAGGATTATCCGTAAATAGTCCCATTAATTGTGTGCGGAATGTAACAACGAGCATGACCATAAATAAAGTTACACCAATCGCCCATTGTACACTTTTCCATACGCGTGTGTAAGCTTCATCCTTTTCATTTCCGCCAACTAGGCGTCCAACGATAATAGCTGTTCCCATACCGATAGCAATGGCGAATAAATAAGTGAACATGGAAATGTTAGTAGCGTATTGTCTTGCAGCTAACGATTCCGTACCTAAGTATGTTGCGTAATATAAGAAGACAATTTGACAAGCTTGATACATGACCTGTTCGAATGCAGATGGAATGCCAATCTTCAAAATTTTGCCAACGTATTCTTTTGATAAAGTGAAGTAATATTGTAATTTCACACGGTATTCCATAACGCGGTACAGTAACCAGAAGAAAACGATAAGTGCGATTAACCGGCTGACAGCGGAAGAAATCGCGGCTCCTTGCACACCAAGTTCAGGGAAACCGAATTTCCCGAAAATAAGTACGTAGTTTCCGGCGATATGAATGATATTCATTCCAAGCGAAACAAACATTGCTTGCTTTGTAAAGCCGTGAACGCGGATAATTGCGGCTAATGAGTTAATAATAGCTTGAAGGAAAATAGCTCCTCCGACGATGGATAGATAGCTTTGTGCATACGTTAGTACATCGCCTTGTAAATTCATTGCCATCATCATATGTTTTGAAAATAAAAGAAAACCAGCGCTTATAATGAGTCCGACCACTAAATTTAATGTGACGGCTAATGCTGATATTTTTGATGCTTCCATAAAGCGTTTAGAACCGAGGTATTGGGATACAACGATAGCTGCACCATTCCCTATGACTTCTAGTACTAAAATCGCGATATGAAGGTATTGATTCGCTGCACCAACCCCAGATACAGCATCGTCTGATAATGCACTTAACATGAAAGTATCAGCGATCCCCATCAGCATAAAAAGAAAAACTTCTAGAAAAATAGGCCATGTTAATAAGAATAAACTTAATTTCTCTGTTGGCCCGTTTTTTGAGCGAATTGCTGTCATGTCCGTCCCCTCTTTACCGATATCTATTTTTAGCAAAGTGTATCGTAACACACTTTCATATCCTTTGCACTTATTTTAGCCTACATATTTTCAATATGAATAAACCTTCATTTTATGACAAAAAAGGAGGAATAATTATGCGTAAGATATTATAGAATATAAAATTTATTTTTCTCTGATAATTTAGAAAAGTATAAAAATGGTCATTTTTAACACTTTAGTTCAATAAAAACGCAGTGTGAAACGTTTACAAAGGCACGTGGTGTTAACAGAAAATTTTAATAAAATAGAAATATAAATATACAAAGAATATATTTATGTGTATAATATGAATTATTAGAACATATATATATTTCTTTCTGTTTGAAAATGAAAGGGCTAACATTTTTTTTGGAGGGTGGAAGTATGAAAAAAAAGATACCAGTTTTTGTAGCATCAACAGTAGCAATGAGCATGATTTTAGGGGCATGTGGCTACCAAAAAGATGAACCGCAAGCGAACGCAAAAGGGGATAGCGGGAAAAGCGGTGCGAAGCAAGTTATTAACTTAATTGAAACACAAGAAATTCCAACGATGGACCCAGCGTTATCAGCTGATGCAGTTTCTTCAAAAGTAATGAACAATACGATGGAAGGCCTATACCGCCTTGGGAAAGACGATAAATTAGTTCCAGGTGTAGCGAAGGAATTCCAAAAGTCAGAAGATGGTAAAAAGTATACATTTAAATTACGTGAAGATGCAAAATGGTCAAATGGTGAACCTGTAACGGCGAAAGATTTCGTGTATGCATGGCAAAGAGCAATTAATCCAGATACAGCTGCGAAATCGGCGTACATTATGTACGATATAAAAAATGCTGAGAAAATTAATAAAAAAGAGATGAGTCCAGACCAATTAGGTGTAAAAGCGATTGATGATCATACGCTAGAAGTAGAATTAGATAATTCTATTCCATATCTTGTTGATTTAATGGTCTATCCGATCTTCTATCCTGTTAATGAAAAGTATGTGAAAGAGCAAGGGACGAAGTTTGGTTTAGAAGCAAATACAACACTTTATAACGGACCATTTACATTAAGTGATTGGCAACATGAACGTAGCTTCAAAATGACAAAGAGCTCATCATATTGGGACAATAAAGAAGTGAAGCTTGAGGAAGTGAACTTTAATATTGTAAAAGATACGTCTACGCCAATTAATTTATATGAAACAAACGCAGTCGATCGAGCGACGTTATTAGCAGAGTTCATCGATAAATATAAAGGAAAACCAGATTTCAAAACGGTAGAAGATACATCTGTATTCTTCCTTCGCTTAAATCAAAAAGACCCAGCTTTAGCAAATAAAAATATTCGTAAAGCAATTTCTCTTGGTTTTGACCGTAAACCATTCGTTGATACATTATTAAATAACGGTTCTAAGCCAGCGACGGGATTAATTCCTGACAATTTCATTAAAGGACCGGATAAAAAAGATTTCCGTGTTGAAAATGGAGATATTGTAAAACCAAATGTAAAAGAAGCGAAAAAGTATTGGGAAGCTGGTAAAAAAGAGCTTGGTAAAAACGAAATTGAATTAGAGCTATTAAATGAAGACGTTGAATTATCGAAGAAAACTGGTGAATATTTAAAAGGTGAGTTAGAAAAGAATTTACCAGGTTTAACAGTGAAAATTAAACAACAACCATTCGCGCAAAAACTAAAATTAGAAGATGCGGGCGACTTTGTAATGTCATTCTCTGGATGGAGTGCAGACTTCCCAGATCCAGTTACATATCTTGATATGTTCGTAACTGATGGGGCACAAAATAAAATGAAGTATTCTAATCCGAAGTACGATGAGATTATTATGAAAGCGAAGAAAGATGGAAGCGACGTAAATACTCGTTGGAAAAACTTACTTGAAGCAGAAAAAATGTTACTTGATGACGCTGCGATTGTTCCAGTATATCAACGTGGTAGAGCATATTTACAAAGAGAAACAATTAAAGATATGTACAACCATAAGTATGGCGGGGAAGTAAGCTTCAAATGGGCATCAGTAGGAAAATAACAAAAAAAAGCAGGTGATTACCTGCTTTTTTTAGTACGTACGTTTTTTATAAATGCCTTTTCCGCCAACTTGGTTCCAGCCAGATTGTACATCTAAACTTTTGTTAACAAACTTCATTTTTTCTTTCCCACCAAAGAGTTTTTCACCGATGCTATTTGTAATGACACCAATCAATGCTGTTATTCCGATGATGAGGGTAGCAACAATGATAAAATCAGTAAAAAAAGCGATCATATGCAAATTCCCCCTTTGTCTGTCTGTATTTTTATTGTATGAGATAAATGGTAAAAAAGAAAGAAATGTCAGAAAAATATTCGATTTACTTTAGAAAGCATATAGACATGAGCGGAGAGATTTGTTGAAATAAGAACAAATGTTCCTTTTGTTTCTAACCTTTAGAGTCTTACATTTCTCAATTGTTTTGTCGGGAAAAGGTAAGAAAACGCTCTCTTTTTAATGGGGAAGATTATGAAACTGTAATTGTATATCAAGTGAAGATTATTGTAGAAAGTAAGTATCAAAAGGGTTGAAGACCGTTGTTAAAGGACAGTTTTACTCAGTATAATCATGTTGCATAGCAGTGGAGTACACGGAGAAATTTTCTCAACTAGCAGTAAATTCACTGTATATTTCTTGCAAAAACTATTGTATAATGATTATAGAAGTTACTTATTAAAAGTAATTATTGTTGCTTACATGAATTGCGATTTTTTACTTTGCTATAAGACAAGTTATCGCGAAAAATTGCGGAAGTTAGAAATTTAAACTGTAATTAGTACAGAATTTGTACTCTTTAAGGAGAGTGAGCTTTGTATGGTAACATTATATAGTTCTCCAAGCTGTACGTCTTGTAGAAAGGCGAAATTATGGCTAGAGGAAAATCATATTCCTTATACAGAACGTAATATTTTCTCAGATCCATTAACGATTGATGAGATTAAAGAGATTTTACGTATGACAGAAAGCGGAACGGATGAGATTATTTCTACTCGTTCAAAAGTTTTCCAAGAATTGAATGTGAACTTAGAGTCTTTACCACTTCAAGATTTATATAAGATGATTCGTGATTATCCAGGTATTTTACGTCGTCCAATTATGATTGACGAAAAACGCCTTCAAGTAGGTTACAACGAAGATGAAATCCGTCGTTTCTTACCACGTACAGTAAGAACGTTCCAATTACGTGAAGCACAGCGTCTTGTAAATTAATTATAATAATATGAAAACCTTCTACCTATTATAGAGTAGAAGGTTTTTTTTTACTGTTTAACATTACGTAATCGCACTTGTTGAACGATAAAGCCTATGCATAAAATGGTGAAAATGAACAAATAAGGGATACTTGTGGCAAAACTAGGATTATGATGAAAAAACGTTGCAAGTCTGTCTTCGTGTGTAATCATTTTTCCTGCTGTATAGGCGAGAACTGCTGCTCCGCAATAAATGAGAAATGGAAAGCGTTCCATGAGTATTAAAATAAGTTTGCTTCCCCAAATGATAATCGGGATAGAAATGAATAAACCGATAATTACGAGTGAAAGTCTTCCGTGAGCTGCTCCTGCAATGGCAATAACATTGTCAAACCCCATAACGAGATCCGCGAATACAATTGTACGCACAGCTTGGAATAAAGTCGTTTTTCCTTTGATAGAAGAAAGGTCGTTGTTATTATCAGTGAGTAAATTGACCGCAATTAATGTGAGTAAAATTCCGCCGGTGAGTTGTAAAAATGGGATATCAAGTAAATAGACAGCTAGTATCGTGAGGAGAATTCGTAGCACAATTGCTAACATAGTACCAATCAAAATGGCTTTATTTCGTTTTGCTTCAGGTAAATTTCGGCTAGCTAGTGCGATGACAATTGCGTTATCGCCACCTAGTACAACATCGATACCGACAATCATTAGTACAGATGTTAAAAACTCTAAGTCCATTCGTCTGCCTCCATTTATGATGTTTTAATAAGCGAAATATATGTATGTGGTGAAGAAAGTTTGTCTAGTTTTGATCCCGCGCGCCTGGGGAAAAAATAATCACCTCTAATAGAAGTTTCACTTTATTACAGTGTACGAGGGAATATGGGAATGTATGTCCAAATTTTTTGCGAGCAGTGAATTGGTATAATGGTATATTTATTCCGATTAGTGCGAGCTAATAATCAGTGGAGGATGAAAAAAATACTGATTATTGTTTCACTTTATGTAAAAAGTCGAATACAGATAGGTATATAACTATTTTTGTAAAATAAATCGATTTTATTTCCCTTCTGGAGAATCTTATCATAAAATGAGAGTACAAGAATCTATTGTTTTGTCATATGAGTGGGGAATCCCTTCATAACAATTCTAAGCAGGAAGGGAGCGTTGTATTTTGGAGATTGAAAGAATTAATGACCATACGATGAAATTTTTTATTACGTACATTGATATAGAGGACAGAGGGTTTAATCGTGAAGAAATTTGGTATGATCGCGAACGAAGTGAAGAGCTCTTTTGGGAGATGATGGACGAAGCTCGTGATCATGATGATTTCTTTATCGATGGGCCGTTATGGATCCAAGTGCAAGCAGTCGATAAAGGGATTGAAGTACTTGTAACGAAAGCCGAGCTTTCAAAGGATGGACAAAAGCTGGAATTACCAATAGGTGTAGACAAAATTATAGACATTCCTCTAGATGAAGGCATCGAATCATTATTCCAGCAAGAATTAGTGGAAGAGGTAGAAGAACAAGTAGGAACAAACTTTAATGAAGATGGTACGTTTGGCTTTTTAATTAAGTTTAATGATTTTGAAGATGTTATTTCATTAAGTCATCGTCTTATCTTTGAAGATATAAAAGATGAATTACATTCATTTGAGGACCGCTATTATGTATATGTGGAATTCGATGAAGTGCTACATGATGAAGAAGAGATTGATCGTATTTTAAGTATTGTTTTAGAATATGGAGAAGAATCTACTTTAACGATTCACCGTGTAAGTGAGTATGGGAAACAGGTTGTGAAAGAGCGTGCGCTTGAGACAATTCGCAACAATTTCCCTCCTAAAACGTAGGCCGATTTCTATAGTATGAAATCGGCTTTTTTTATGAAGAATAGGAAGGCTTTCTTATTAGGGGGGAAGAGATGAAAAATACACTAAAACTACTTTTCTTTTTTCTACTACTGTTCGCATTATTTGTTTCATTACGCATGTTTATTGATGTAGCATTTTATTCGGATGTCATGGGGATAAAGGATGTTTCGATTTTAGGTATTATTAGTATTTTATTTACGGTTTCCGCATTTTTAATTGGATGTGTTATTTTCTTAGAAAATCGCCATCCGTCAAAAACACTTACGTGGTTAATCGTACTAGGTATTTTTCCAGTGTTCGGTTTCTTTGCTTATCTTTTATTTGGACAAAACTTTCGCAGAAAAAGAATGTTCCAAAAGAAGGCATTACTCGATGAACAGGCGTTTTTACAATATAAGGGACACGAAGATTACGAAGAACGGATTTTACGAAATCATAAGCATCAAGAATTGTTATTTCGTTTAGCAGATCGATTGGGTGCTTTAAATATTTCATTTCAAACTGAAACGAGGACATTAACAAATGGAGACGAAACGTTTCAGGCAATTTTAGATGGGTTAAATCGAGCGAAACACCACATTCATATGGAGTATTACATTGTACGTGATGACAAGCTCGGTACAGAAATTAAAGATATTTTAATAAAAAAATCAAAAGAAGGCGTTGTCGTTCGTTTTTTATACGACGCGGTTGGAAGCTTTAAATTATCAAATTCGTATATTGCAGAATTGAATGATGCAGGAGTAGAAATGATTCCATTTTTCCCTGTGCGCTTTCCAATTTTAAACGATAAAATTAATTATCGAAACCACCGAAAAATCGTTATTATAGATGGAAATGAGGGGTTTGTAGGTGGATTAAATATTGGTGATGAGTATTTAGGGAAGGATAAATATTTCGGTTTTTGGCGAGACACGCATTTATATTTACGCGGTGAAGCAGTTCAAAGTTTACAGCTAATTTTCCTTCAAGACTGGTTTTATATGACTGGTGAGGCGGTATTAGCACCTGAATATTTACAAGCGGAAGCAGTTGAGGGTGATCATTGGGGCGGAGTCCAACTTGTTGGAGGTGGACCGGATAATAAATGGGAAACAATTAAACATTTATATTTTGCAATGATTGCTTCAGCTAGGAAATCGATTTGGATTGCAACACCATACTTTATTCCAGATGATGATATTTTATCTGCATTAAAAGTAGCTGCACTTGCTGGTATCGATGTTCGTTTGTTAATGCCAAGTAAGCCAGATAAGCGGACTGTCTTTTATGCATCAAGATCGTACTTTCCGGAGTTATTAGATGCAGGAGTAAAAATATATGAATATGAAAAAGGGTTTCTTCATAGTAAAGTTGTCATCGTGGATTCTGATCTCGCATCAATTGGGACAGCTAATATGGATATGAGAAGTTTTCATTTAAACTTTGAAGTAAATGCCTTTTTATATGATACAGGTAGCATTAGAAAGCTCGTTCAAGATTTTAAAGACGATTTAGAAGAATCCAGTGAAATTCATGTTGACCGATTTCATAAGAGACGTCTTCATAGGCGGATTGTTGAATCGACGTACCGGTTATTATCACCTTTATTATAGAAAGAGATGTCCTAATTTAGGACATCTCTTTTTTTGAGAGGAATTTGTAGTAAATTGTAGAATACAAGAAGTTGAAAGGGTGTGATGGTGATGTTTATTGCAAGGAGAGAAAACGGAGAGAAAATTCATCTATTATATAATCGGGATGAAGAACGTTTACGCGAAATGCGTAAACGAGAAAAATTCTTTTGTACAGCTTGCGGAAAAGAAGTGCAAATGAAATTAGGAAAACAAAAGAGCTGGCATTTTGCTCATAAGAAAGTGGATTCATGTCTTACCTTTTATGAAGCAGAATCTATGTATCATATGCACGGTAAAGAATTGTTATATAGATGGTTGAAACGTCAAAATTTTCATGTGGATATAGAGCATTACCTTCCAAAAATCCAGCAAAGACCAGATGTTTTCGTAGAGAGAGCAGGTAGGGAAATTGCGATTGAATATCAATGCGCCAATCTCTCCATAGAACAGCTTTCTAAACGAACATACTCGTATTGGCAAGCTGGTATACAGGTCATCTGGATCATTGGTGGAAATCAATTAAAAAAGCAATCTGCATATTGGATGAAATTTTCCTCACTTCTGGCTTTCTCCTTACAATCTTATCCCCAGCCATTTCTTATTTTCTTCTGTCCGAAACAAAAATCATTTATGAAATGCGCCTTTATCACTCCGTTTTCTACAAACGTCTCTTTCTCACATACTATTTATTTACCAACTGATACGACTACTGTTGACATGCTCTTTTCCCCCGTTCCTTTCCAAAAAGAGGTATTAGGACAAGAATGGAAGAGAAAAAAGAACCATTTTCGGCAAAACGCTCTATCTATCTGGAATTATAATCATAAGTCACTACTCCGCCTCTTATATCAATATAAATGTACCCCAGCGAGTTTTCCTTCTGAAATCGGTGTTCCGCTCCCATCCGCGTTTGCTTTTCAAACAAATCCATTTATATGGCAAGCTTCTCTTTATATGAAGTGTATAGGTATGCTTAAGGTAGGGGAGTATATTTCTCTGCAATACGCATGTAACTATGTAGCAAAATATACGAAGAGGCGTCTACTTCCGTATTTTGCACAACATATATGGAAGGTAGCAGTTGCGGAGTATATGACATTTTTATGTTATACAGGTGTATTAATAAAAATAGGTAGTAATAAGTATCGAAAAATAAGAGATGTTGTGTTGGTAAAAACAGAGGGAGAAATTATGAAATATGATGAAATTGGCTTAGCGCACGCACTATCTCTATTTGAGACAAAGTTCAACATGAGAGAAGAAAAAGGGGATATAATAAAGAATGAACGTGAAGGAATTACATAAGAAAAACAGAATTGTACTTAAGTAGAGATATTTAAAGGAGGGCTTACAGAATGTCTGAACAAAATAAAGCAAAAACATTACCAGATCGCAATGAGATTGAAGAAGCAAGCACATGGCGATTAGAAGATATTTTCCAAACAGATGCAGAATGGGAAAAAGAATTCCAAGCTATTAAAGAGCTATTGCCAAAGTTAACTGAATTTAAAGGGAAGCTTGGCGACTCTGCAGACAATTTGCTTGAGGCATTGCAATATGAAGATGAAATTTCAATGCGATTAGGTAAGCTATATACATATGCACATATGCGTTACGATCAAGATACAACAAACTCTGTGTATCAAGCACTGAATGATCGCGCAACAAATTTATACTCACAAGTATCTAGTAGCACAGCGTATATCGTACCTGAAATTTTATCTATTTCAGAAGATACATTGCAAACATTCTTACAAGAAAATCGAGAACTAAGTGTATATGAGCATGCATTAGAAGAAATTACACGTCAACGCCCGCACGTATTATCTGAGGCAGAGGAAGCGTTATTAGCAGAAGCATCTGAAGTGATGAGTGCATCAAGTAATACATTCGGTATGTTGAATAATGCGGATTTGAAATTCCCATCTATTAAAGGTGAGGATGGAGAAGAGGTAGAAATAACACATGGCCGTTACATTCAGTTTTTAGAAAGTGATGATCGTCGTGTTCGCGAAGATGCATTCAAAGCTGTATTTGAAACGTATGGGAAATTTAAGAACACATTTGCAAGTACGTTAAGCGGGGCAGTGAAACGTAATAATTTCAATGCACGTATTCGTAAATATGACTCTGCTCGCCAAGCAGCATTAAGCAATAATAATATTCCTGAAGCAGTATACGATCAACTCGTTGAAACGGTAAATGACAACTTACATTTATTACACCGTTACATTGATATTCGTAAGCGTGCACTAGGACTTGATGAGCTTCATATGTACGATTTATATACACCACTTGTACAAGAAGTGAAAATGAATGTGAAGTATGAAGAAGCGCAAGAAATGTTATTGAAGTCTTTAAATGTACTTGGTGATGAATATGTTGAAATTTTAAAAGAAGCATATGAAAATCGCTGGGTAGATGTGTACGAGAATAAAGGCAAACGAAGCGGAGCGTATTCATCTGGTGCATACGGAACAAATCCGTATATTTTAATGAACTGGCATGATAATGTAAATAATTTATATACACTTGCTCATGAGTTTGGTCATTCGGTGCATAGTTATTACACAAGAAAGACACAGCCACACGTATACGGTGATTATTCAATCTTCGTTGCAGAAGTGGCATCAACTTGTAATGAAGCACTTCTAAATGATTATTTATTAAAAACGACAGAAGATAAGAAAGAGCGTCTATATTTATTAAATCACTATTTAGAAGGATTCCGTGGTACTGTATTCCGTCAAACAATGTTTGCAGAGTTCGAGCATATCATTCATAAGAAAGTACAAGAAGGACATGCTGTTACGCCAGATATGTTAACGGAGATCTACTACGATTTAAATAAGAAATATTTCGGGGACGCTTTAGTAATCGATAAAGAAATCGGTTTAGAATGGTCTCGTATTCCGCACTTCTATTACAACTATTACGTATATCAATACGCAACAGGATTTAGTGCAGCGACAGCTTTGTCAAAACAAATTTTAGAAGAGGGACAACCAGCAGTAGAACGTTACATTAACGAATTCTTAAAAGCTGGAAGCTCTGATTACCCAATTGAAGTGTTGAAAAAAGCAGGAGTAGATATGGCATCACCAGAACCTGTAAAAGAAGCATTACAAGTATTTGAAGAGAAGTTAAATGAATTAGAAGCGCTATTGTTTGAAGAGAAGTAATGAGAAAAGACGAGGGATTTTATCCTCGTCTTTTTTGTTTGAAACATTTTCTCAAAAGTACATAATGTCGATATTTGTCGAATTATTAAGGTGATTTTCTTTACTTTTTCTATATTAGAAGGAATTTTCATGACTTATTTTTGTAGTTAAAATCCTTTAAATCGTTTTCTATAGTTGAAATAAGAGACAGCGATGACGATAACGCCGAATAAAAGAGGGAAGGCAATAATTTTAGGAAAAGCTTGTAGTAGAGAAAGGATGTACAAGAAAAAAGAAACAATGAAAGCTAGAAAAATTAGAGCGATATGAGACTTTTTCATTAATAAAACCTCCTAAATGTTCTTTTTTATAGCTTATTCAAAAATGAAAACGTTTAGAATGTGACAAAAATGTGAAATTCGACAAAAGGGGTTGTCATCTGACGTCGAATCTTGTAATATAATAAGCGTGAACGAATTCACATACAAACATATACCCCTTTGTTTGAACGTGAAAATTTCTCCCATCCCCTTTAATATTTTTATAAGCCGTAAAGAAAAAGACCTGGTGTTTACACCGGGTCTTTTTCTTTTGCTATCCATTTCCAATAACGCTCGCACTTCACTTCAATCATTTGTACTTTTCGTTTTAGTTGTAATTTCTTTAGTTCACGCTCTATTTCTTGTTGAGGGCAGTCATATATAAATGAGATTTCCTTTGAAGAAATAAATTGTGTTGCTTCTAGTAATACTTCTAAAGGAGGTAATGGTTCTGGCTCAATCTCGCACTTTATAAGTTCTTTTAATAACTGTACGTATACATCATAGGAATAAATTCCCGCGATTTTAATACCTTCCTCATCTGAATTTGCATGAAAAAATAGGAGGGAAGGTATTTCTGTAATATGCATCTCATTTGTGAATTTTAGGTCGCATTGGAAAGCTTTTTTTGCGCTAACTGAGTGTAGGTCTTTTTTAAATTCCTCTACATCAATGCCACTATCTTTAGCGCATGTAAGCAATAATTCACAGTCAGGGTTTGATACATTTTCAAGAAGAATGTATTCTTGGAGTTTTCGCAAAAATTTCGAACCTGCTTTTCGGCCTTGCAATTCCGCCGCCTTAATTGCCATCGAAACTAAATATGGTGTTGACGATGCCTCTTGCATATGTACTTTTCCATCACATGAAAAACCTTGTAAACTTGTTGTTTTTTCCCACACAAATCGAATATTAGCAGGTTTATTCCATTTGTGTGAGGAAGCGTTTGCTCCGTCCACTTTTCCTGTTACGATATGACGAATAGAGAAGTATTTCCCATACTCAAGCCATAGTTTAATAATAAATGGCTCGATATCCCAGCAATCTTTACAAAGTGGATCAATAAATAAATATGCTTCTACAGATTTATGCTCGCATGTGGAAGAAGAAGGCATATTTATATGCTTTGCTTCCTGCTTATCCATTACACTTCACCTGTTTCATTTGGAGTATTGACCATATGTTGAGCAGTTAATGCTAAACGTTCAAAAACAAACTCTCTTATATGACCGTGCACTCCTGTATCATCCATTGCTTGCTCCATACATGACAGCCAAGCTTCTGCGCGTTTTGGAGTAATCTCAAACGGAAGATGGCGTGCTCTTAGCATAGGATGCCCATGTTCTTCAGTGTATAAATTAGGACCACCTAAATATTGCGTTAAAAATTGTTTCTGCTTCCTAGCAGTTTCTGTTAAATCATCCGGGAAGATCGGAGATAAGTCAGGGTGTTCACTGACATAGGAATAAAATGTATCCACTAATGTTGCAATGCATTGTTCACCGCCAATTGCTTCAAATGGTGTCATCGGTTGCTTGCTCATCCTTTATAAACTCCTTTTTCCATGAAATGTATATCTATTGTAGCAATGGAATGTTATGAAGAGCAACTAAACAGCCTTCATAACATTCTTTGCTTATTCTATATGTTGCTAATAAATCTTTTGCTTTTCAAAAAGGTGAAATGTAGCCGGAAGTACAGCTCTTCTTCACTGATGGAAATTTTACTTTAGCGCTCTTCGTTTTGTTTGGCAAGGAAAAAGCGTTTTACTTTGTTGTTTGTATGACGAACTGGTACGTTATGTTGCTTTAATAACCTTATAAATGCTGCTTTACCGGTCTTTTCATCTTGCACTTCGTATTCAATTTCATAATCATCGTGATTGTAATAGAAACTATGATCAAAGACAAGCGTTCCGCCTTCAAATAATATTTCAGCTCTTTCTGTTGTTAAACTACCCATATAAGTTAAAGAGGAAACGGGAATTTGTAATTTGTGTAGCTGATCCATTACAGTTCCTTGAATGATTGTGTTTGTTTCCATCATAAGTTGTGCTTCTTTTTCTGTTACAGACTGATGAGTTTCTAATAAACCAATTTCAGCAGGTTGTTTTAATGTTAATGTATAAGTTCCATCTTTATGACGAATACGAAGTGCAGAGCCCGTATCTTTTAAAGAGAAGTGAGGCGTTTCAAAGTAGTGATTTACTTGTTTTGTAAATGCTTCAATAGAAAAAGATTTGCATAATGTTTGGAATTCTTCCTCTGTAACCATATTTTTAAATTCAATTTCAATTTCTTGTGTCATTGTATGCGCTCCTTTTGAAAAATAATTCTTTCCACATTATCGCTTTTTCGCAAATTTGGTTCAATGTTTTATTTGTTTGCGTCCATGTTATGATACAATAATACTGTTAAGTAAGACAGGAAGTTGAGATGGAGGAGTTCGAGTATGCAAAATAAAATTCAAGTTAAGAGCGTAGAAACGAGAGAGAATGCGCTTATTTTTTGTGCGGAAAATACTGAAATAGAGGTAAAGGAGTTAAGTGCGCGTAATCACGTACTTGTAGACTCAGACAATTTATCATTTTTATATATCTTAGAAAATGAATCATCTTTCATTTATGTAAGTATTCCGCATACATGCTGGGAAGCAATGCATGAAGCGATGAATAAAGATACAGCGATGTTTATTCGCGTGAATGATGTTGAAATAGAATTAGAAGGATTAAAAGAAGAAGTAGAATATTTAGTTGAAAATATTGAAGGTAATGCAAATTACGGAGAAGAACTAGTAACTGCTGTAGAAAAAGTGTTTCTATAAGCAAATGGATTGATTTTGGTGGTGGTTGAAATGAATCGTAATTGGGAAGAATTTTTAGCACCGTATCACCAAGCGGTGGCGGAGCTGAAAGTGAAACTAAAAGGAATGCGTACTCAATTTGCAATGTTAACGGAGCATTCTCCAATTGAGTTTGTAACAGGAAGGGTAAAGTCGGTTGCAAGTATTATTGATAAAGCGGAGAAGAGAAATGTACCGCTAGACCGAATTAGAGAAGATATGCAGGACATCGCGGGCCTTCGAATGATGTGTCAATTCGTAGATGAGATTAAGCCTGTTGTAGAATATCTTCGAAAACGAAATGATTTTGACATTGTAGAAGAACGTGATTATGTAACGCAAAAGAAAGATAGCGGCTATCGCTCTTACCACGTTGTCATTAGTTATCCTGTTCAAACGATACAGGGGGAGAAAAAAGTGTTAGTTGAAATTCAAATTCGCACGTTAGCAATGAATTTTTGGGCAACGATTGAGCATTCTTTAAATTACAAATATAGTGGACGTTTTCCTGAAGATATTAAAATACGCTTACAACGTGCAGCGGAAGCGGCGTTTTTATTAGATGAAGAAATGTCTTCCATTCGTCTTGAAATTCAAGAAGCGCAAAAGGTCTTTTCACGAAAGCAGGAAACGAAAGATTCTGAATCATAAACTAAAGGGTGTTGGGCGATGAAATTTACAATTATGTCAAAGGGAGATCAATCATCAGATACACTAGCAAGTACGATGAAAGAATACTTGTTAGATTTTGGGTTTACAATGGATGAAAAGGAACCTGATATTGTAATTTCTGTTGGGGGAGATGGAACGCTTTTATATGCATTCCATCGTTACTATAACCGATTAGATGAAACCGCATTTGTTGGTGTACATACAGGGCATTTAGGTTTCTATGCAGATTGGTTACCGACGGAAGTAGAGAAGTTGGTGATTGCAATCGCTAAAACACCGTTCCAAGTGGTTGAATATCCACTTTTAGAAGTGATTATTCGCTATGTGAATGGTAGTAAAGAGTCGCAGTATTTGGCGATGAATGAAGCGACTGTAAAAAGTGCAGAAGGTACATTAGTAACAGAAGTGGAAATACGCGGAGAGTATTTCGAAACGTTTCGCGGAGATGGTCTTTGTATTTCTACTCCTTCAGGAAGTACCGCTTATAATAAGGCGCTTGGCGGAGCAATTATTCACCCTTCTATTGAAGCGATTCAAATTGCAGAAATGGCATCTATCAACAATCGTGTATTTCGTACGGTAGGTTCACCGCTCGTACTGCCGAAGCATCATACATGCGTTTTAAAGCCGGCTGCAGGAATGAACATGCAAATTACGGTGGATCATTTGACGATGGTTCATCAAGATGTGAAATCAATTCAGTATCGCGTTGCAAACGAGAAAGTACGATTTGTTCGTTTCCGTCCGTTCCCATTCTGGAAACGTGTTCGTGACTCGTTTGTTGCAGATAAATAGAGAGGGTTTATATATTTGAACAGATTTACATTGAAATGGGATATAGGGCTGGCTGAAGAGGGAACTTTAGTTAGAGAATTTTTGAAAACAAAAGGGATTTCGAAAGCTGCTTTAACGGATATAAAGTTCCGCGGGGGAGCAATTGAAGTAAACGGTCAACACACAAGTGTTCGTCACAAGTTACAAGCTGGTGAAGAGTTACAAATCTTTTTTCCAGTGGAGGAAAGAAGTGAAGGGATGGAAGTGGAAGAGATCCCTTTATGTATCGTATATGAAGATGATGCGGTTCTTGTTATAAATAAAGAAGCAAATATGTCGACGATTCCGTCTAGGGAGCACCCGTCAGGAAGTATTGCAAACGCTCTTTTATATCATTATGATAAACAAAATCTTGCAAGTACGGTGCACATTGTGACGAGGTTAGACCGTGATACTTCAGGGCTTATGTTAATTGCGAAAAATAGATTCGTTCACCACCTTTTATCGAAGCAGCATCAACAAAAAGGGGTGAAACGAACGTATGAGGCAATCGTTCATGGGACTATTTTAGAAGAAGTAGGAACGATTGACGCGCCAATCGGACGAAAATCGGATAGTATTATCGAGCGAACTGTCTGTGAAGATGGTCAAAGAGCTGTTACTCATTTTAGAGTGATGGAGAGTTCTTCCGATAAGACGCATGTAGCGCTTGAGCTCGAGACGGGAAGAACACATCAAATTCGTGTACATATGGCATATATAGGACATCCGCTACTTGGGGATGATCTATACGGTGGCCGAAGAGATGTGATAAAACGTCAAGCGCTGCATAGTACATCTTTGACGTTTTATCATCCTATTTTAGAAAAGGGAATGACTTTTACCGTAAGTATCCCAGAGGATATGCAATACGCTTTACATAACAATTAAAAGGGAACAAAATTCTTATCATAAAAAGAATTTTGTTCCCTTTTTTTAGCGAAATAATATTAAAATTTGATTTTCACCAGTACGTTTTATAACGAAAAAGCCACTTTCAGCTTTTGTGGCAATGCCGTCATCATTTGGACGACAATATCCGTGTGTTTCGCAAGTGCCGTCATCACGTACTAACATTTGTCCAATTAATCCGACAGGAAGCCACTCAGTACGGTCTCTTCTTGATATATACTTACAAGCTGGATCCCATTCTATATTTAAAAGGGGTTGTATTTCTTGTTTGTTAGTACGTGTATATTGACGTTTTCCGAAGCTGTCTGTTTCATAGCGTTTTTGCCAACTTAAGGCACCGCTATTTCCTATGAGAGCAGGAGTAGCGCTGGATATGCCTAATATGAATGTATCATTTGAAGTAGCTTTTCGAATTTTTTCTTCGCTACTAAATGTAATGAAATAGCCGATATCAATAGGGCTATGATCTGCTGCCTCAAACATTTGTGCAAAATCAGTACCACCTGCATTGTAAGAAGCACCATCGATATACATTTCTCCGTTATGGGCAAGCCATTTGGCACCTATATTATAATCAGTGTCATTTGTCCCATTTGCGATAAACCAGGAATAAGCTTCTTCTGCTGTACCAAATTTCCCCATAATATGGCTGCCTGCAAAATTAGCTGTTGATGTATGATTTCCTTCCGCATGAGATGAGAATCCGTTAGCGATAGTTGCGGTTCCTTCTGCATGTGCTGCTTCTCCCAAAGCAATTGCATGTTTTCCTTCTGCATGAGAATAAGAGCCGCCTGCTGTCGTTTCACTTCCTTCGCTATGCGAACTATGTCCAGTTGCCTTTGTTTTTGTCCCTTCTGCATGAGAAAAGGGACCCGTTGCATGTGTAAGAAGCCCTTCTGCATGTGAAGCGATTCCATCAGCTTTAGAGTGAAGTCCTTCTTTATATGCGTGACGAGCTCCTTTGTTATTTTCTTTTTTTATAGGTGTAGGTACAGGAGCCTGAATAGGGGCGGATCCATCTATTTGTACATCGTTGCCCGAGATTAATGCTTCTTTTATTTTTTTTACTTGATTTATAATAGTAGCTGGAATTTCTGGTTGTACTTTTTCCTTTATTGCTGCAGGAATGTTTTCTTCTATATTTTCTTGTATCTTTTCCGAATTAAGCACAGGTTCATCATTATTAGAAGCGAGCTTCTTTTTTTGTTTTGCTTTTATTTTCCTGCTATCTATAATTCGCCTCATAACAGCATTTTCTAAAGAGATATATTTTTCTCTCGGTTTGCTTTTTTTTGATGACTCTTGTTCTTCTATTTCTTCTATAGCTGCAGCTCGAATACTGCACCAGTTGTTAATTCCATACATGGGATGGTATAAAGGGTGGAATTTTCTTTTTTGTTTAGAAGATTTTTTCTTCATTCCGTCACCTCCTGCGACAGTATATGCCGTGCAATTAAAAAAAGATGCACTTTATTGCATCTTTTTTTAATTGCTTTATCTAGTTTTAGTGTGGAATATGTCTAGAAAACACCATGATCCTCTGCAAATCGTGAATTGTATTAAGTAGAGGTATTTATCCCGATAGGTGCGGGCTAATAATCAGTGGGGGATGAACAAAACCCCCACTGATTAAAGTTTCACTTTATGAAATTGGGCGGAACTTTTCAGGGACAAAAGGTAGGGAAGAAGGGACAGAAACGGTCTCCAACTCAGGGTAACGTAGTCCAGTTAGTTTACCACCAAATACAGCACCAGTATCAATATTGACTGTATGATTCACAAAGCGAGGTTCATTGACAGGTGTATGTCCATAAACAATCCATGTTTCACCCTTATACTCTTTCGCCCAATCTCGGCGGACAGGTGAGCCGTCAGGGTGTTTTTCGCCTGTAATATCACCATATAGTACAAAGGTTTGTACTTTTTTATCTTGTCTTCCTATGTAATCTTGCCGAATACCAGCGTGACAGACGGTTAATTTTTTTTCATCCAGTATGTGATATAGCGGTGATTGTTCGTAAAGAGTAATGAATTTTTCTTTTATTATTTGTTGCTTATTAGAAGGCAATGCTTCATATTCTGCAACAGTTGTTTCGAGCCCATGAGCGATTGTAACATTACGTCCAAGGAAGAAACGATACAGTTTATTACAGTGATTCCCTGGAGCATAGTAAGCATCTTTTCTATTTATTACGAGCTCCCATACAATTTCAATCATCCGTAATGAATGAGGACCTCGGTCTGTAATATCACCAACGAATGCAAGCCTTCGTTTTGCGTTATGAATTGGGATACCACTATCCCAGCTATACCCTAGTTTCGTTGTTAAATCTTGAAACTCTTGGAAGCATCCGTGAATATCACCTATAATGTCATATTTCATATTTAAACCTCCAGCTCATTTTTTCATTAGTATATCTAAAATGGACATAGAAAAAAACCATACCGTTTTTCGATATGGTTCATTTAAACATAAAGATTTTAGTTCTTGAGCGTACGTTTAAAATAAATCCAATAGCAACCATATATGTGAGCAGTGAACTCCCGCCGTAGCTCATAAGCGGTAACGTTATTCCTGTAATAGGGAGTAAACCAATTGTCATCCCAATATTTTGGAATACTTGGAACGTAAACATTCCAATTGTGCCAGCGCAAATATAACTACCGAAAGGTTCATTGCTTTCTAAAGCGATATGGATCATTCGGTAAATGAGTAAGAAAAAAAATGAAATAATAACACTTGCTCCTAAAAAACCGAATTGTTCAGCGATATTTGTAAAAATAAAATCTGTATGTGGCTCTGGAAAATATACTTGTCTATTTTCCCATCCTTTTCCTTGCATCTCTCCTGATCCAGTAGCTAAAAATGCTTGTCTTAATTGGTATCCTTGTGCGTCATATTCATAAGGTGCAAGCCAACCATAGAAGCGATTTAATTGATATTCTTTTAGAATGTGCTCTTTAAAGAACTCTGTATGTGTGAAATAAATATATGTTAAGGTAGAGCCTATGGCAAAAATACCGGAGGTTAATCCGAGGATAAAGCGCCAACGTATACCAGAAACTAAAACCATTGTTGCAAGCATCGCTGAAATGACCATTGTGTTTCCTAAATCAGGTTCTTTTGCGATTAGAAGTAGTGGAGGTAAACTAGCTGCAAATATTTTTAAAAGTAAAATGAAATCTTCACGAGTTGTCCGAAAAAGGTATTTTTCATTATGATTCGCTATAATTCGTCCAACGACGATAATCAAAAATAATTTCATAATTTCAGAAGGCTGAAAGTTTCCGATGCCTGGAAGTCTGTACCACGCGGTAGCCCCTTTAATTGTAACGGCGCCAGGAACTTGAAGTTCTAGGCCAATTAGAAGTATGAGTGCAAAGCTATATAAATACCAAGCAATTTGTTTATAGCGATCGAAATCAATAACCATAATAACACCAATGGCGATAAATCCAATGGCATACCATTGGATTTGTTTTAATACAAAATTTACGTTTTGTAAAAATGGTGGTAAAGAAGCTTGTGCACTTGCGATAGCAAAGCAGCTAACAATCCCAATGGCAAATAAAATGAATATTAATATGTAGTCTATTTGATATTGAGTGTTCGGATCTTTCACTGTATGAATTCCTTTCTACTGCTCTCTATATTAGTGGGTTTTAGTTGGTGCATCACATAGTTTAAAAAGAATGTATGAACTATACGCATTATTCACGTAAAGCTCACACATTTTATTTTCGCAGAATAGACTAATGATGTAGCTCTTTTATAATTATGTCCAAACAATGGGAAAGACGTACATGTGTATCTGGAATGAGGTTTGGTAGCTGGCTATAATATTCTAAGGAATTTTTACACCATTTATAAGCGCTAATTAGACCTAGTCTATAATCTGTATTATCTTGTAAAAATCCGTATTCTTTTGAAGTTATAACGAGGTGCGTAAAATCCTCAGATCCTTCAAGGAGCTTGCTGTGTATTTGTTGCCCAGTATGGTAGCGAAATTGGCTTAAAGGTTCGGATATGTATACTGCGTTTCCTTTAGAAAGTAAGGAAATCCATGATGCCATATCGACACTACAAGAATAGTGCCTTCCTTTTAGCGTGCCGAAAGGTTCAGTGAGTAACTGTTTTCTAAACAGAATAGTTGTAGGCTCACCGATAATGTTATGTCCACCTTTTAACATCCAGTCGCCTAAAAATATTCCGTTTAATTGAATGTCTTCGCTATATAATCTTTGTGTTGGATGAGCATCTCCAATTAAATTCCCGTGATCATCAATACGTACTCGATAAGAAGTTATAAGAGCGAGATTTTTATTTGTGTCTTGCTCAAAATAAGCCATCATTTTTTGTATTTTATGATTATAAAACACATCATCGTCCATTAAAAAATTTATATACTCCCCATTAGATTTCTCTAAGAGCATAAGATCGTTATGAAATTGTCCTAAAGTAGTGGTATTTCGAATGTATGTTATGTTTTTATAATTAGGTAAATACTGTTCATTTATTAAGATTTCTGTTTCATCATTTGTACTATCGTCTCCTATAATAATTTCAATGTTTGGATAAGTTTGTGCTAATGCACTTTCTAGAGCAATTTTGAAATAATGTGGTCGATTATAAGTGGGAATAAGGATGGAAACGAGAGGTGGCTTTTTTTCATTATTCATACGAAACTACCTTTCAGAAGCTTTTTTTGTAAGAACGATATCTTGATAACTTGTATACTCATTTCTGCCGCACCATAAACCATAATGCGGTTTATTAATTACCTCTAAGCCATATTTATTTAATAAGATGCGGATATCTTCTTCAGGATAGGCAACTGCAAAATTAGGAATATCTTTATTCACAACATAACAATTTTCAATTTGATGATAAAAACCTAATGTACTTAGCCCTGAATTTAAGTAATAGGATGATTCAGGGTTAATGAGAAAGAAGGTAATAAAACATCTCCCATCTTTTTTTAGAACACGTACAATCTCAGATACGTAATGTTCTAATTCTTTCGGAAGGAGATGGGTAAATACAGAAGTTAAAAAAACAAAATCGAATGAATCGTCTTCATATGGAAATTTGTATTGAGAAGCATCTTCTTTTCCTTCTGGGTTGTAGAATTGATTATATATATCAACGTGTTCAAAATGAAAATTGCTACGGGCAGCTGAAATATTATTTTTGCACCATGTAATGCCATCTTTAAATAAATCAAATCCATAATAAGCTCCATCATCACCTAAGTAATTCATTAATGGAACCGCCATTCGACCGACACCACAACCTACATCTAACACTGTTTCATTGGATTTTAAACTACCAATTTGAATAAAATGCTTTATGAATTCTTTTCCAACCTTTTGAAAGTCGCCACCTACATATTGGACGAGTTCGGGAGGTGGGATTAATGCGATTTTTTTTTCAAGCTCGCTCATAATTTCACTCCTTCCTTGTAGTAAATAGGGAACCAACATTTTTAATATGCAGCTAACATTTTATAGTGGGAGGGGAAACGATATTAGAACTGTTGTGATATGTAAAAAGCTCCCTAGAACAACTGGAAATAGTAATGGGAGCTTTTGTTTTTATTTATCATGCTATTGGCGAAGGCTAATAATTAGTGTGAGATGGAGAAACCCTAACTGAATAAAGTTTCGCCCTATTCTTTTCGCCAATAAACCCCGAATACATCAATTTTAGTAATAGGAGCTTTTAAGTTTCTTTGATTTCTAAAGTCTGTCACAGCCTCAGCACATGGTGGTAGCCCATAGTCATCGATAATTATATAGCCGCCCTTAGAAACTTTATCGTATAAGTTTACGAGACCATCCATCGTTGATTCATACATATCACCGTCAAGGCGAGCAATCGCAATTTTTTCTATCGGTGCTGACGGTAAAGTATCTTTAAACCAACCTTTTAAAAACTTTACCTGGTCATTTAATAAATCGTATTTTCTAAAGTTTTCTTGTACTTGTTCTAAAGAAACACGTAAATAATCAAAGCTGTGTAAGTAATCGCCGAAATCTCTCGGGTATTGTTCTATATTTGGTGTTGGGAGGCCCTCAAATGAATCGGCAACCCATACATTGCGATCAGTAATGTTGTTTGCTTGTAAAAAACCATTCATAAAAATGCACGATCCCCCGCGCCACACACCTGTTTCAATAAAATCACCTTCTATATTTTCACGGACAACTGTTTCTAATGCTTCATGTAATTGATTCATGCGTTCCCGGCCGATCATACTGTGTGCTGCTCTTGGCCAATCCATTCCGTCTTGACGTTCGCTTTTTAAAACATTAGGTTTAATAATTTTTAAATTATGATTTTCTGCATATTGTTTAATAAATAAAGGGAGTGGAACTGTAACGGGTTCGTATGGAAGTTCCTTAGATATATGTAACGAAGCAGGTAAATACGGCTCATACTCTAGCCATATTTCAAACAGAATTGTTTTCTTTAACAACTCGAGATAAAGCCGGACAGCAGATTTGTTTTCCATATAGGTGCCTCCTGCGAAATGTCATACAACAATATGATTATGTAGACAGTGAAAGTTTCATGATTGAATTCATAATTGAAAAAGCAGTAAAACTAATATCAGTTTTACTGCTAAGGAAAAAATTAAGCGATTTTTTCAATGATAATTGATGCACTCGTACCAAGAGCTAACGATAATCCAAGTCCTGTAACAACCGCTTCAACCATCGATGGAGTTATTGTAATTTGTGTAATTGCTTGGATAACGATAGGTGCTCCAAGTGAGATTAAACTTGTTCCAGAGCCAGGAATATTAACACCATTCACTTGAATTGAAAGGCCACCTAATACACTTACTAATGCAGTATATGCGATAACAGTAATCTTATAGAATCCAGTTTCACTTATGATGAAAGTATCAGCATCTAATTGAGAAATTGCTGTACCAAACTGAGATCCAACAGTGTTAAATGGTACTGGGTCATTAAATCCAAGAGATATGCTAATTGCAGCAGAGTTAAATGCGTACAATCCTGCCGGAAGTCCTAATCCAGATGGTCCAGTCGGCCCGGTTGGTCCAGTAGCACCAGTCGGCCCAGTAGCACCAGTGGATCCAGTAGCACCAGCTGATCCAGTGGCACCAGTCGGCCCAGTGGCACCACCTGTACCACCTGTACCAGCTGGCCCAGTCGGTCCGGTCGGTCCGGTCGGTCCAGTCGGCCCAGTGGCACCACCTGTACCACCTGTACCAGCTGGCCCAGTCGGTCCGGTCGGTCCAGTCGGCCCAGTCGGCCCAGTGGCACCAGTGGCACCTGTACCAGTCGGTCCGGTCGGCCCAGTTGGTCCAGTCGGCCCGGTAGGAAGGGTAAACGGCGGTATTGGCGGTAAAGTCGGTCCTACAAGATTAGGATCAAATGCACTAGCTGATAAGGATTCATCGGGATTTAAGCCATCTGAATAATTATTATTTGACATAAATTCACCTCCATAAAGCTTTCATTATATAGTAGATGCAAAACCGTAAGAAAATGACACGGACATTTGAATTATTGAAAAGAAATCTTAAATAGCTTGAACAAGTTAAAAAAATGGAAAGTTTATTGTATGTATAACATATGATTGAGTTGGAAGAGGGTGATTATGTTGAACAAGCAAGGAATTACAATTAGTCTATGTATGATTGTTCGAGATGAGGAAAATACAATAGATCGATGTTTGGACGCGGTAGAAAAAATTGTTGATGAAATTATTGTAGTTGATACAGGATCCACTGATCGAACGAAGGAAATTGTAGCAAAATACACTTCTAACATACACGATTTTCCGTGGGTTGATGATTTTGCGGCAGCTAGAAATTTTGCTTTTTCAAAAGCAACGCAAGAATATATATTATGGCTAGATGCGGATGATGTTTTATTAGAGGATGCTCAAGAATTACTGAAAACATTAAAACGAGAGTTAGATGGTAAAGTTGACGCTGTTTCTATGCCTTATTATCTTGTAATGGATTCTAATGGGAAACCTTTATATTGCACAAGAAGATATCGACTTGTAAAGCGTGAAAAACAATTTCAATGGTTTGGAAAGGTACATGAGTATTTAGCTGTTTCTGGTGAGATTTACAATAGTAATGTCGCTATTACACATAAAAAGGAAAAAGAAGTAACGAATCGTAATTTAAAAATTTTTCAAAATGCTGTAGCAGCTGGAGAAGAATTAAGCCCGAGAGATTTATTTTATTACGGTAATGAATCTATGGATAATCAAAAATATGACGATGCGATTCTTCTGTATGAAACATTTCTTAATCAAGAGGAAGGCTGGCATGAAGAGAAAATTTATGCATGTGGTAAGTTAGGGGATTGTTATGCGAAGTTAGGAGACTGGGAGAAGGCAGTTGAATCTTGTACGAAGTCGTTTCGTTATGGTATTCCTAGGGGAGAGAATTGTACAAGAATAGGATATGTATATATGGAACAACAAAAGTATAATGAAGCGATATTTTGGTTTAAGCTAGCAACTGAAGTGCCGCTAGCAGAGGATAGTCCTTTTCACAGTCCGGCTAGTTATACGTGGATTCCATATTTGCAAATGTGTATTTGTTATAGCAGATTAGGAGATCAAGATAAAGCTTATTATTATAATGAATTAGCAGCTTCTTATGTTCCGAATAATGCTGCGATTGAATATAACCGTAAATATTTTAGAGGCGTCTATGATAAACAATATAAAATGTGATTTGTTCTATTTTTAGGAAATGACTTGTCGCTATTCTAACGATAGTAGATTGGCTATATATTAGAGTATCGGTAATGCAACCAATAGAGATGGCATCCTTTGTAGAATGTATTTTATTTATATTTCAAATTCAATTTGCATAAGGAGTGTGTGAAATGAATCGGGAGAAAAGTTCTTTATACGAAGAAAAAGCTGAACATTATTATAATGCGATAAACCCTAATTTATTAAAGCATATAAAAAAGGAATGGCAAGAAGTTCTTGATATTGGCTGCTCGAGCGGTGCATTAGGAGCTGCTATAAAAGAAAATGGAGCACGTGTATCAGGAATTGAGGCGTTCCCAGAGGCTGCCGAAAAAGCGAAAGAAAAACTAGATCATGTTATTTTAGGTGATATAGAAACAATGGATCTTCCTTATGAGAAGGAACAATTTGATTGTGTCATATTCGGGGATGTATTAGAGCATTTATTTGATCCGTGGGCTGTCATAGAAAAAGTAAAACCTTATATTAAACAAAATGGAGTTATTTTAGCTAGCATACCGAACGTTGCTCACATTTCAGTGTTAGCTCCTTTATTAGCTGGAAATTGGACGTATACAGAATATGGTTTGTTAGATAAAACACATATTCGTTTCTTTACATTTAATGAAATGCTAAGAATGTTTTTAAAAGCAGGATATTCTATTAGTAAAGTAGATCGTGTATATGTTGATCATAAAATATATGAGCCACTTATTGAAGAGTTATATGGAATTTGTAAAAAGTATCGTCTTGGAAGTGGCTTCATGGCTGAGACAGTTGTATTTCAATATATTATTGAAGCAGAAAAATCACAACTATGAATAATCCTGATAGAACGATTTTGATGGTGACATGTGTAAATGATTCGAAATTGTATGCACAATGCGTGAGACATATATTGAAATTGGCAGTACCTCCAGGATATAGTGTACAATTCATGCCGATTCGCGGTGCAAAAAGTATGACGAGCGGATACAATCAAGCACTTTCGAATCCAGCGAAATATAAAGTGTATTTACACCAAGATGTTTTTATTGTAAATGGGGCTTTTTTATTTGGATTAATTCAATTATTTACGGAACACGAGCATCTTGGGATGATTGGGATGGTTGGAGCCCAGTATGTTCCCCCGCACGGTGTATGGAACGAAGGAAGAGGGATAGTTGGGAAAGTAATTGGTTACATGAACGAGTTATTTTATATGGCTAGTTTAGAGCAACCATTTCATGAATCAAAAACGTTTATTCCTGTGGAATGTATTGACGGTTTATTGATGGCGACACAATATGATATTCCGTGGCGAGAGGACTTATTTGATGGGTTTGATTTTTATGATGTATCCCAATCTTTTGAATTTAAAAAAGCTGGGTATACAGTCGGTGTCCCTGTGCAGCGTGATGCTTGGTGTATTCATTATCATTTTGATGTGAATATGACGAACTATGAAAAGTATAGAAAAGTATTTGTAGAGAACTATATGTCAGATGTGAATAAGGAAGAATAGAGGGCTAGAAAATGAAAAATCATACAATATTAGTCGTTGTTTGTGTAAATAATGAAGAGCTTTTCGAGCAATGTGAGAGACAAATAAGAAACATTTTTGTTCCCCCTGGCTATATAGTGCAAATTTTTCCGATACGAGATGCGAAAAGTATGGCAAGTGCGTACAATCGAGCACTTTCATATCCGGCGAAATATAAAGTATATATACATCAAGATACTTACCTTATTAATCGTGATATGTTTCATACACTTATTTCTCTTTTTAAAGAAAATGAAAAGCTTGGTTTAATTGGAGTAGCTGGTGCTCAGTTTTTACCGAGTAACGGGATATGGTGGGAAGGGAAAAATTTAGTAGGGAAAGTGATTGAATATAGAAGACAGAATTATCAATTATTAAATTTGGATCAGGGGTTTTATGGAAATCAATCTTTTATGTCAATGCAAGCAATCGATGGTTTACTCATGGCAACGCAGTATGATATTCCGTGGCGAGAGGATTTGTTTCAAGGATTCCATTTCTATGATGTGTCACAGTCTTTAGAATTTCAAAAGGCTGGATATTTAATTGGTATCCCTAATCAAGCAAATCTATGGTGTATTCATTACAACGGAGATGAGTTTGATGCGGATACATATGAGAAATACCGGGAAATTTTTGTGGAACATTATAAAGATGTACTATCTCCATCATAAGGGAGAGATGAAGGATGAAAGGGATTATTTTAGCAGGCGGGACAGGGTCGAGATTATATCCAATAACGAAAGTAACAAATAAACATTTACTTCCCGTTGGGCGGTATCCGATGATTTATCATGCGGTATATAAGCTGAAACGATGTGAAATTACAGATATTATGATTATTACCGGTAAAGAGCATATGGGAGATGTTGTGAGCTTCCTAGGAAGTGGTCAAGAGTTTGGTGTATCCTTTACGTATCGTGTGCAAGATAAGGCGGGCGGGATTGCGCAGGCGCTAGGACTTTGTGAAGATTTCGTAGGAAATGATCGGATGGTAGTTATATTAGGAGATAATATCTTTTCAGATGATATTTGCCCGTATGTTGAAGAGTTTACAAGTCAAAAAGAAGGGGCTAAAGTGCTGCTTCAATCTGTAGAAGATCCCGAGCGATTTGGTGTAGCGCATATTCAAGGCCGAAAAATAATTGGAATTGAAGAAAAGCCGAATGAGCCGAAAAGTTCTTATGCTGTTACGGGAATTTATTTGTATGATTCGAAAGTCTTTTCTTATATAAAAGAATTAAAACCTTCCGCAAGAGGGGAACTTGAAATTACAGATATAAATAATTGGTATTTAAAACGAGGAGTACTTACTTATAATGAAATGAGCGGCTGGTGGACTGATGCGGGAACGCATGCTTCTCTTCAAAGAGCGAATACGTTAGCGCGGGATATAAACTTTGGGAAACAGTTTAATGGAGAATAGGTGAAAATATGAAAGTTGTAGAAACAAATTTTACCGATGCGAAATTGTTAGAACCGAGATTGTTTGAAGACGAGCGAGGTTTTTTTACTGAAAGTTATAATAAGAAGATGCTAGAATCGTTAGGGATTACGCATTCATTTGTGCAAGATAACGTATCTTATTCAGCGCATTCGGGGACGATTCGAGGGCTACACTTTCAAAAAAATCCGAAAGCACAAACGAAACTCATTCAAGTTATGCAAGGTGCAATATATGATGTTATCGTTGATTTGCGAAAAGATTCACCTACATTTAAAAAGTGGAGAGGTTATATTTTAAGCGCAGATAATCATAGGCAATTATTAGTGCCGAAAGGATTTGCTCATGGTTTTTGTACAATTGTACCTCATACAATTGTTATGTATAAAGTAGATGAGTATTATAGTGCTGATCACGATTCCGGTTTGCTTTGGGAAGATAAAGAATTATCAATTCCATGGCCGGTAACAAATCCTATCTTGTCCGATAAGGATCGAATATTACCATTACTTCAGGAATATGAAGATAGTTTTTAAGTAGGAGAGTTGTTTATGAATATATTAGTTACAGGTGGAGCTGGATTTATTGGAAGTAATTTCATTCACTATATGTTAAAAAACTATGAAACATATAAAATCATTAATTACGATGCATTAACATATAGCGGGAATTTAAATAATGTAAAGTCTATTCAAGAAAATCCTAACTACTCATTTGTAAAAGGGAAAATCCAAAATGGAGAGCTGCTGGAACATGTTGTTAAGGAACGTGACGTGCAAGTAATTGTAAATTTCGCAGCTGAATCACATGTGGATCGTAGTATTGAAAACCCAATTCCTTTTTATGATACGAATGTAATAGGTACAGTCACGCTGTTGGAGTTAGTGAAAAAATATTCACATATTAAACTCGTGCAAGTATCAACAGATGAAGTATACGGTTCTTTAGGGAAAACAGGAAAGTTTACTGAGGAAACCCCGTTAGCTCCAAATAGTCCGTATTCTTCAAGTAAAGCGAGTAGCGACATGATAGCCTTATCTTATTATGAAACGTATCAATTACCAGTTATTATAACGCGTTGTTCTAATAACTACGGACCGTACCAATATCCTGAGAAATTAATTCCATTAATGGTTACGAATGCGCTTGAAGGAAAGAAACTACCATTATATGGTGATGGATTGAATGTAAGGGATTGGCTGCATGTAACGGATCATTGTAGTGCAATTGACACCGTTTTGCATAAGGGATGTGTAGGAGAGGTATATAATATCGGCGGGAATAACGAAAAAATAAATGTAGATGTTGTGGAACAAATTATAAAACTTTTAGGAAAAACGAAAAAAGATATTGAATTTGTAACAGACCGTTTAGGTCACGACCGTCGTTATGCGATTGATGCACAAAAAATGAAGAATGAGTTTGAATGGGAACCGAAGTATACGTTCGAACAAGGATTAAAAGAAACGGTGGAATGGTATAAAAACAATGTGGACTGGTGGAAACCACTAAAAGAAAAGTAAGGGGCATGTAGATGAAAGAACGGATTATCATAACGGGAGCGAACGGTCAGCTAGGGAAGCAACTACAAGAAGAGTTGAATTCTGAGGAATATGACATATATCCATTTGATAAAAAGTTATTAGATGTAACAAATATATCCCGAATTAAGCAAGTGGTACAAGAAATAAAGCCACATACAATTGTTCATTGTGCAGCGTATACGAAGGTAGATGGTGCTGAGAAAGAACAAGATCTTGCTTACTTAATAAATGCGATTGGAGCTCGAAATATAGCGGTTGCTTCACAATTAGTAGGGGCTAAGTTAGTGTATGTCAGTACCGATTATGTATTTCCAGGTGACAAACCGGATGGCTATCATGAATTTCATAATCCAGCACCGATAAATATATATGGAGCTTCTAAATTTGCAGGAGAGCAGTTCGTAAAAGAGTTACATAATAAATATTTTATAGTTCGTACATCGTGGTTGTATGGTAAGTATGGAAATAATTTTGTGAAAACGATGCTACGATTAGGAAAAGAGAGAGAAAACATATCTGTTGTAGCGGATCAAATTGGCTCTCCTACGTACGTGGCAGATTTAAATATGATGATTAATAAGCTCATTCACACTTCTTTATACGGTACGTATCACGTATCCAATAGAGGATCATGTTCTTGGTTTGAATTTGCCCAAAAAATATTTTCGTATGCAAATATGAAAGTGAATGTATTACCTGTTTCAACTGAAGAATTCGGATCGGCGGCTGCGAGACCAAAATATTCTATCTTTCAACATAACATGCTACGATTAAATGGTTTTTTACAAATGCCTACTTGGGAAGAAGGATTAGAAAGGTTTTTTATAGAAACAAAAAGTCATTAACAAAAATTTATGTTAGTGACTTTTTTGTTTGCCTTTAAGAGGTTTTATGGTACTATGATTATAGTATCAGGTACTAATAACAAGTATAAGTATTTCTGGGAGGATATATCATGGAACTATTACAAGGGAAAACATTTGTTGTTATGGGCGTTGCGAACCAAAGAAGTATTGCATGGGGAATTGCTCGCTCTTTGCATAATGCAGGTGCAAAATTAATATTCACATATGCAGGAGAGCGTTTAGAAAGAAACGTTCGTGAACTAGCGGAAACATTAGAAGGACAAGAATCACTTGTATTACCTTGTGATGTAACGAATGATGAGGAACTTACAGCTTGCTTTGAAACTATTAAGCAAGAAGTTGGTACAATTCACGGTGTTGCACACTGTATTGCTTTTGCAAATCGTGATGATTTAAAAGGCGAATTTGTAGATACTTCTCGCGATGGATTTTTACTTGCACAAAATATTAGTGCATTCTCTTTAACAGCTGTAGCAAGAGAAGCGAAGAAAGTGATGACAGAAGGCGGAAATATTTTAACCTTAACATACCTTGGCGGCGAGCGCGTTGTGAAAAACTATAACGTTATGGGTGTTGCGAAAGCTTCATTAGAAGCTAGCGTGAAATATTTAGCGAACGATTTAGGACAACATGGCATTCGCGTTAATGCTATTTCTGCAGGACCAATTCGTACGTTATCTGCGAAAGGTGTAGGCGACTTTAACTCAATCTTAAAAGAAATTGAGGAGCGCGCACCACTTCGTCGTGCGACGACTCCAGAAGAAGTTGGAGATACAGCAGTATTCTTATTCAGTGATTTAGCACGCGGAGTAACAGGTGAAAACATTCATGTTGATTCAGGATATCATATTTTAGGATAAATATAATAGGAATTAAAGTTTAAAAAGGACAGTCTCTAAACGTTGAGACTGTCCTTTTTAATTGTTCCCAGAAAGAACGATTTTTAACGAAAGTTCTAGCCACGTTATGAATATAACTATAATAGTACACGATTTATCCAGCTACGTATGGAAGTGGGAGGGACGAGTGTGAAGAATAAAAATAAAAGTTCAACAGTTGGAAAACCGTTGTTATATATTGCACAAGTAAATTTAGAACTCGCTGCACCGAAAATAAAAAGAATTATTTTAACGAATTTTGAAGATGAGGATCAAAAAGAGCAAAGTAATAGAAATGAAAGTATTGTAAGTAGTGCTGTGGAAGAAGTGGTAGAACAAGAGAAACAAGAACCACGAGAGGAGCCTCAAGTGGAGGTGGAAGAAAAAGTAGAGGAAGAGCAAGTGAGAACGGTCCCTTACAATAAATCCTTTAAGGATATGAATAATGAAGAAAAAATTCATTTTTTATTAAATCGTCCTCATTACATTCCGAAAGTAAGATGTAGGATAAGAACGACTACCGTCTCATATATAGGATCGATTATATCTTATCGTAATGGCATTGTATCCATTATGCCACCAAATAGTATGAGAGATGTTCGGTTATCTATAGAAGACATCAAAACGATTGATATGGCCGGTTTTTAAATATGTAAAGGTGGTAGAAAGCTTCTACCACCCCAATAGTTTTTTAGTTTACTTAACTATAGAAACGTCGCGTAAGCACTGAATAGCACAGAAGCAGCTTAAATCAACAGTAATGCAAGTAGATGTCGAGATTAATCTTGCATTTGGTACAGCTAAAAACGTACAAATTGGATCGTCGCCAGGTGGTACAGGAGACCCATCACCTAATACTACAGTTAACACACGTAGGACAGCACAGCTATCGTCATCTACGCTTTCTACACGGAAAATTGGAGATTGGCAGCTAGTAAGGCTTGCAGATGGTGCAAATGCTTCAAATGGCGTTCCAGCTTTTGTGTATAAAATAAAAGGGCGTGTATTTGCTACTGCTGCAGTATTGTGTGCTCCTAAAAATGGGATTTCACAACCAGAACCACATGTTGAACTAGAGCAATCTTGTAATTCATTGATGAATTTTACGACGTCAACTACGCAGTGAGAAGAGCTATGGTGTTTATTTTCGTTACAACTCATTAATGTCACTCCTTATCTTCTTGTTTGTATTTACATTAATAAGATATTGGAGTGGGGGAGATTTGGTCACAATCTTAAGACCTTTTTTTTTAAATAGGCTAAAGAGGATAGGGAAGGTGGAATTATGTTATTTACAAGCTGGCTTTTATTTTTTATTTTTGCGCTAGCTGCATTTAGGTTAACTCGTCTTATTGTTTATGATAAAATTACAGCTTTTTTGCGAAGACCGTTTATTGATGAGTTAGAGATTACAGAGCCTGATGGAAGTGTATCGACTTTTACAAAGGTGAAAGGGAAAGGATTAAGAAAGTGGATTGGAGAATTATTAAGCTGCTATTGGTGTACAGGTGTGTGGGTTAGTGCTTTTTTATTAGTTTTATATAAATGGATTCCTATTGTTGCAGAGCCTGTACTAGCATTATTAGCCATTGCAGGTGCAGCAGCGATCATTGAAACAATTACAGGATATTTTATGGGAGAATAATAAAGTGAAACTTTAATCAGTGGGGGCATTGCCCGCTTGTTATTAGCCCGCACCAATCGTGATAAATCTTCATGATGTTAGAAAAAGCGGAGTTTAAGAGGATGCGGGAACGGAAATAAGGAGTTGTTCATATAGTAAATAGACAGAATTGACAGTAGAGGAGATGTTTGCTGTGAGCAATAATCCAAGGCAAAATTCATATGATCTACAGCAGTGGTATAACATACAGCAACAGCAACAAGCACACCAACAGGCATATCAAGAACAGTTACAGCAACAAGGGTTTGTGAAAAAAAAGGGATGCAACTGTGGGAAAAAGAAAAATAAAATAAAACAATATGAAGAATGAAACACTCATGTTACTGTGAGTGTTTTTTATTGTAAAAATAAAAAGCAGTATTTCAATTAAGAAATACCGCTTTTTACTAGCTAATTTGTGCAACTGTTAATGCTGCAGCACGAATGTCTACAGTTCCAAATAATTCAACTGGTACGATTTGAATCAAGTCGCCAGGATTCAAGTTAATAAGAATAACACCACTGGAAACGTCTACTTCACCAGTACCGACAATGTTAGCCCGGACTGCCGTTCCTGATCCTGGAATAATGTTATCTGGTGTGTCCAATGTTAAGAAGAATCGAGCGGCATTTGGTGGCGCAGGAACATTTTCAAGGCTCACTGTTAATGTATAACTGATTTGATAAATACCAGCTACTTGAATTCGAATGCCAGCTCCGACACTTACTGTATTATTTATTACAGGAACAGTAATATTTGGGTTTGGACTTACGCTAGGTAATAGTAGTGGTGTGAATAATGAAGCAAACTGAGGTGCAGAAGCGTTGAAAGCAAAACCGAAGGCAGGTAGTGTACTAGCTGGTTTCGCCTCACAATCAATGTTATTAAATTCGCAATCAGAAGAGAACATGTTTTTCACTCCTTTATCTGTTTCTACTTTCAGTTAATGAAAAGGACAGGTTCTATGTTCTAGACAAGTTCCCAATTTTATAAAAAATACATAATAATACCTTTTAAGCATGGATTGGGTGGCAGAATCATCTGCCACCCAATCCATGCTTAAATTAGTATTCAGTTTTATATAGAAACATCGCGTAAGCATTGAATAGCGCAGAAGCAACTTAAATCAACAGTAATACAAGAGGAGGTTGATACTAATCTTGCATTTGGTACAGCTAAAAATGTACAGATTGGATCGTCACCAGGTGGTACAGAGGTACCATCACCTAAAACTACAGTTAATACACGCAATACAGCACAGTCATCATCATCTATACTCTCTACACGGAAAATTGGAGATTGGCAGCTAGTAAGACTTGCAGATGGTGCAAATGCTTCAAAAGGTGTTCCAGCTTTTGTGTATAAAATAAAAGGACGTGTATTCGCTACTGATGCAGTGTTATGTGCTCCTAAAAATGGAACTTCGCAACCAGATCCGCATGTTGTAGTTGCGCATTCTTGTAGTTCATGTATAAAACGAACGACATTTGATACACAGTTGAAATCACAATCATGGTGATGATGATCTTCATTACAATTGCAGCTCATTATGTTCACTCCTTATCGTGAGTTCTGACATACACTATTACAATATGAACGGGATATGATTGATATTACGTTAATTCTCAGGATAGAAACAGGGAATTTATATAGAGGGGATGTACATAACGTGATATGCAAAAAGACACCCTTATTTAATGGGTGTCTTTTCAGGTAAATCTTTTCGCGCAGTATATAAAAAACGAGATATATCTAGTTTTTTTCCTCTGAAAAATTGCGGGGAGGAAATGTAAAGTTCTTCTTTTGCGCGTGTAATGGCGACATAGAGTAATCGTCTTTCTTCTTCTAATGCTTCAGAAGTCTCAGTTACACGGTCATTTGCATCTTTTAAAGAAGAAGTATGCGGCAATATACCATCGCTTGCTCCGAGTAAAAAGACGCATGGAAACTCAAGGCCTTTCGCGTTATGAATTGACATAAGCGATACAGCATCTTTTTGCGGCATTGTTTTTAATGCTTCCATTTCTTTTTGACCTTGAATGGCCTCGTTAATAAATTGTAAGTAAGCTGGAATATCCGTAAAGCGAGTTGCTGATTCCATTAATTCTTCTAACATTTCTTCTTGTATGTCCTTATGCATCGTAAAGGAAGAACGATCATTACTTTGTAAGTACTCTAAATACTTTCCTTTACCATGAATAATTTCTTTCAATGCTTTTTTCGGTTCAAGTTCTTTTATAAACTTAATAAAATCGATTCGCTCATTTACTTTTTTAACTTGAAAAGGTTTCAAGCTTGGGTTTAGTAATAGAAAATGAAGAAGAGAAGGGAAGCGGCCCTCACCATATTTCCATTGTTCACGTTCAATAAATGAAATGCACTCATCACGGCCAATATACATTGTTGGTAATATATTTGAAAGTGATTCGAGGCGGAACGGTTCAAGCACGAGTCGTAAGTGATCTAATACGGGCCTAATTAAAGAATGTTCGTAGAACGATTGGCTCGCTCCATGTTTAATAAATGGAATCTTATGAATTGTAAGCTGATCAAGTAAAGAACGGCTTACAGAATGTGTACGATATAATAAACAAAAATCTTTATAATTTCGTTCACCACTATCTACTTTTTCCTGAATGAGTTGCAAAATTTGATTTGCTTCATCAAGAGTTGTAGCTGGTCGTGCGTAAAATGGTTGTACACCTTCTTCACGAACAGAATATAGCTCTTTATCAAAACGTTCTTGATTTAGCTTAATAACTTCATTTCCAAGTCCGACGATAAATGGATTAGATCGATAATTCGTATTAAGTGCGATAATCGTTGTATTATCAAATTCCTTTGGAAAAGATAAAATAATTTGGTGACTTGCCCCTCGCCAGCCGTAAATCGCTTGATCGTCATCACCTGCGATAAATAAATTATTTCTCGGCGTGGCTAACAATTTTACAATTTCATATTGTGCATACGACGTATCTTGAAACTCATCTACTTCAATGTAATGAAAACGCTCTTGTAATTGAGTAAGCAGGGGAGCGTTATTTTCTAACATATAATACATTTCTAATAAGATGTCGTCAAAATCGATATAATTGTGTCGTTGTTTTACCTCTTCGAAACGTTCGTATACTTCTTTGAACTCTTGTTCAACGGGTGTTTTCGCTTTTACATCTTTCGGACGATTCAATTTGTTTTTCTCAAGTGAAATCATAGCGAGTATCGTTTCGGCATCATAATCGTCTTTTAAGCGCAATTCTTTCAAAATTTTCTTTATCATAATTTGTTTATGTTTTTCATTTGCTAAAATTTGCTGATTATATCCTTGACTACGAAGCAATTTTAAAAAGACAGAGTGGAATGTACCAGCAACGACATAGCTACTTGCGGCATGATTCATACCAGGTAAATTCGCTACACGGCTTCGAATTTCTTCAGCTGCTTTTTGTGTAAACGTCAGCAGCAAAATATTTCGCGGATGGACATGTTTTACATTAACTAAATAACCAACGCGAGTTGTTAAAACAGATGTTTTACCACTTCCAGCACCAGCTAGTGTAAGGACAGGTCCTTCTGTCGTTTGCACTGCTTCTAACTGTTTTTCATTTAAATAAACACCTTGCTGTTCTAAAGCGCGGAAATACGCCGCATCTGCATCTTCTTCCATAATTAAATGGGTAGATGTTTTCGGAATATGATACGTCGCTTGCGGAATACCAGCGTGTGTTAACGATTTTTGTGAAAATTTTTCTTGTGTCATATATTCACCTTCAAAACTATAGCATCAACATTTAACTTTAGCGGAAGAAAAAGAAAATAGCAATGTAAAAAACAGGAGGGGCTACCTCCTGCTACAAAATTACCCCGCTATTTGCGGGCAGTAAAACTCTCACTTCAAAATTCAGGTGCCCGTAAACGCCCGATTGGTGAAGGCTAATAATCAGTGGGGGATGAACAAAACCCCCACTGATTAAAGTTTCACTTTATAATTCTTTTATCATTACGACGTGCGGGATATTTGCTTCCATAAACACATCAGAAGCCGTCACGTATCCTAGCTTTTTATAGAAAAATTCAGCATGTGTTTGAGCATGGAGTTTCAATTTCGGTAGAGACTCTTCCTTCGCATACGCTTCAAGTGCATCCATAATGATTTTACCAATGCCTTTTTTACGATGTGAAGCTAGTACGCAAATGCGCTCCATTTTTCCTATTCCATCAACGATGCGGAAGCGACCAGCACCAACTGGAACATCATTATCATATATAACAACGTGTGTTGAAATCTCTTCAAACTCATCATACTCTTCTTCTGCAGAAACACGTTGCTCATTCACAAATACTTGCTTACGTACAGAGAATGCATCTCTTAGTTGTTCGTCCGTTTGTACGATTTGTGCGTGCAAATTAGTTGTTCTCCTTTCCAAGGTGGAATGTTTCATGTACAGTCCACGTTCCATTTTCTAATTGGTATAGAAGGTGGAAACGATCGATTGGTTGCTCATAATAGAAATCTTTCATACGTAATCGACCTAATACATCAGCGTGCTCTGCGTCTGATAAGTCTTGACCGATTGTTAAATGAGGTACGAAAGAGTACTCGCGCTCTTGTGTAAAGAAACCATTATGCATTTCTTCATTTAAGAAAGTAAGTTCAGGTGTTTTTTCTACTTTAAAATAAAGAACATTATTAACAGGTGCGAATGAACCGACTTTCCCAACATGAAGGGTGAAAGGGTTCGTTTTATTTGCGATTGTATGTAACTCATTCACAATCGATTCTAATTGTTCATCTTGCGTCTCAAAGGGTGTTTTCAATGTAATATGTGGCGGAACTAATGCGTAATGCGGATCATAACGTTTACGTAATCCGTTCGCTTTATCTTGAATCATTTTTGATGGGAAAATTACAATTCCTAATTTCATGTTCCAATTCCTCCCTTTGCAAGTCTAGTTAGATTTTGAGAATAAATCTCTTTATCTATTATATCAAATTATTCTGAATACCGCTCTCTATTATTTCATTGATAGAATATGAGAAAATGCTTTCGGTAAATCTGCTTGCCAATATTTCCATGTGTGATTCCCTTCAAACTCTTCATAATACGTGATGAAATTTCTATCTGTAAGTAGTTTATTTAACTCGCGATTTGGTTCTACGAAATCAGATACTTGTCCGTCTGTACGCTTGACAGCTGTTTCTTCGGTCCCAATTACGTGATAAAGATCTAGCGCCCCCGGATTTTTGAAATCTTTTGCTAAGTTCATGACTGTTTCATCAACAAATGGTGATTGCATAACGACCTTACCAAATGTATGCGGATACATAAGTGCGGTCATGAGGGAAACTGTACCGCCGAGAGAATCTCCAATTAAAACGCGTCCTTTACCCATTTGATATGTTGGATAATTTGCATCAATATATGGAGCAAGCTCATGAGCAAGGAAACGAATGTAAGCAGCATTCTTTACATCATTTGGGAAATATTTTTCCTTACGATCGTGTACATTTTTATATGGAATACCGACAATAATTGTGCGGTCGATTTCTTCAGTTTCACGAAGACGCTCAATTACACGGTGGGCTTTACCAAGCTGAAAATAATCTCTACCATCTTGTGCAATAACAACCGTATGCTTATGGAGAGGTGTGTAATTTACTGGTAAATAAACAAGAAGTGTAAGCTCCTCTTGAAGTGATGTACTAAAAAATGAAATTTCTTCAATTCTCCCTATTGTTTGATTCATGTATATCCCCCTAAATAAAAATTTACTGTAATGATTGTAAGAGCGACGCTTGTAGTGAAAAGGAAAGAAATAATCACTAATAGGTGCCTTAATTTCTATTTTACCATAATGGTACGAAGAATCTAAAAAATTAGTATTTAAGTTGTGAAAGAAAATGGATATAATGAAGTGGGATTTTTTACAGGTGAGAGGGGAGACAGGATTTGAAACAAGAAAGATCAATCGCACTACCACTAGCAATTTCCATTATAGCAATTTCATTCGCAGCTGTTTTTGCAAAGATGTCCTCAGCACCATCTTCCATTTTAAGTATGTATCGATTATGGATTATCGTACTTATTATGCTGCCGATCGTTTGGAAAAAACGGGAAGAGTTTAGTAGGATTCAAATAAAAGATTGGGGATTTTTAATTGGATCTGGTTTCTTTTTAGCTCTTCATTTTCTTCTATGGTTTGAATCCTTAAAGCATACGACAGTTGCTAGTTCGACGATTATTTTAGCACTTCAACCGATCGTATCTTTAGTGGGAGGTTTTTTCTTATTTAAAGAAAGAACAACCTATTCAGCAATTGCGACGATGGGAATTGCGATACTAGGCGTAATGTGTATTGGCTGGGGAGATTTAGGGCTAAGTAAGCAAGCAATTTATGGGGATATATTATCCTTTTTAAGTGTAATAGCAGTTGTCGGTTATTTATTTATCGGACAAACGACAGTAAAGAAAGTATCTCATTGGATTTATAGTTTCACTGTATTTGCCTTCGCTGGTATATTTATAGCGATTTATAACGTTATACTTCAAGTGCCGTTTACAGGCTATACGAAGTGGGATTGGAGTATTTTTCTTTTACTTGCGATTGTACCGACAGTGTCACACGTCATTAATAATTGGTTATTAAATTACGTAAATGCAACAACCATTTCAATGAGCATTTTAGGAGAACCAGTAGGGGCATCTATACTAGCGTTCTTCTTACTTGGAGAAAAATTAAATGCAATGCAAATTATCGGTAGCATGCTCGTATTGTTTGGTGTATCTGTTTTCTTACTACAGCAACAAAAGCGAACAGCAAAAAATGTGGTGAACGAACCGGCTTATACACAGGAATTATAACGAGTTTATTCTAATATGCGAAAAGAGAAGTTATTGGTAACTTCTCTTTTTTTTGTTCCATGCAGAAAATAAAACAGATTAATAGGGGGAATTACCGCCATGTAGCATGAAAAAAGATAATATATAGTGGAGTTACATCATACGTTTCTCATACAAATATAGAGGGGGAAGGAGAGACTAAATGAAAGAGATTTTAATGAAATACATGACAAATCTTACAACATTAAGTGAAGAACAGCAGCGCATGATCGTAGAAGAATTACAAATTGAAGAGTATAAAAAAGGAACAGTGCTCCTAGGGCAAGGAGATGTTCCATCTAAATGTTATTTTGTATTAAAAGGATGCGTGAGGCAGCATTGTATAGATGAATCTGGAAAAGAAGTTACATCAAATTTTTATACAGAAGAACAAGCAATCGCAAATTTCAATCATCATAAGCAAGATAAATCATCCCCACATACGTTAACGTGCCTAGAAGATTGTCTAGTTGTAGTTGGCGATTTGTATAGTGAAAAGGACATGTATAAGAAATATTCACAGTTAGAAGAAATGACGCGCCAAATGATTGAATACAATTTTGGTGAAGTACAAGAAGAACTTACATTATTTATTGCATCGACACCAGAAGAGCGCTACAAATCATTATTACAAAAACGACCTCATTTAATCGATCGTGTTCCTCAATATCAATTGGCAAGTTATCTAGGTATTACGCCAGAATCATTAAGCAGAATTAAGAAACGACTCAAACAGTAGAGTTTTTTCCACCTCTAAGCAATAGCCATATACTAAATCCTAGTTCACCTGCGATCATCGGTAGTTGAAAGACAACGTTAAGAATGGAAATAATCGCATCATATTGTGAAAACATCGTATTCATTACGTTAATGATGATATAGCCGATTGCAGCAATGAGCAGTAATATACTAATAGTTTTCGGTATGTTTTTAGATTGAAAGGTTACGTATCCTAAGGTGAGAAGATGTAAGCCGAAAATGATTAATCCTACAGACCAAATGTATTCAAAAGCTTCTAGAAATAACATTGTATATGCTTCTGAATTAGCAACTGTGTTTTTTGAAAGAAGTAATACAAATATTAAATTGAATATAGCAATCCCAAGTATAGCTGTATACATAAGACGAAGACAGGCAGCTAGTAATGAGAGGCTAGTATGGATAGGTTTTAGAAAGAAATAAAGAGCCCACGAGGCGATAATATCCGTAATGAAAATGATAATCCATCCGAAAATTTCTGCTTTGAAAAGTGAACTTGAAGTTTGAATATTATGGAGTGTCGTGCTCGCATCTCCTTGTACAACGAGATTTCCGTGAACAAAACCGTAAGAAAAAAATGCAGCAAATGCCATAATAAGAAGAGAAGCACCAGTAAATAAGGCAAACTTTCGTTCATTCATATGTCGTCCTCCTATTTCAATATTACTTTTATTTTAATAAGGGAAGGAGGAGAAGTCATTGACTTAAATCAAGAGAGGAGAGAGCGTAATGGAATTTCCATCAAAAAAAGATGTATGGTTATATCCGATTTTTTTCGTTGTCATTGGAGCGTGTTTTGCTCCTCTATTTGCAGGAAAAGAGTATTTTCTTTTATTTTTTACACTTCCGTTAGCAATATTATTTATGTGGAGTTGGTTTTCGACAAAATACATCGTCGGAGAAGAAACAATTACAATTAGATCAGGTCTCGTTAAAAAACGCATATTTATACGAGATATAAAACAAATTTCAAATACGAAAAATCCAATAGCTGCTCATGCCTTGTCATTTGATCGACTTGAAATTGTTTACGGCGCACATAAAACAGAAGTTATTTCTCCTAAAGATAAAGACCAATTCATCAATCTTGTTACAAGTAAAAATTCACACATTGAAATCAAGTAAAAGAGTGGCTAGGAAGCCACTCTTTACTTTGGATTGGTCATATAAGGTTGTACATGAATAATACATAGGTCACGGAACTTTCCTTCAGCAGTTGTGACAATTACGACTGCTCTTCCGGCACTTTTTCCAGTAATCGTTACCGTGTCACCTTTTGGATACATTGTGATAACATCAGCATTCATATTTGTCCAAATAAGTTCTTTATTCGTCGCTTGCACTGGCAAAACGGAAGCTGATAACTCAGTGCTTTGTCCAGTTCTTACTTTTAACTTATTTTTTTCCATATGAACACCGATAACTGAAATAACAGAAGGAGCGATTGAAATTTTAGGTGGATTAGGTTGTATGTTCAAACAAGACGCAGAAGTATTTGTAATAGGTGAAAATTTTCTTATGTGTTGTTGCTGGAAAGCTGCTAACATGTTGGAGTCCCCTTTCTGTATAAGTGCTGATACTAATACTATAAAGGAGCAGTGTTATATTAAATTTAACGAAACATAAAGAATTTGTTAAATTTGAGAAGAAGATTGTCGAACTGTAAAAAGAAAGCTCTGCTGTTGCGATAACAGCAGAGCTTTCTTTTTATAGATTATTACGGTGTTGTTTTTCAAAATCCTCAAATTTCTCTTCAACTTCTTTTGAAGGCTGTGTTAGTAAACTAACAATTACGATTACTAGTAAACTAATAGCGAAACCAGGAATCATTTCATATAAGAAATCTTTTAAGAATTTAAACTGTGTCCAAATAATTACTGTGGCTGCACCTGAAATCATGCCAGCAAGTGCGCCCCATTTCGTCATACGTTTCCAATATAAGCTTAATAAAATAGCGGGTCCAAATGAAGAACCAAATCCAGCCCAAGCATATCCAACAAGAGCTAAAATCGTATCATTTTGTTTAAACGCTAATGCGCACCCGACTAAGGCGATAACAAGTACAGCCATACGACCGACAAATACAAGCTCTTTATCAGAAGCAGAACGTTTAAAGAATGTACGATATAAATCTTCTGTTATAGCACTAGAAGTAACAAGAAGCTGAGATGAGATTGTACTCATAATCGCTGCTAAAATCGCTGCTAATAAAAATCCAGTAATAAGTGGATGGAATAAAATTTTTCCAAGTTCAAGGAAAATTGTCTCTGGATTAGATAACGTCAACCCTTGTTGTGAATAGTAAGCAATACCGATAAGACCAGTAAACATAGCTCCGACAACAGAGAAAATCATCCAGCTCATACCAATTCTTCGTGCGCTTTTAATTTCTTTTACAGACGAAATTGCCATAAAGCGTACGATAATATGAGGTTGTCCAACATAACCAAGGCCCCATGCGAATAAAGAAATCATTCCTAAAGTAGAGGCACCTTTAAAAATATCTAAACGTGTTGGATCTACAGATCGAATTGTGTCAAACGCAGGTCCAAGTCCGTTCGAATTCATAATTGTTACGATAGGAACAAGAATAAGAGCAATTACCATAATGATTCCTTGCACGAAGTCTGTCCAACTTACCGCTAAGAAACCACCAAATAATGTGTAAGCCACGACAACTGCTGCGACAATGAATAATCCAACATGATAGTTCATACCAAATGAATTTTCAAATAATACAGCACCTGAAACTAGTCCTGAAGCTACATAAAAAGTAAAGAAAATCATAATAACAAGTCCGGATACTAAGCGTAGCATATGAGATTTGTCGTGGAAACGGTGTTCCAAAAATTCTGGGATAGTAATAGAGTTGTTTGCCATTTCAGAGTAGGTACGTAAGCGAGGAGCGACATAAAGCCAGTTTGCGTATGCGCCTAGTGTTAGGCCGAGCGCAATCCAACTACTACTTAATCCAACGCTAAACATTGCACCGGGTAATCCCATTAAAAGCCAACCACTCATATCGGATGCTCCAGCACTTAATGCTGTTACTGCGGGGCCTAGTGTACGCCCGCCAAGCATATAATCTGTTAAGTTGGACGTTCGTTTGTAGGCGAAATAGCCGATTACTAACATCCCGAGCATGTAAATAGAGATAGAAGTTAAAGTTAACATCTGCGTACTCATGTAGTTCCCCTTCCTTTTGTCATGTCTTTTGATGCGTTATGCATATTTATAATCTATCATGATTATTCTGAAAAATCCATTCGAAAATACGAATTTTCTGAAATGTAAGCGTTTTTTGACAGTGTTTTTCTTTTGTAATATATAATTTTCTGACAAAAAACCTTAATTTTAATAGAGTATTTATTATATTTACATAAAAACAGGTTGTTTTGTCAATATAATATCGGATGAAGAAAAAATATTTTTTTTTGGAAAAGTATTGACTTATTAGAAACGTGAGGAATATAATGAGTGCAACTTAAAAAAATGCAAGCGTTGATGAAGAAGAGTACACATGATGAACATGTCAGAGAGCTGATGGTTGGTGCGAATCAGTATGGAATTGATGTGGAATGGGCTTCGGAGCTTCCAAACCGAAACGAAAGAAGTAGGCTTTGGCGACATGATCTCATCGATATAAGAGACACGTATTATTTTTGATACGGCAAAGTGCGTTACATTCGTAACGAATTAAGGTGGCACCACGGGAGTACCCGTCCTTTCTATAGGATGAGTACTCCCTTTTTGTGTATAAAAAATTAAATAAGCTAAATCGTTTAAGTAAGAAGAGTACGTATATTGGAGACGTTTCAGAGAGCCGGGGACAGGTGGGAGCCCGGTGCGGTGCCATATACGGAATGGGCTTACGAGAGGTATGCTGAACAATTATTTTCAGTAGGCAACCCGGGTTCCGCCGTTACAAGGATAAGGTATATATTTTGTACCTGAATAAAGCGGGATGCTTTTGCGTCCAACCTGAGGTGGTACCACGGTAAATTTATCGTCCTCTACATATTTCGATATGTAGGGGACTTTTTTATTTTTCAGAGTGAGGTGAAAGGCATGATGACAAAAGAGGAATTTATGAAGCAAAAAGAACAAAGAAACACATTTTTAGTAATCGCTGAAGAAGAAGGAGATAGCATTACGCCAATTTCTTTATATAGACGTATGAAGGGAAAGAAAAAGTTTTTATTAGAAAGTTCGCAGCTTCATCAAGATAAAGGGCGCTATTCTTACTTAGGATGTAATCCGTATGGTGAAGTGAAAAGCGTTGGTACGGAAGTGGAACGAACGATTTACGGCCAAACAGAAAAGTTGCAAGGTAACGTACTACAAGTATTAGAGGAAGTAATCGCGTCAGCACAAGTAGACAGTCCATTTCCGTTTTGCGGGGGAGCAGTTGGTTATATTGGCTATGATGTTATTCGGCAGTATGAAAACATTGGCGCAGATTTACACGATCCATTAAATATTCCAGAAGTACACCTTTTACTGTACCGTGAGTTTATCGTTTATGACCACTTACGCCAAAAATTATCATTTGTATATGTATGCAAGGAAGATGAATCAGCTTCTTATGAAGAAGTATACGAGAGATTGCAAGTATACAAAGAGGAAGTGCTAAACGGAGAAGAAGAGAAGGTGAGTAAAGTAATATCATCTTTATCATTTACTTCTTCAATAACTGAAAAAGAATTTTGTGAAATGGTAGAAACAGCGAAAGAATACATTCGGGCCGGAGATATTTTCCAAGTTGTATTATCCCAGCGTTTGCAAAGTGAATGTATTGGAGATCCATTTGCATTATACCGGAAACTTCGAATTGCAAATCCATCACCATATATGTTCTATATCGATTTTCAAGATTATGTTGTACTTGGCTCTTCGCCGGAAAGTTTACTATCAGTAAGAGACGATAAGGTGATGACAAACCCAATTGCGGGTACGAGGCCGAGAGGGAAAACGAAGCAGGAAGATGAGGAAATCGAAAAAGAACTGTTAGGAAATGAGAAAGAGCGAGCAGAGCATATGATGCTTGTGGACTTAGGCCGAAATGATATTGGCAGAGTAAGTGAAATTGGCTCTGTGACGATAGATAAATATATGAAAGTAGAGAAATACTCTCACGTTATGCACATTGTATCTGAAGTTTACGGAACATTGCGAAAACAAACGAGTGGATTTGATGCATTAGCGTATTGTTTACCAGCTGGTACAGTGTCAGGTGCTCCGAAAATAAGGGCGATGGAAATTATTAATACATTAGAGCATGAGAAAAGAAATGTATATGCCGGAGCTGTTGGATATATTTCATTCTCAGGAAATCTTGATATGGCGCTAGCAATTCGAACGATGGTTGTAAAAGACGAGAAAGCGTACGTTCAGGCAGGAGCGGGTATCGTCTACGATTCAGATCCAGTTGCTGAATATGAGGAAACATTAAATAAAGCGAGAGCGCTTTTGGAGGTTATGAAATGATTGCACTAATTGATAACTATGATTCCTTCACATATAACTTGTATCAACTATTAGGCGAGTACGAAGAAAACATCGTCGTCTTAAGAAATGATCAAATAACAATTGAACAATTAGAGGAGATGAAGCCGAAAGGAATTGTGCTTTCACCGGGACCTGGGAAACCAGAAGATGCTGGAATTTGTATCGATGTTATTCGTCACTTTTATAAGAACGTTCCCATCTTAGGAATTTGTCTTGGCCATCAAGCAATCATATCCGCATTTGGAGGAGAAATTGTTAGAGCAGAGCGCATTAAACATGGAAAAACGTCGCGTGTGAAACATAACGGAACGTCAATCTTTTCGTACGTTACGCAGCCGCTAACGGCAATGCGTTACCATTCACTCGTCGCAGCGCAAAATAGTTTACCACAATGCTTTGACATACTCGCGACGGCGATGGATGACGGAGAAATCATGGCAGTTCGTCATAACTATTATCCGCTCTTCGGATTACAGTTTCACCCAGAATCAATTGCAACAGAAGAAGGCGGAAAATTAATACGTGCCTTTTTAGCAGAAGTGAAAGAGGAGGAGAGAGTATGAACAGTTATCTTCGAAAATTAGTAGAGGGACAGCATTTAACAGAGGAAGAAATGTATGAAGCAGGGCTCCTTTTATTAAGTGACAACATATTGGAAAGTGAAGTTGCAGCTTTCTTAGTATTGCTGAAAGCGAAAGGTGAAAAAGCAGAAGAAATATACGGTCTCGTTCGTGCTCTTCGCGAAAAGGCATTACCGTTTTCAAATCATATAAAAGGCGCGATGGATAATTGCGGAACGGGTGGTGACGGAGCGCAAACATTCAATATTAGTACAACATCGGCATTTGTACTTGCCGGAGCTGGTGTAAAGGTTGCGAAACATGGAAACCGCGCTGTTTCTAGTAAAACAGGAAGTGCTGATTTATTAGAAGAACTCGGTGTAAACATTAGTTGTACGCCAGGTGAAATTGACTACTTATTAGAAAATGTAGGGATTGCCTTCTTATTCGCACCAGCGATGCATCCAGCATTAAGACGCATTATGAAAATAAGAAAAGAATTAAACGTTCCGACGATCTTTAACTTAATTGGACCGTTGACAAATCCGGTTAATTTAGAAACACAATTTGTCGGTATTTATAAACGAGATATGTTATTGCCGGTAGCGGAAGTATTGCAGAAACTTGGCAGAAAACAAGCGCTCGTCGTAAACGGAAGTGGCTTTTTAGATGAAGCATCATTACAGGGAGAAAATCATATCGTCGTTTTAAAAGATAATGAAATAGTAGAAATGAGTATTGATCCAGAAAAGTATGGTTTTTCAAGAGTGAAAAATGAAGAAATTAGAGGTGGGAATTCAAAAGAAAATGCAAAGATTACGCTCGGAGTATTAAGCGGAGAAAAGAGTGTCTATCGCGATACTGTTTTATTAAATGCAGGTCTAGCCCTTTTCGCAAATGGAAGAGCAGAAACGATTGAAGAAGGAATTACACTAGCGGCACATAGCATTGACTCTGGAAAAGCATTAGAAAAATTAAACTTATTAATTGCAGCAAGCCATGAAAAATTAGAAAGGGTGAATTAAAATGGGGACGATTTTAGACAAAATTGTAGATCAAAAGAAAGTAGAAGTTGCGGAGTTATATGAAACATATTCACCAGTGAAAGAAAAAAGGAAAACACACTCACTTGTAAAAGCTTTAGAGCAGTTTACTGTAATAGCAGAGGTAAAGCGAGCGTCTCCATCAAAAGGCGATATTAATTTACACGTTGATGTGCCAAAACAAGTGAAAACATATGAAGAATGCGGTGCTGGAGCAGTTTCGGTTTTAACAGACGGTCAATTTTTTAAAGGGTCGTTTCACGACTTACAAACGGCAAGAGCAGAAAGTAACATTCCGCTTTTATGTAAAGATTTTATAATCGATAAAATCCAAATTGATAGAGCGTATGAAGCTGGTGCAGATCTTATTTTATTAATTGTTGCAGCATTGTCAAAAGAGAAATTAAACGAGCTTTATAACTACGTGCTAGAAAAAGGATTAGAAGCGATTGTTGAAGTTCATGATGAACAGGAATTAGAAATTGCAATCCGATTAAATCCGCACGTTATCGGTATTAACAACCGTAATTTAAAAACATTTGAAGTAGATTTAAGCCAAACTGAAAAGCTCGGAAAACGGCTGAATGAGGAAAACCTACTTTGGATTAGTGAAAGCGGCATTCATTCAAAAGAAGATATCATTCGCGTCAAACGAGCTGGTGCAAAAGGCGTATTAGTCGGAGAAGCGCTTATGACATCATCTTCTATAAGTAACTTTTTCGAAGACTGTAAGGTGAGCATATGAAAGTGAAGATTTGCGGCATCACTGATATGGAAACAGCGCAAAGTGCGTGTGAATATGGCGCAGATGCAATCGGATTTGTTTTTGCAGAAAGTAAACGCCAAATCACTCCAGAGCAAGCGAAAGAAATTATTGGGGAAATTCCAGCCCACGTTTTCAAGGTCGGTGTTTTCGTAAATGAATCAGTAGAAGTGATCCAGAAAATTGCAGAGGAGTGCGGGTTAACGCATGTGCAACTACATGGGGATGAAGACAATGATCAAATCATAAGATTGAATATTCCGTCTATAAAAGCGGTAGGAGTAGCTTTAGAGAAAGATATTGAATGTGCGAAAAAATACGATACAGATTATCTGTTATTTGATAGCCCGAAAGAAAAGTTCCACGGAGGAAACGGAAAGACATTCTCATGGGAGTTACTTGCACATATGCCAAAAGCATTGCGAGAGAAAACGATATTAGCTGGCGGATTAAACATCCTTAATATAGAAGAAGCAATTCGAACTGTTCGGCCATATATGATCGATGTGAGTAGTGGGGTAGAGACAGAAGGAAAGAAAGATTTGGAGAAAATAAAACAATTTATTAAAAAAGCGAAGGAGTGTTCCAAATGAATTATGCATATCCAGATGAAAAAGGGCATTACGGTATATACGGAGGACGATACGTTCCAGAAACGTTAATGCAATCCGTATTAGAACTAGAAGAAGCATATAAAGAAGCGATGCAAGATGAAGCGTTTCAAAAGGAATTAGATCATTATTTACAAACGTACGTTGGAAGAGAAACACCGCTTTATTTCGCTGAAAATATGACGAAGTATTGCGGCGGAGCAAAGATTTATTTGAAACGTGAAGATTTGAACCATACGGGAGCTCATAAAATTAACAATACAATCGGTCAAGCACTTCTTGCGGTAAGAATGGGTAAGAAGAAAGTTGTCGCTGAAACAGGAGCAGGACAACACGGAGTTGCAACAGCTACTGTATGTGCACTTTTCGGTTTAGAATGCGTCATCTTCATGGGAGAAGAAGATGTGAGACGACAAAAATTAAACGTGTTTCGAATGGAATTACTCGGAGCAAAAGTAGAAAGCGTTGCGGCAGGTAGCGGCACGTTGAAAGATGCGGTAAACGAGGCGCTTCGTTACTGGGTTTCACATGTACACGATACGCACTACATTATGGGATCAGTTCTCGGGCCACATCCATTCCCGCAAATTGTTCGTGATTTCCAAAGTGTAATTGGGAAAGAAACGAAAAAGCAATACGAAGCGTTAGAAGGAAAATTACCAGAAGCAGTCGTTGCTTGTATTGGCGGTGGTAGTAATGCAATGGGAATGTTTTATCCGTTCGTACACGATGAAGAAGTTGCTCTTTACGGTGTTGAAGCAGCTGGAAAAGGTGTTCACACAGAAAAGCACGCAGCCACTTTAACGAAAGGAAGTGTCGGTGTTTTACACGGATCGATGATGTACCTTCTGCAAAATGAAGAAGGGCAAATTCAAGAAGCACACTCTATTTCGGCAGGGCTGGATTACCCAGGTGTTGGGCCAGAACATAGCTTGCTAAAAGATATTGGCCGCGTTTCTTATCATTCCATTACAGATGAAGAAGCGTTAGAAGCATTTCAATTATTAACGAAAAAAGAAGGGATTATCCCGGCATTAGAAAGTTCACATGCTGTTGCATACGCTTTAAAACTAGCGCCGCAAATGAAGAAAGACGAAGGACTTGTCATTTGTTTATCCGGCCGCGGTGATAAAGATGTAGAGAGTATAAAACGTTATATGGAAGAGGTGTAAAAAATGGGAGTAGAAAAAATTATAGCAGCGTTTGAAAATGGCAAGAAAGCATTTATTCCGTATGTAATGGGCGGAGATGGTGGACTTGAAAAGTTAAAAGAAAGAATTCGTTTTCTTGATGAAGCAGGGGCAAGCATCGTTGAAATTGGTATCCCATTTTCAGATCCAGTCGCAGACGGTCCAACTATTCAAAGGGCAGGAAAAAGAGCATTAGATAGCGGTGTAACATTGAAAGGTATTTTTCAAGCATTAATAGAGGTGAGGCAAGAAGTTCAAATTCCATTTGTACTTATGACATATTTAAATCCAGTACTCGCATTCGGAAAGGAACGTTTCATTGAGAGTTGTCTTGAAGCAGGGGTGGACGGTATTATCGTTCCAGACTTACCGTATGAAGAACAAGACATTATTGCACCGCTCCTTCGCGTGGCGAATATCGCTTTAATTCCACTCGTTACCGTAACGAGCCCTATTGAACGAATCGAAAAAATTACGAGTGAATCACAAGGATTCGTCTACGCCGTTACAGTAGCGGGTGTAACAGGAGTACGTCAAAATTTTAAAGATGAGATTCGTAGTTACTTAGAAAAAGTAAAAGCACACGTCCACTTACCAGTAGTCGCAGGATTCGGTATTTCAACAAGAGAGCAAATTGAAGAAATGATTACAATATGTGATGGAGTAGTCGTTGGAAGTAAAGTCATTGAGCTGTTAGAAAATGAAAAGCGAGAAGAAATTTGTGAGTTAATACATGCAGTAAAAGAAACAGAAGAGGCTTAAGTCTCTTCTGTTTCTTTTGTGTAATAAATGTTAAAATATACAGAAAATACTTATAACTTAGAGGGTGAGAAGGCATGCTAAGACGTAAACTATTATATCTTCTTTTAACTGTACCATTATACGCTTGGCTCATTAGCATGACGAAAATAGAGTTGATGGCTCTGTTTTTAGGATATGTATTCATCTTTTCCCAATTAAATAGAATACAAGAGCAATCTATTTTAGAAGTATGTATATTTTCGGTTAGTATAGAACTATTTAGTATCGTTTCGATTGTATTATTAAGTGAATTATTCCAATGGATCCATTCATTTGAATTAATAAAACTTGGGAATATTGTATTGCAAGTAATATGTGCTTATATTGTGTTTGTTGTACTAGAAAAAATAATTGGACAGCAGACGGTTTTTCAGGATAAAAGATAAAATATTAGTTATTCAAAAAAGGAGCCAAGCGGCTCCTTTTTTAAATCTGTTATAAAAATAATTAAAAATCATAACATCTGTTATATAATAGTTAAAAATTGCACTTTTTACGAAAAGAGATGATAGCATGGCCATATTGTTGGCACTTATCCCGATTATGATGATTTTTATTTGTTTGTTTTTGTTTAAACAAACGTCATTAAGAGCCTCATTAATCTCTTATGCCGTTTCTGTCGGAATCGTTTTACTCTCGCCAACGTTTCAATTAGGGATAAGTGAAACTGTACACGCAACAATTAAAGGGTGGTTAATTTGTTTTATTGTCGGATACGTTTTATTTTTCGGTATTTTTTTATTTCACCTCATGAACAAAATGGGATACATCGATCAAGTAGCACGATTTCTAGAACAAGTCACGCGCGATCGATTATTGCAAATGCTTCTTATGTGTTTTGGTATTTGTCCACTTATTGAATCAGTGAGTGGATTCGGAATTGGTTTTATGGTCGCAGCACCTATTTTTCTTTCGCTCGGTTATAAACCGTTTCAAGCTGTGCTACTATCGTTTATCGGTTTACTTGCAAGTTCATGGGGCGCAATGGCAACGGGTACGATTATCGGTTCTCAGCTTATTAACATGCCGCTCACAACTCTTGGTACAAATACAGCATTATTAAGCATCCCGATTTTCGCATATTTTATCTTCCTTTCTTTATACGTTGTCGGTGGCTGGCAGGCAGTTATAGAAAAGTGGAAGGAAGGAGTAGGATTCTTTCTATTATTTTCTCTCGGAATCTATCTTTCTAACGCATACGTAAGTGTTGAACTAGCAGGGATATTAAGTTCTATCGTTACCATTTCATTTGGTTTTTTAATCATTAAGTTAAAAGGAAAAGATGAGCAAAACCTTTTAACAGAACATGCGGCGGCTACGGAGAGAGAAGTATCGATTATAAAAATTATTAGCCCTTATATATTCTTAACAGTTTGTATTTTACTTTCTCGCCTCGTTCCAGCATTACATGATTTTCTTAGGTCATATGCAGTTCTCGATTTAAAATCATATTCTTACAAACTAGAGCTACTATATTCGCCAGGATTTTGGCTCGCCATGACTTGTTTATTTACAATTATTTTCTTCCACATTCCATCTAATGTTATTAAACAATCACTCTCGCAAACGATAAAACAATGGATTCCTTTCGCTATTACAACGACGATGTTCATTGCAATTTCAGAACTAATGGGCGCATCTGGTATGCATTCATTACTCGCAAAAACAGCTGGTGAAACCTTTGGTACCTTTTTCGTTTTCGTTGCTCCATTCATAGGCGGAATTGGCGGTTTTTTAACTGGTAGTAACGCAGGATCAAATGCGATGTTTATAAAGCTACAAATGCAAACAGCCCAAAACGTAGCACTCCCGTGGCAATACGTCACGACGCTCCAAAACACCGCATCATCAGTAGCGACAATCGCTTGTCCATCACGGATTACACTAGGCGCGTATTTATGCAATATCCCGTATCGTGAAAATGAACTATTAAAGAAGACGACGTTAATGATTTTTGGTGCGGTGTTACTTGTAGTAGTGGAAGTTTTCTTTTGGTATATATTGAGAAATTAAAAATCCTCCTAACATAGGAGGATTTTCTTTATGACTGGATAATGTTTTAAATATGAAAAGCTTCTACTAAATGAATAGGAGATGAAAGGTATGCCCTTAAAAAACTACGGTGTATTAAAAGGTACAGTTATACAATCTAAGATTGGAAAAGGCAAAACACCTCATTATCAAGTTCATTTACAAGGTGAAGCAGGAGTAGATTATCGCATTGCAATTAACGTGAAATCGCAAAGTTATCCATCGGAAGTTTTATATTTTGCGAGCGACGATATTCGATCAGAGGCGATTCATATTTTACCGACATTACCGTTCGGTTTTACAGAAATAAAAAATAATGAACCGAAAGTAGCTTTAGATTATGTAAGAGGTAATTTATTTGATTCCAAGCAAATGATTCCTTTACCTGCTGAAAAAGCAGGAGTTGATAATGATTTAAATGAAAAGATAGAGCGTTATATAAAGCGAGCAATAGAAGAAAAGGCGATTATTTATGCGTTTGGTGAAAGGTGGGGACCAGAAGAAAAGGTTCCGGATTCGTATTTCCACTTTACACCTGGAAACGGTATACACGATATTCACATGAATCAAGGGAATGTAGAGAAATGGCAAGGGGATAATGGTATATGGCAAGATGGTGGTTTGCTCATTCATTTTGAAAAGAAAGAAGAGTGGGTAGGTATTTTCCTTGCTTTTCAGTCGCAATCATGGTGTACGGATGAAGAGGGGTATGCTCGTGTTCCGGTTGAGCATTGTGATTATAAGAGAAATAATTGATGGGAAGAGGGCGTTCACAATGAACGCCCTCCTCTTATTTTATAAAACACAAAACTCACAAGTGTAGAAATACAAGAGAAAAGAAGCGCCACACTAGAAAACGCAATGAGATACATATTATACTTCATCATTTTTCCGATGAGTTGGTTACTATCGTACTGAAAAAGTCCTGCAATTATATTGAATAAAAATAACATGATAAACATGACGATAACACCGTCTATTGATCCTTTAATGTCTGGTTTACTTAAAGCGATATGTGCAGAAATACAAATGGCGATAAATAAAAATAACCAAAATGAAGGATTCAATAAATTGTTAAATGTAAATAAGCTTTTCAATAATACAAACGTCGATAGTAGCATGTTTTGGATCATGTCTAAGTTAATAGAAGTCGATGCAACAGTTTTTTCCAGATTCGTATTAAATAAATAATATGACTCTGGTACGAAATAGCGCATTAAAAGTATTAAGGCAGTAATACCAGAAATAATAGGACCGATGCCGATAAAGAAATTACCGATCCGTTGATATACGCTTTTTTGATTGTATTGATGTTGGACGTAACCTAAAGCTCCTTGACTTGTATCTGTCGGGAAGAACTGAGTTGCTACAATTTTATGGCGGAATAATAGACACATAATTGCATGCCCAAGCTCATGAACGGGAACACCGATCCATGCAGTTAAAAGAAATCCCTTCCTACCAAAAGCTCTCGACCAATACGTTCGTGTGAGAGATTCTAAATAACCTAATATAAATCCAATTACAATGATGACACCAATTAAAGAAAATAATTGGATCACGCTTGTAAGGAGTGTTTGAAAAATCGAGTTTACAAATTCCACTGTCTTCATCCAATCTGTTTAAAGTTTCACTTTATTTGCTCTGTTTCATAATACCATTATTTTTCTATAATACTAGCACACATAGTTTCGTTTAAAAGAAGGATTTCATATTCTTTTTCTTGTAGTCATGTTTTATGTACAAAGTCATATATTGAATTTGTAACATCCTATAAGGTATATGCTTAAGGAGGGATGAGAGAATGAAATGTCCGGCATGTCATACTGAAAATGCAGCGGAAGCAAGGTTTTGCGGGAATTGTGGACATTCGTTAACGGAAGAAGTGGTAGCGAGTGGTGGGCAGGAAGAAGGGCAGCTATCGCGCCCGGCACGAGTAAAGGAAACTCGTCCGAATGAAACGGTAGAGCAAGCGAAACAATTTGCAAGTGGCTATTTTCAGTTCTTTAAAAATGCTTTTAAATCACCATCGGCCATTATGGAAAGTGGAAATATTGAAGTGCGAAATGGAATTGTAAGTCTTGTGCTTATTTGTTTTTTAGGAGCGTGTATTTTTTATAGAATGATGAGCGCAGCGGCGACTGTTACGAGGACATTAGTGCCAGATATAGCTACTCCTACTTTCTTTGGAGAATCTGTAATGGTCTTTTTCTTTTCTTGAAGCATTCGGTATATGGGGGACGATAGCGACGCCAGCTATTGCTATATTAGTGCTTTCTTTTCTTTTTAGTTTTTTATTAATCTTCTTCTTACCAATCTTATTAGGGCTGGCTACAACGTATATGGGAATTAGTATAATTGTAGCTATATTAAAACTAGACAACGGCGGATTAGATCCTGTTTACACACTTATGATTGCAAGTGTTTTAATCGGAATTGCAACGTTTCTTGTATTTTGGTCTTACATTAACACGATAATTCAAACCTTTACTGGGGGATTAACAGGCTTCTAATGAAAAGGTGGTTGAATGGATGAATGTATGTACTAAGTGCGGAGTTCAGTATGAAGATGGAGTGCAATTTTGCCAAAACTGCGGGATGAAGAGGGAAAGTCTTGTAGTAAAGAAGAAAATGAGCGGTGGTACAAAAGTTGGCATTACACTCTTAACATTACTTGTTATAGTAATTGTTGGATTGTATTTGTATGGATCATCGTATTATAAGCAGACGGCACAAGTAGACCGAATGATTACTATTTTACAAGAGAGGGACGGGGAGAAATTAGCTGAGATCACCACGGCAGATGATCCAGCCGTTATTGTCACAAGAGAGAGTGTAACGCCTCTATTTTCATATATAAAAGAAAATCCATCTTACGTGAATGAATTGAACGAATATTTGAGGCAAGGTGAAAAACAAGGGGATGGAATAGAAAGAGCAGATTTTTCTTTAACGAAAGATGGGAAGTATTTCTTTTTATTTGATCGGTATAAATTGAAAGCGAAGACGTATTATACGACGCTGCTTTCAAATGAAAAAGGTACATCTTTAAAAATGAACGGAAAAGAAATTGATAAGACAAATGACAAAAAGTTTGAGAAGCAATATGGACCGTTTCTTCCAGGAACTCAAGTGTTTCAAGCGGAATATAAAAATGACTATGTAAAACTATCACGAGAGGAAAAGGTTGTACTTATAAAACAAAGTCAAAATAATGTAACGGTAGATTTAACGTTGCAAGGGCAATATATTACAGTTCAAACGAATGCGCCTGGTGCAACATTGTACGTGAATCAAAAGCCAGTTACAGCGTTGACCGGAGAAGAAATTAAGTGGGGACCGGTAGCGACCGATGGAAGTGCGGCGATTTATTTAGAACGAAATGGAGAAAACGGAAGGGAAACGACAAAGGTAGAAACGGTAACGGCACTGTCGGCTTATAATCTTCCATTCCAAAAGAAAGGTATAGAAAAAACAGTTGTTTACAATGTTACTCCGCCTACGACTGGGTATGTATATAATGGTTTCATCTTCCCTGATAGTGATATTCGAAAATTAACAAGTGCGGACTTAACATATTTAACGAAAGAACAATTGAAAATTGCGAGAAATGAAGTATACGCAAGGCATGGACATGTTTTTCAAACGAAAGATATGCAAGCGTATTTTTCAAAACAGTCCTGGTACAGAGAAAATCCGTATTTTACAGGAACGTTAACGAGTGTGGAATCTTATAATGTTGAACTGATTAAATCAAGAGAATAGAGTACGTGAAAAAGGTACAGTGTATATTACTGTACCTTTTTTATGGTTATTTAGCTGGACCAGGATCCCTTGAGAAAAAGATGTGAAAGAGGAATGTAACTTTACTTGCTCCTCCTGATGTACTTGCTTGCACATCAGATAAAGAACTAGACGTTAAAGCAGCTTCGGAACGAGGAGGGACGATTATTTTGAGAGTATCGTCTGATTCTGAGGATATAGTAACTGTTATTGTATCCTCAGAAAAATTTACAATTTTAACAGTACCAACTGGGAAGATGGATTTGCGAGCGTGTGAGGCAGAAGCAAAGCGAGTCGATTTCCAAATAGTTTGTGAGAAAGTGTCATTATCAGATAACCAAGCACGTGCACTGTATAAAGTTACACTAACGGTAAACTCTTGTTCAAGCGGGAGGGCGGGTCTCGGTTCTATCGGTTCCTCTGGAAGCTGGACGAGAAGGCCGGCGCACATGTATATTTCACCTACTTTCGATAGTTGCTGTTATAGCATATTAAACATGTTGTTTATAAGACACGACACTTACCTAGTAAAGTATAGGTAAGTGCACCAAATTTGAAGATGGAAGTCTCATTCTTTACAATAGAGGTAGGTGTTATTTCTATAAAATATGGAAATCGTAAAGAGTATGTAAAAAAGAAGGAGTGGTAAAGTGAACTATGTCATTATTGGCGGAGATGCAGCAGGTATGAGTGCAGCAATGCAAATTGTTAGAAACGATGAAACTGCAAATGTTGTAACGTTAGAAAAAGGTGAAATCTATTCATACGCTCAGTGCGGATTACCGTATGTGATTAGTGGTGTTATTGCTTCTACTGAAAAGTTAATTGCACGCGATGTAAAGACGTTTCGTGATAAATATGGAATTGATGCGAAAGTACGTCATGAAGTAACGAAAATAGATACGGAAAAGAAAATGGTGTACGCAGAGCATACGGAGACGAAAGATGTTTTTGAATTTCCGTATGACCGTTTATTAATTGCGACTGGAGTGCGTCCTGTTATGCCAGAATGGGAAGGGCGAGATTTGCAAGGCGTTCATCTTTTAAAAACAATTCCGGATGCTGAGCGTATAGTAGGCACGTTACAAACAAATGGTGTTGAGCACGTAACGATTATTGGCGGCGGTGCAATTGGTCTAGAGATGGCAGAAACATTTGTAGAACTAGGAAAGAAAGTAAGAATGATTGAGAGAAACGATCATATTGGCACAATTTATGATGCGGATATGGCGGAATATATACATAAAGAAGCAGATAAACATAATATTGAAATTTTAACGAATGAAAATGTAAAAGCGTTTAAAGGAAAAGAAAGAGTAGAACAACTGGAGACGGATAAAGGGACGTATAAAACTGATCTCGTTTTAGTATCTGTCGGTGTACAGTCAAATACTGATTTTCTTGAGGGGACAAATATACGTAAAAACCATAAAGGTGCAATTGAAGTAAATGCTTATATGCAAACGAATGTGAAAGACGTATACGCTGCTGGTGATTGTGCAACACATTACCATGTTATAAAGGAAATTCATGACCATATCCCGCTTGGAACGACTGCGAATAAACAAGGGCGACTTGCTGGACTCAATATGGTTGATAAACGAAGAGCATTTAAAGGTACGTTAGGTACAGGGATTATTAAATTTATGGATTTGACGCTCGCAAGAACAGGCTTAAATGAAAAAGAAGCAAAAGGGCTAAACATCCCGTATAAGACGGTCAAAGTAGATTCAACAAATATGGCAGGCTATTACCCGAGTGCTTCGCCACTTCACTTGAAATTACTATATCACGCCGATACGAAACAATTATTAGGCGGACAAGTAATTGGAGAAGAAGGTGTAGATAAACGTATTGATGTTATCGCAATGGCACTTTTCAATAAAATGAGTATTCATGATTTAGAAGATGTCGACTTAAGTTACGCACCACCATATAACAGCGTTTGGGATCCAATTCAACAAGCAGCAAGGAGAGCGGAATAGCACTTTTTTAAGTGCTATTTTTTTTGTGAAAGGGGAATAAATAAAGTTTCACTTTATTGTGAATATACCGTTCACCCTTGAAAACATAGTACGTATCGCTTATATTGTCATATAGTATTTATTTTTTAATAAAGCAATGAACGAACCAGGGGGCACAGTATGGCAATTAACATGAATACAATCGAAGAATGGATTGCTGAATCAAATGCAAGAAACGAAGAAGACTTAGGAAACGTTGTTGAAGAGATGAAAGAAGTATGTGTCGGACTTGATAACGCGACATTAATTTATACGAAAAACGTATTTTGTTTCGGTAAGAAAGTAGAAGTATTCTTCTTCTTCCAAGATCACGTCGTTATCGGAGAAGAGAAGGAAGAGTATATTGAGATTGAAAAATTAAAGTATGATGACATTACAAATAGCAACTTAAAAACAAATGACAAAAATACAACGTTAGAACTAAAGTTTTCTAACGGGAAAGCTATTAATTTAGATAGTCTAAATGATAACTACGGTACGAAAAACTGGTTATTTGCAAGACAAATTAAGAGTATTTTTAAAGTAATCTAGTAAAAAAGGCAGACCTTGAAAGGTCTGCTTTTTTACTTATTTCCTATTAAACAAAGGCATCCTCTTTCTTCGTAACATTTCACGTTTGTAAATCCCGTCTTATAAAAAAGGTTTACTAATTCTTCGGTCGTCTTAAATTGATCCATATGATATTGGATTTTGAAAGTTTCAGCAACTAGTAAAAAGGATCCATTCGGTTTTAAGACGCGAAATACTTCTTTCATATCGCGTTCAAAATCGGGCCAAAAGTAGTGGGTTTGAAAAGCGGTAATGAGATCAAAGAAGTCCGGATGGTATGGAATAGAGGAGACGCTTGCTTGATGAATAATTACTTTCGCTGCTTTGACATCCTTCATATTTGCTTTCTTTGAGTTTTCAACAGCTTGATTGGAGTAGTCGATCCCGTATATTTTCCCAAGCGGAGTTCGTTTTGAAAGAGTCTGTATGGTTTTAGCACCCCCACAACCAATATCTAAAATAACTGCATTTTCACGTATATGTATTTTTTGTAAAGCCCAATTTGTTAGTCTCGTATGCGCAGCATTCATAATGCAAAGCATAGAGGAACCAATTGTCCCGTGAGGATTTTTCGCTTGCTCGATTAACCTTTGTAAAATACTCAATTCAAACTCTCCTTTTATATAAGAATATGTATTTATTTCGCTTTTAATAATTTAACTCCTTTAAAAAAAGCACGCCATTAATCGGCGTACTTCTAATTATGCAAGGACCCTTTTAGCCAATTTCGCGCCCTGTAAGCCCCAACAGGAATTTGAATGAGGGACGTTTCATTTCCAGCATCAATCCCGTACAATTGATCGCATGAATTTGTATCAAAACTTAGTAACGGATGCCCACCCATTCCCATCGCGGTCGCTGCAAAAACGAGTTTATGAACGAGCATGCCAGCTTCCATTTGATGAATGCGATATCCTCTATAACCTAATTTATTTTTATAGTAATCTTTATTTCCGATTACATGTAGACAAAGTGGTACTTGAAAAAGGTTTACGTTATCCATCGTCATACTGGATTGCAGAGAATAACGAAGGTCTCCGTACCGAATTGGCTGTATGGAATGTGTCCTACTGTTATAAGCGTAAGCGCCGTTTTCTATGTCTTTTACGTTATAAAAACATCCATATAGTGAGACTCGTGCGTTTTCATTTAAATATTTGCCATCAAGGTCGTTGTAATAAGGGAAGGAGAGGCTCGCTGCTTGTAGTAAAGTAGCGAGCTCGGCTGCATCCCATTTCGTTAAAATGAAGTCAGAATCAGGTGAATATCGTTTTTTACAAAGTTGTAAAAAATCATATGATAAACGTTCCACTTTAGGTAGCTGCATAGCGTGTGCACTATATTGTTGTCGTTCTTCACAGGTAAATGTTTGGAAGTGTTCTGTGGATTCAATCATAGATGCCGCGTTTATTTTTTTTATCATCGGATATTCATCTACATGTTTTGAACGAACGAAATGCTCATGTGTTAACGGCGGGATTTGCTGCAACAAGTCATGAGAAGTAATGGTTTTATTTTTACGATGATCATCATGAAACCAATCTGTATTCGGTTCTGTACTTAAAGGAATAACAGCATACACACTTTCTTCACCTTCTGACAGTCCAAGCAAATGATTCATTGCCCGGTCTAGAAATTGAAAATATACACCATTTGTATAACCGAATTGTTTTGCGCATTCAAGTAATTGACCGATGAGAACACCGCTATCTAATCCTTGAAGACGATACGAAAAGTTATTGTATTTAAAGAAGTTTTTCCAAAACATAGTGGATACAAATGCAGCACCAAAACAAGAATGTATGTTACAACGATTGCCGAGTGCTTCTGTAAGATAAGAATCAAAATTTCCTTCACGAAGTAAGATAAGACGGTGGTGCGCGGCGTCGTAATGGTAAATGCCGTCTGGATAATGATCAATTTTTAAATACATATATAATTCATTCGGATATAAAGCACCCCCAGAAGGGATGAATCTTCGAAATAGAGTCGTTGTTTTATTATTTTCTAGGTTAGTAGTAGGCTGACATAATTGTGTTAAACCAAATGAGTACCAAAGATAATGACCGATTTCCTCTAAGTTAGATTTAGTAGAAGAATTTCGCAAAGTTAATGGAATTTCTAAAGAGAGAGGGATGACTGGTAAATTTCGATATAATTTATAAGGAAGTGGTGCGTCTTCCCAGTTAATCTCTTTATCGGACGACATAATTTCATTAATAGAAAAATGGAGATGATGTAAAAAAGTATCAGGTTGCATCAAATTTCCCCCTCACTATGAATTATGGAAACGGATGCGGATGTGGATTTAAACTTTCATTCGTTAAAGGCTCAGCCCAATATCCAAGTGTCATCGGTACGGTATACACTCTATCCAGTCCTGTAACCCGAGTGAGATGGTGACCGAACGTCATCGGTAACATGCCTGGAATAATTACTTTTACACAATGTAAGCCGTTCTTTTCTATAAGGGGGACCGTTTGATCTACAACAATTACTTCAAGTCCAGATTGATGTAACCTGTTTAAAAGTTGATGAAGATCAGATGTTAAATCCATATCAAATGATTGTAATGCATTCATTTCTTGGAACGTTTGCACTGGAGCATCATCACGTAAAAGGAAGTGAAGACGTTCTTCCGCTTCTTTCAATCCGTACAACATACTATGATCTTCCATTTGCGAAACAAGATATGGATCTTGTAAACAGTTTTCATATTTCTCTCTTTTTTGTTCAAGCTCTTCATCTGTTATAAGTAACATGCCCGCTATTTCATGAATTGCATTTTTTACAGCTCGAATTGGTTCCATATGTGCGCCGCCAGCACAGACGAGATTCATACCATCTTGCCTTGTATTTTTCGCAATGACCCATATGCTCGGAATACCATGTTCCATCGTCGCGTTGAAAACGTATAATTCATATCCAGTAATTGTGCGTAAGCGTTCCAACATTAGTTGCAATTCAGTATCATTGGCTGAACTAAGATCGAGACGGGGAAGAGGTAATTCGGCATACCAAGTGAGCAAAAAGGCGTCACGCTCTACAATTTCTAAAATGCCGTGAAAAATTGCTTCTTCTAAACTACCACCAATTGCACATCCATTTGATGTTTCATACACGAAAGCATCTCTATGACCAAGGCTATAATAAGCGATTGATTCTGGAACTAGAAGTGGTCGGTTTTGTAATAAAGAATATCCCCATACCCAGTTTTGCTCATAATCAGGATCAAACGGCTTAAATGGAAAACTATCACGATTGTAATGTTCATTTGTATGCACACCAAGTGTGAGGGGATTAAGTGCAACATCTTCTAGCTCACGAAAACTGCCATGTACATTTGTTTTTTTTCCACGAGGCGACATACCGCAATAGCGTTCTAATCCTTCTAAAATAGCAGTTGCTTCACTAAGTGCAAATGAATGAGTCCGGCCCGCGACACCTTCATTTCCAAACAGTAACGGCATGTTTATAATGACATCAGCAAACGGTAATAGAGAATGTTGCATTTGGCCGTTTAAAATACCAGTCCGGTAATCTAAATAGTCTCTCGTTAAAAATGTGTTTAGCTCATGAATGGAACGACAGCGATACGTTTCAGTACTCGTTTTCAAACTTGGTTGTAAAGAAATTTGCGCTGCATCTGCTGTATCGTCAGGCAAATTGCTGCATACCGGACAGAGAGGGTCTGGAAGAAACGAATTCCGGGTACATTGTAACGTTTGTAAGTCCAGTAAAATGAGTTCGCTTTCTAAAGAAGAATATCCATGAGCTAATATTTTCTCTGTTTCAGCATGAATGAGCTGGCACATTTGTAACATTCCATTTTGGGTGGCGCGTACATCACGCCTCGTCACGTTCTCTGCTTTTAATGCATATTTTCGTTGTAGTTCCCACATTTCTTTTTGATCAAAGCCAGCTATAAACCGGCGTCCATCAGCGCAGTGGGAACATCCAGTTGTAAGAGGCTTCACGTAAGGACCGATAATACCTTCACCAAACGAAGTAAACGCGCGAAGCCACGGAATATTATTTGAGCGAAAGATAAGCTCAGCATCACGATGTACGGAAGAAGGAGACCCGTCATGTAAAACGAGAGCAAGATGAATGTTTTCAGGGAGAGCTTCTGTAATTGTATGCTGGCGGATGAGTGAATATTGCTTACACAATTGCTCATGTACATAGTCTGTGAGTAGGCCATCTCCTATAAGTAGTATGTTTTGAGTCATTGGTCATCCTCCTTTGCAATTAATACTCCATATACACCGTCTAAGTTGTCTCTTAAAAATGACTCAATAGCTAAATCAAAAACGAATGGATACAAGTTGTTTTCCGTTAAATTTTGCAAAGCAACTTGTAAAGACTGTACGCCTGGAATTTCTTCCTCTTCTTGTATTGCTACTCTAACAGGATCCGTACTATATAAAACAATGGATGATTCCGGTAACATATTAGCTTTATAAGGAATCTCTTCATTTTGAATATGAAGGAGTGCTTGTTGCAGAGCATTTCTTAATGCGAGTGTTATATTAATATTTGCCGCACCATACCATCTATCATTAATACCGATCCAAACGACAGGAAAACCAAGTAACTCCTCACTCATTCCTACTTTAGGTATTTCATGAATTGTAGAGAGAGCATCGTAGTAAAACCTACAATGTTTATCATGAATTTCGGTTAAATAAAGCTCTGTAATCTCTTCTAGCATATGTGATTGGCGTTCATATAACTTATTATTTAAATGTTTTTGGAGTGCTCGGTATACACCTTCTGTCATCGTTTCCCCAGCACCAATACCGATATCAGTATGTTCGGGGATAAGACGATGAATCATTTCAGCTACATATGTTTCAACTCCTGTTAAGCCAGCTTCGCGGCGTGCTTCATTATGAGTTAATCCACCGCAAGTTATAGTAGGAAGGGGAGAGGTAGGTCCGTCTGATAATGGATTTGCAACTTGAATATTGCACTGTGATAAAGGCAATTGGTGTAAATCTTGTTCATCCCACATGTGGAATATGCCAGCTTCTTTAGAAGTTAACGTATCAAAAAAACGAAAAAGTTCAGTTGAAGTATATTGTCCGGAACGATGGGCAAGGTTTTCTTGAAGATTTTGCACCGTATCAATTGTAAAGATTTCATCGGTTGCGAGAAGATGTTTTATGAAAGGGTGCCACTTTCCTTCAAGTGTTTCCAAGTTTAATAAAAAGAATTGAGGATTATGCTGCCTATGTGAATCTTCAGCGACATGTTTAAATAACTCAAAAACGATAACATTTGCTAACATTGCAGATGCAATTGGTGAGAAAGGTTCAGGTGGATTTTCACTTTGTAAAGTAGTTTCGTGTAGACGATGCCAAGCTGATTCCCAGCATTCTTCACGGTCTGCGGTTATGACGGGTCCAGCTAAACCAATTCTTGATAAGCAAATAGCTGGTATGAAATTTTTCTTAAACTCTCTACAAATAGTATGGATTGCTCTTAAACTTTCAATATCTCCATTTTGGGAAACGTATAAAATCCAGTCGAAAGGCTCGAATACTTCATGTAAAGGGCGATCAATTGTAATATCTATTTCTTGAATAAGTACATTGTCATCATTTGCATATGCATGTTCGCTTAGTTCGTGAATTCGATCGTAGTTTGTTTCAGCACGATCTGTAACAAGATAATGGAATGTAGGTAAACCAGATTCTAATAAAGAAGAAACTAGGGAAGTAAGCATATCGCCAGAACCAATTATAAGCACATTTGCTGCGCGGTACGTTTCGAATTTTAAAGCGCCTGAATGGGAATCAGCTTCTAAAAACTCAATTTGCGAAGCGTATCTGTCGAGTAATGCACTGTTTAATTCGTGGGGAGCATCTTGGCTTACATCACGAATGAAACCATTTTCATATAAAATCTCTCCAATTTCAAATACACGATTTTGATAGGGGAGAGGGAGACCATCGGTTATCTCTGTCAAAGAATGATTACCGTTAAACATAGGCATTAATTTCTCAATCCAGTCATAAATTCCATCACCATCCATACGGAATGAACTGGAGTTATTTCGAAAGTAAACACCCCCGTTTGAATCGGGGAGGAAGAAAGTATCCTTATTTGCTTTAAGTTTTGCATGAACTGGAAGGTTATTCATGTTTATCCCCCTTACGTTTTAGGCATACATTATTAGTCTATGTATTGTGATTTGTCCCGTATGAACGCAAAAAAAGCTGTAGAATGATGTATTCTACAACCTTTATATATTAGATTATTAATCTATCATGCCTTTCGAGAGGACTCCCACCTCTAAACGTAAGCGAAGGTGGTGAGGTGAATCGAAAGAAATATTTTATTTTCAAGAAAAGATAGGAAACATACGTTCTCTTTTGCTATAATATCCTTAACAAGGAGGTGAATAAAATGACAAAGGAAAATCCATCAAACTATAAAACTCTTCAAATTTGGATTAAAAAAGGGCATCGTATGTATTCTTATTTTCAAGAATGTTGTCATAACGCTAAGAACATGTACAACACCACAAACTTTTATATACGCCAGGTGTACACTGGATTAACACAAGAAAAAGAGTTGCAGCCTTTGCAAAAAGAAGTTCTGGATAATATTCATAAAAATATTGGTAAGATGAATGACACACAACTCCTGGCCTATCAGAAGAAATTGGAAAAAGAGAAATTAAAGCCTAAAGAAGAACAGAAAGAGATTAAATGTAATTTGTTTTCAGAACCTAATTTTGAAAAACCTTATGTAGATTACAACTTTCTAGATGCACTATTTAAGGCTATGATTCAAAATGATTATCGAGCTTTGCCTACGCAATGTAGCCAGTCAATCATGAAAGGGTTGTTCTAAAATTGGAAATCTTTTTTTGCTAGTTTAAAAGACTATAAAAAGAATCCAAACAAATATGCTGGAATGCCTAGGATCCCAAAGTATATTCGTTCTTCTGAAAAAGAGATTCTGTATACAAACCAAGATTGCATCATTAAAAACGGTAGATTTTTAAAGTTTCCAAAGACGAAATTACAATTAAATATTGGGAAACTAGGTTTCACTGAAGGTAAACTGAAACAAGTTCGTGTGATTCCAAAATACAATGAATATGTAGTGGAATTGGTAATTGATGTTCCTTCTGAACAACAAATTATTGAAGAGAATGCTCGTTATATGAGTATTGATTTAGGGATTGATAACCTTGCAACCATCGTAACAAACACAGGTATGAAACCTGTCCTTGTTAAGGGCAAACATGTCAAAAGCATAAATCAATATTACAACAAAATGAAGAGTCATTTTACAAGCATTCTTAGAAATGGAAAACAAACTAATGAAGGACCTTTTACTTCTAAAAGGATAGAAAAACTTCATCAAAAACGTTACTTGAAAATAAAAGACGTCTTCCATAAAGTTAGTCACCACATCGTAAAACTAGCTCAAGAAGAAGAAGTTTGTAAAATCGTTATTGGTCAAAACAAAAGTTGGAAACAAGAAACGAATATGGGAAAAAGAAATAACCAATCGTTTTGTCATATCCCGCATAATTTACTGATTCAAATGATTACATACAAAGCAAATGCTGTAGGCATTCAAGTTGTTGTAACTGAAGAATCATATACATCGAAAGCAAGTTTTCTGGATAACGACTTCATTCCAACGTATGGAGAAAATGACCAAAATACAACTTTTTCAGGAAAACGAATAAAGCGCGGCATATATCGTTCAGCAAATAAAACTTTAATTAATGCAGATGTAAATGCTGCGGCTAACATTTTACGAAAAGTAATCCCAAATGCATGGACAAATGGGATAGAGGGGTTAGGCGTGAAACAGCTCGCTAATGTGTTAACTCCCTTGACGTTAATCGTCCGTTAGGTCGAAACGTTAGAAACCCCCACTTCAAGCTTTGCTAAGTGGGGGAGTGTTCATCAACCTTCTAATAATAATGATTTTGGATCTTCAAGCATATCTTTAACAGCAACAAGGAAGCTAACTGCTTCTTTACCATCAACAATACGGTGATCGTAAGATAGTGCAAGGTACATCATTGGACGGTTTTCCATACGCTCTGCATCAATTGCAACTGGACGTACTTGGATTTTATGCATCCCTAGAATACCTACTTGTGGACTATTTAGGATTGGTGTTGACATTAGAGAACCGAACACGCCACCGTTTGTAATTGTAAATGTACCACCTTGTAGCTCTTTTAATGAAAGTTTATTATCGCGTGCTTTCAGACCTAAATTACGAATCTCGCTTTCAATTTCAGCGAAGTTCAATTGGTTAGCATCGCGTACAACTGGAACAACTAATCCATCTGGAGCTGCTACTGCAATACCGATATCATAGAATTTTTTAATGATAAGCTCATCGCCTTGAATTTCAGCATTTAATAATGGGAACTGTTTTAATGCTGCAACAACTGCTTTTGTGAAGAATGACATAAAGCCAAGACGTACATCATGTTTTTTCTCAAAAGCATCTTTGCGTTCTTTACGTAATTCCATGATTGCACTCATATCAACTTCGTTAAATGTAGTTAACATTGCAGATGTTTGTTGAACTTCTACAAGACGTTTTGCAATTGTTTGACGGCGGCGGGACATTTTCACACGCTCAACTGGTTTTTCAAATTCAGTTTTTGCAACTGGAGCCGGACTTTGTTTTGGAGCAGCTGGTGCTTCTTTTGGCGCTGCAGCGTGAGCTTGTACGTCATGTGGTCTCACACGTCCAAGTGGATCTGTGCTACGTACTTCGTTTAAATCGATTCCTAATTCACGAGCCATTTTGCGAGCAGCTGGTGATGCGATAGGACGATTTGTATTTGGTAAACCTTGCAACGCTTTATTTTGTTCAGCACTTGGAGCTGCTGCTTTCGGTGCTTCTGTAGTTTCTTGTTTTGGTTGCTCAGCAGGTGGTGCTGGTGTACTTACTGCAACTGCTGCGCCGTTTGCATCTAAAATTGCGATAGTAGCGCCAACTTCAACTGTATCTCCAGGTTCGCCTAGTAACTTCGATACAATACCTGAATCCTCTGCAATGATTTCTACATTGACTTTGTCAGTCTCAAGCTCAACAACGCTGCCACCTTTCTCAACTTTGTCGCCTACGTTGATAAGCCATTGTGAAATAGTTCCTTCTGAAATAGATTCTGCAAGCTCAGGTACTTTAATTTCGATCATTTTAAATGTCCTCCCCTTATTTGCCTAACGGTGTGTTTTGTCTTCTTTAATCTTCGGTAATCTCCATTTGTTAGCCTGGCTGTGGCAGACTATCTGCCACAGCCAAGCCTGAAAAACTCATTGTTACTTTCAGTTGCTGAAAACTTCAATTTCTTGTTTATCTTGACGGAAGTTGTACTTCACATCTAAAGCGTGTGCAACGATTAATTCTTGCTCAGCTTTGTGAGCGAATGGATCGCCACCAGATGGGCTAGAACGATCCGGGCGTCCAATGTAACCTGTTTTCACTTTATCCCCAGCTAGTTCGAACAGAATTGGAGCCATGTAATGCCATGCGCCCATATTACGAGGTTCTTCTTGAACCCAAATGATTTCTTCTAAGTTTTTAAAGCGTTTAATAATAGATTGAACTTTTTCAGCAGGGAATGGGTACAACTGCTCGATACGAACCATATGAACTTCATCTAGGCTGTACTCATGCTTACCACTTTCGATTTCTGCTGCTAAGTCAATTGCCATTTTACCTGTACTTAAAACAAGACGTTTTACTTTATTTGGCTTTGTACCAAGGTTTTCTTGTTCTAAAGCAGGTTGGAAACGTCCTTCGCTTAACTGACTAGCAGTTGAAAGCGTAAGTGGATGACGTAATAAACTCTTTGGTGTCATAAGCACTAACGGTCGAACAGCTTCTGTTCCTAAGATAGATGCTTGACGACGTAAAATATGGAAGTATTGTGCCGCGCTCGTTAAGTTTGCAACTGTCCAGTTGTTCTCAGCAGCTAATTGTAAGAAACGCTCTGGACGTGCACTAGAGTGTTCTGGCCCTTGACCTTCATAACCGTGTGGTAATAGAAGAACTAAACCAGATTTTTGACCCCATTTTGCTCTTCCTGCTGAAACATATTGATCAAATAATGCTTGCGCAGTATTTGAGAAGTCACCGTATTGAGCTTCCCACATAACAAGAGTTTCTGGAGCAAATACGTTGTAACCATATTCGTAACCAACAACAGCAGCTTCTGATAACGGACTGTTATGAACAGAGAATGATGCGTTAATGTTCGGTAAACGGTGTAATGGTGAATATGTTTCGTTTGTATCAGTATCGTGTAATACGATATGACGGTGCGCGAATGTACCACGCTGTGAATCTTGACCAGTTAAACGAATTGGCGTACCTTCTTGCAAAATAGAAGCGAATGCTAACGATTCAGCAAGTGCCCATTCAATTTTACCGTTCTCTTCAAGAGCATCTTTACGGCGCTCAAGAATTTTCTTCACTTTTGGATATACGTTAAAGCCTTCAGGCCAAGATAATAGTCCTTCATTAATTGCACGAAGTGATTCAATTGAAACACCAGTGTCAATCGGCTGGATTCCTTTTGCAACAACCTCTGGAACTTTAACGTGAATTGTTGCAGCACTCGTATCAGCTGGTGGCACTTGTGCGTATTCAGCCTTTAATTCCTCTTGTATAAACTGAGTAATTGTTTCAACCTCATCTGCATTCAGAACGCCAGCAGATTGTAATTGATCTGCATAAATTGCTCTTACAGTTGGATGATTTTTAATTTTTTTGTACACTTGTGGTTGCGTAACTGCTGGATCATCCATTTCGTTATGACCATATCGGCGGTAACCGATTAAATCGATTAAGAAGTCCTTTTTGAACAGCGTACGATATTGGATCGCAAGGTTTGCAGCAGCAAGACAAGCTTCCGGATCATCAGCATTCACGTGAACAATCGGAATATCGAAACCTTTTGCAAGGTCGCTTGAATATTTAGTAGAACGAGAATCATAGCTATCAGTCGTAAAGCCGACTGCATTATTTGCGATAACATGAATAGTTCCGCCAGTTTGGTATGCATTCAATCTACTTAAGTTGAGGGTCTCAGACACAACACCTTGACCAGGGAATGCAGCATCACCATGAACTAAAATTACGAATGATTTTGTAGTATCTTGTTCTGGAAGACCAGATTTTTTACGATTCTCTTGAGCTGCACGTGCGAAACCTTCAACAACAGGGTTAACGAACTCAAGATGACTCGGGTTATTTGCTAATGTAACACGAGTGCTAGCTTCTTCATTACCAACGACTTGTTCTCTACCTAAATGGTATTTCACGTCGCCAGTCCAGCCAGCATTTGCCACTGCACCTTCTATTTTTGCATGTTTGAATTCTGCAAACATGTGATTATATGGCTTTTCTAATACGTGAGCGAGTACGCTTAGACGACCACGGTGAGCCATACCAATCATGACATCTTCTACTCCGCCTTTAGCACCTTCTGAAACAATTTCATCTAGTACAGGTACAAGCATATCAACGCCCTCTATTGAGAAACGTTTTTGACCAACGAATGTTTTATGCAAGAATTGCTCGAAACCTTCAACAGCAGTTAAACGTTTTAAAAGAGCAGTTCGTTTTTTATTTGATAATGGTTGACGCAATGAATTTGATTCCACCATTTGATGCAACCACGTGCGTTCTTCACTATCTTGTATATGTGAGAATTCATAAGCTAAAGATTTTGTATAAACGTCTTTTAATCTATGAATTACATCAAGTGCAGTGTGAATACCCTCTGGTGCATCTTGCCATACTGTTTTTGCTGGGATCGCTTTCAAGTCAGCATCGCTCAGTTCGTTCATTGTTTTCTCGATAAGAGATTGTCCGTTTGCAGCATCTTCCATCGGATTAATGTGAGCCAATGTATGCCCGAAAGAACGAATCTGTTCAACAAGTTGAACGACTTTAAGAATCTTTTCAATGTTCCCTGTGTTTTGAGGAGAAAAATGTGTTGCTGTGTTGTCCCCTGTTACGACATCATCTTGAAACGAAGGAGCTCCAAAAATTTCAAAAAGCTCTTGTAATTCCGGATCAACAGAACCTGCTCCAGTTACGTAAAGATCATACTGTTCAATAACATAACCAAGGTTCGGACCATGGAACTTGGCCCAAGGGTTTGTCGTTGTATTCTTCCTCGTCATTTGTTTAAACCTCCCAATGCATATAATCCTTTTTCCATACAAAAAGGTGCATTTTGCTCTTTTCAATAATTGATGAACCAATAATCAATGTAAATGTTTTTCTTTACTCTTATGTTATTACAATAATTTACATAATACCAAACACTATTACTTATCTGTTTTGTAAAAAAACATTCACAATAACTTATCACCCAAGTTAATCTTTCATGTTATAAAGTAATTTCACAGGAAAATGGGGTGGATATATTTGGTATACCTACATTAATAACTATAATTGTTGCATTTAAATATAAGTATAACTATCAGAATGTTTCGATAAAGTTTAGTTCGAATTATGTATATTGGAATAATAAGCGCTTTCATTGATATTATACAACAATATAACGGAATATAGTATAAAAAATAAAAAATTATGAATTTACCATAAACTTTATCTCGATAGTGTTAAATATCGAAAGGAAAATGAAGGATTTCTACAAAAAAAGTGGCTATACATAAAAAATGCTTCATAAACCGTTAGTTTCTATAAATATGGCGAAAAACAACGTAAAAACAATAGCGCATTTCACCCGATAAAGAGCAGAATGAAACATTTTAAAAGGATAAAACAAATATGGAGATATTAAATTTTCATAAAAACGGGGAGGAGATATAGTAACGGCTATATACATTGTTCCATGTTTCATTTCAAAATAGACGTGCTGAATTTGAAAAAGTTTCTTCTATATAAATAGAATGAAAAATAAACGAAATGAATGTAAAGGAACCTTGACGTAAAGTTTCCTTTACGTATATACTCGGTATAAGGAAGGAGGGAGAAATTTCCTTGGAAAATAAAATGGTCGAATATCGAAAAAAACTTGGACTATCTCAAGAAAAATTGGCTGAGAAACTTGGAGTTTCCAGGCAAACCATTATCTCAATTGAAAAAGGGAAATATGATCCATCACTTCCATTAGCATTTGAAATAGCAAAAGCATTTCAGACAACGATAGAACATGTATTTATTTATGAAGGAAAAGAAGAGGGGGAGAAAGGATGAATTATTCACAAAAGTACTTTGTAATTATGGGGATTATCTTTTTAATTATGAGTGGAACTATGATATTAGCAGGTATAATGACGCATTCCGCGCCGCCAATTCCAACTTATACAGTGCTTGCAATGATGATTATGTGTTTTTGCCTAAGTTACTTACACCCGCAGTTTAAAGAAAAAGATGAGCGAATGAAGCTCATTCGTTATAAAGGAATGTTCTTCAGCTTTTTCGCGCTAACAGCATACTATCTTCTTTTCTCTATTGGCTTAAACTTAAAAGTAATTACACTATCTGCGGTTGAACTATTGAATATATTAATGGCACTTACGATGAGTACAGTCTTTATATCGTTTGTTGTTTTATCGAAAAGATATTAAGATGTAAAAGGGAAAGGAAGATTAGCATATGCAAATGATGTACGCTTTTGGCATGGGGCTTGTATTATTTTTAGCGGTATTCTTATTTATTCGTAAAGACGTTCAAGGCGGAACGTTAACGAAACGAGGATTTTATAAAATGATCGGCTGCTTAGTTGTTATGTTTATAGCGATTATCGTAATGATCGTTTTAATAAATCAGTCATTATAGAACTTAAAAACGGAACCTTACTTTTGTAAGGTTTTTCTTTTTGAAAATAAAACTAAAAATTACCATAAAATCCATTTACTATCTATAATGAGTATTATATAATCCAATGAAATGATAGGTAAGGGGAATAGTATATGAAAAAAAGCTATCTTCTTTATAGGAGTAGGTCTACTACTTATAGCTAGTATTACTTATATAATATGTAACAAACGAGAACAAGTGCCACCTATGTTAGTATGGGAGAACCAAGAATACTACGTTACGAATGAACCTGCCAAAGCAGAAGAAGTTGGGCAAAAAGCCTACTAAAGATAGTGAATCCAGCATATTAGAAGAAAAAACAGAAGTATTTGAAATGACTTTAGAAGAAGAGGATGAAAGGCTGCCCATACCCGTAAAAGAGCCTCATAGTGAAGAATGTGGAGTAGTAAGGCCGATGTTAAAGTAAGTACTATAATAATGAAGAAACAAATTTTTAATAGAGAGTAGTGAGCGTTATGAGATGGAAAGCAGGAACTTTTGAAAAAATAGAAACGAATGACTCATCTATTGAGCAACTTATAAACACATTTAAGAAACAAAACTTAAATGGTGGAGCAGTAATAAGCTGTTTTAAAGTACATAACGAAAATTTTTTCAAAGAAATACCTTATGAAATAGATAGATACGAGCACTTTTTCAAAAAAGTCTTCAACTCTTTAGATATAATCAATAACTTAGAGGAATTAAAAATACATACATCAGAAAAATATAAGTTTCAATTTGAATATAATAGCGCGGTAATGCTTGATGGGAGTATCGCATTGCAAATTATAAGAGGAGGAGCATATAAAGGCTTTTCGGAGAGACCAGTAATGGCGAAGCAATTAGCGATTAATATATGCCAATACATGTTCCAAGATCGATATGAAGATATTACAGTGTTCGAAAACCACAGCCCTTGGACAGAATGGTTTTACGATGTTGCATGGGATAATACTTGGATGGTGTTAGATAGTAAGGAGCATAAAATGTGGTTAATTTGCGCTACGGATACGGATTGAAAGATAAAGAGCCTTGTAGAAATACTACAAGGCTCTTTATCTTTTGGGAAAGAATAGAAAACAAATCATATAAATGCTATACTAAAAAATGTTTGTAATGTCAGTTTCATACTATTGTATAATGCTGACTTACTAGAAAAGATAAGAGGAGAATGAACGTGAAAAAGATACAGAAATTATTGCTGTTAATGATGGTAGTAGGATTAACAGTAGGTGTTTTAGCAGGGTGTGCAAATCCGAAAGATACTACAGAAGAATTTTTAACAGCGATACAAAAAGGTGATGTAGAAAAGGCTCGTACATTTGTTGAGAGTGACAAGGAATTTAATAAACTAAATGAAAAAACAGATGATGCTGAGGCAAAAGCAATGTTGAGTGCAATTACGAAAAACTTTAAATTTGAAAAGCCAGAAGAAGTATCGAAAAAGGATGACAAAGCAGAAGTGAAAGTGAAAATTACATCTGCTGATCTATCCGTTGCTGTAACAAAAGCAGTGGGAGAAGTTATGCCAATGGCCTTTGCTAGTGCTTTTAGCGAAGACAAAGAACAATCTGAAAAAGCAATCGAAAAAACAATGACATCAACTATCGTCAAAAACTTAGCGGATAAAGATGCAGCAATGGCAACTCGCGAAGTTACATTGAACTTAAAGAAAAACAAAGATGGCGACTATAAAATCGTTGCTGATGATAACTTGAAAGAAGTATTATTTGCCAATGCGAAGTCTTTGGAGAAGATGTTTGGTGGGAAGTGATTTAGTTCTTGTAAAAGAGCGATATTCACAAAACGTTAGAGTGAGAATTTGAAAGTAGTTCAAAAAGATGCCAGCATTTGCTGGCATCTTTTTTTATGCAATCTATAAAAATGTGCTTATAACGAGCAATTATTAGTTGGTTATTTGCTTGTATATACTATGTTCCAATATTTATATTAACTATAGGATGTTAATAACCAGACAAAGCAAAAATTTTTAGTATAGAGGGATAGTGGCTTACTACAAAGATGGCGTATAAGGTTGGTCATAAAAGCTATTCAAGATAGGAAAGAAGCTAGATGGAATAGTAGACGAGAAATCTTGCATTTTGTAAGTTATAAATGTATTAAATATATGATATATTAATATAATAAATTTAATTGGAGGAATAAATTATGAAAATTGTAAAGTCAAAGAAGTTATGGATTACTTTAGCAGTAATCGTTGGATTAGTAATTTCATATTCGATTGGTGCTAGTGGAGCCAAGGTTGCTATCGAGAAAGAAAAGGTTACATATGAAGGGGCAAAAGCGAAAGCAGAAGAAAAAGAGAAAGAATTAAGTTACACGAAGAGCAAAGTCAAAGAAGGTATTGATGCAGAGCAAAAGAAGCTTGATGATAAAAAGGTTGAAGTAGAAGAAACTTTGGCTCTAGTAGCTAATAAGAATCAATTAACATCAGAAGTTGATAAGTTGGGCAAAGATGTAGAGACTAAGAAGGGTGAAGTAGGTAAATTAGATGGGGATATCCAAGCTAAGAATAGTGAACTACAGAAGCTTACAGAAGGCGTTAAAGCTAAGCAGGAAGAGCCTAGAATGTTAGGTGCAGGTGAATACATCGTGGGCAAAGATATTCCGGCGGGGCGTTATAAGGCTACGGCAGTAGGTCGTGGTAGTAACTTTGTTGTATTCGATAGCAAGAGTGGTTCAGCAACAGTAAATACCATTCTGGGTAATAGTTCAGTAGGTCGTGGCGATTATACTTTCTTCGCTGGTAGTGGTGATATTATCAAGACAGCAGAGCAAGTTAAACTTATTCCAGTTGAATAAGTTTAAAGAAATACTGGAAAGAAGGAGTTAGAAAGCCTTCTAAAGCAATTACAAGAAGCTAAAGCTAAGAGAATCGACCACAAGTGCAGTCATCTTTGTGAGTAGCGTAGGCTTCATAAGATTAATAAATAATAAGATAGACAACAAGAGTAAATACAATCATGAAAAAATGGGTAATTTGGGCGGTAATTTTTATATACATTCGGCGGTACTGCTATATAAGGGAATTGACAAAATCGAAGGGTATTATATGGCTAGTGAATACAGTGAGTTAAATAAACACGTTTATGTGGGGGGAGACGCATATAACTACACTATTAACTCGAATCTACTTACAGTGTTCTTTGTACTTGGCTCAGCATTCTTTATCGCAGGTACTCTTTTTTAATCGCTACTGGATCGATTATCAAGGCTCTTAAGGAAAAAAAGTGGCATAAGCGGTTGAATTACCATATAAAAATAGCGATCTACCAACTGGTAGATCGCTATTTTTACGATATGACCCCGGAGAGGCTCGAACTCACGACCTCCACCCTGTCAAGGTTTGGAAGTGAATATGGGGCATCATTATATGTATAATTGTTGATAAATCAACTTTTCCGATAACTCTATTAACACAATTATACATATTTGATTGATACTCTACAAGAAATTTTAACAACAATGTTTGAGGTGATATAATTGAATAAAAATAAGTTAAATTTGATGGGGAGGAAGCTTATTGAAACCAGTTCGTCAAGTTGTAGAAATAATATATAAAGATGAAAGATTTATTGGATATCTAAATTTTGATGAAACAGAAAAATATTTAGAGTTTTTAGTTGAACCATTGAAGAATCGAGATGAGTTGTTAGACTGGGATTCTGTGAAAACATTTAATTGTACATTACATAATGGAAAAGTAATAAGTTGCTTTAAATGCAGATTAGTTAATACAGAAAATGATAATCTTGTACGTTATACTATAAATATTTACGCTGAAGATAATTTTAAAAGATATGACGAATTGAAATTTAATAATATAACTGCTATATTTCCGAAAGTAAATGTTTGGTTTGTAGGAAAAGAGTTTAAGTATAATTCCAGTTTAGAATATAAAGGACAACAGATTGATTTATCAGTTTATGAAGGGAAAAGTAGGAAGTTAAGTAGACATACTGAGCTTACGGAAAAATATCTGATAGTTCAATTGGAAAGTACTACTGAGATGGACCTAGAATTGGTTAATGAAATATATTTCAAAATATCCGCTATGTTTTCTTTCTTTATAGATAAATATGTTTCATATACTCATTATGTTGTAGGTCGTGAAGGAGGACTCCCATATAAAATTTATCAGCGGGGGGAAAATCCAATTAATGATGTAAAATTAAATGAAATAAATTATAGGTTAAACGAGAAAATGACTGATGAAGAATTTTTTGATATTTTTGTTAAACCATTAACTTTACCCAATTTTGATATTTGGTTTAATTATGTTGGGATTTTAAGGTCTAAACAGTTAATAGAAGAACAATACCTGATTTATGCTCGATGCTTAGAGATAATTTCAAGAGATAATGTAGATACTAAAATATACAAGGATGCAGAAAGACGTACAAAAAGCAAAATTTACAAAGAATTAATTGAAAGTATGGATTTAGATCAAAATTATAAAGAAAGTTTAATTGAAGCATTTAAATTTAGTAATACGAAAAACTTCAAAGTACTTTTACTTCAGTTAATTCAAAATTCTTCTTTTAAAGGCCAACTTGAAATGTTAGCGAAAGAAGTAAAGTTAGATAAACTCGTTGGTAACATAGTAAATATGAGGAATCACCTTACACACGGTACACCATTTGAAAAAATAGATACGGAATCTTTAGTATTTTATGAGGGATTAATTAAGCAAATAGTAACGTACTTTATTCTTCAAGAACATGGTATAAATGCTCCGTTAAAAATTGAGCATTTATATAATAATTTCGAAAAGTTGCCAGAGTCGTTGATTAAATAACGGTTTATTAATTGTTTGGAGGACATTGAATGTATGGTTCAATGTCTTCTTTAGTTGAACATATGACCGTCAACCCATAGAGTCAACGGTCATGTATTTTAAAGTGTTGATTCAATGTAATTTAATAAGTGTAAAATTGAATCACCGAAATTTTCATCATCTAAGTAAAGTGCACCGTCTTTGTAATCAAGAGTCCAATCTCCACCGCAGTCTTCGGAAATACTGTCGATTTCAACAACGCCCTCGTCGAAAGTTAATCGGTGTTCAATTTCAAATTCATCATCTTGTGCCCATTCATACACTAATTCAATTAATTCCCACCATTTTTTTGCTTTGTCCAAATCCGTAATAACTTCATCTTCAATTTCATCAAGCAATTGCAACTTGTGGCATATCATGGCGTATTTTTCGTATGGCAACTCTTCAAGGTGATTTTTCTCAGCAAACACCGTTTCCAATTCCGCTATAATTTCTTTCACTGTTTTCATTCCGTTGATTCTTTCTACCATTTTTGTGTATTGTTTCATTTCCATTTTTAATTTCCCCTTTTATATTTATATAGTTTATTTTTTGTATATAAAGGACTCATTCAAGAGCCCCACTTGATAATTTGTTATTTAGTTGTTGTTATTTTAATTGCTGAATTGATTTTCCCTTTTTCAGTTACAACCCATCGACGATATGGAACACGGAAGAAGAACATGTATTTCAATGTATCTGTTTCTTTGTCGAGGTCAAACATCATGCCATCAAGGTACTTCAATTTTGGTTGTTTAGCAGTTTTGTTAATTTCATAATGAAGGAGAGCTTTTTCAGTTAAGGCATGTTGAATAAGTTCGCCCATTTTATCAATTGCGCCACCGAAAGTGTCGTAAAATTCATCAATATATGTTGCTTTCATTTGAATGAATTTAAGATAGAATAAACCAACATCTTTACTCTCAATAGCCTCATCAAGGATGATATTAAATTCATCGTCTGCTTGTTGTATCAACTTTTCTAAAGTGCTAAGACCTTCACGTTGAATTTCGATTGCTTGACGTTCGTCGTTATATTCAAAGTCACTATTTTGTAATTGTTTTTCAAATTTTTTATGCTCACTGTACCGTCTTGGGAAAAATTCTTTTTCTCCCAACCAAGGAGTGTATTTGATGTATTGTGTTGCTAAATCATTCAATTCTAAAAAATCGTTATATTTTCTCAGGTCGATAAAGCTATTCAATAACTCTTCTTTTTGGGCTTCAGTAACATTTTCAAATAAAGTCCCGTTTTCATAATGTTGTTGTAATTTTTCAGCCGCTTCTTTATAAGTCATGTATGTGGCCTTCAATTTTAATTTCAGTTTTACCTTCTGGTGTGATTGTTGCAGTTGCGATTTGTTTAATTTCTTGTGTCATAATAATTCATTCTCCATTTCGTTTTTAATTTGTTTTGTTATTACATGATTATTGTATTGAACAAGTTCGGTTATGTAAGACAGCGAAATGATTTTTTTATTTTCATGTCGCAAATTGTTTTGTTTGTTGATTACACGGCTATTGTATTGGAAAGTTTTCAATTGTAAACTTGATTTCAAAACTTTTTTTAATTTTTTTCTTCGAGACGAGTTTCTTCATATATATAAGAAAAATACCAAACGTACATTCTATGAAAATATGATATAATGTTTGGTATATCATTACATAGGAGGAATACTTTTGAAGTATGAAATGACAGTAAAAGAAGTGTGTACTACTGGTTTTTGGTCTTGTTTGGGGCCTACAGATTGGATTTCATTATTTTCCGTGTTAATTTCTTTAGTTGTATGTATAGCTGGATGGAGAGCAGCGAAAGCTTCGAAAGACTCATCTGAAATTGCGAAGAAACAATTAGAAGAAATGGTTAAACAAAGAATGGACTCTGTTAAACCTGAATGGTCTTTCAAAGATGAAAAATATGTTTTCCGATTTGATACAGGAATGAAATTCGGAAAATTTAATGATATGGATAATGTATTGTATTTAAATATCACAAATGTCGGAAATGGTCATGCGAAAAAGGTAAAGATGAAATGGGACTTTGATACATTATCCTCCGATGTTGATTTCATAAAAAAGAATCAAACAAAGCTCCAATATATATTGGAGTATACAGAAAAAAGTTATATACATTTTAGTGATGGAAATTATATATATTTGGATAATGATTTTAAAAGATTTGAGCCTATATGTATTACAAATACTAGCTATAATATTTTACTTCCGTTTGCTTACACTCAAGTTTTGTCAATTATTATCCATTTATTTATTATCAAAGAACTCCCCACTGATGTAATACCGAAATTAAAATTATCCATTTCATATTATGATGTTTTAAATACTCCTACTCCTACAACAAAGGAGCTTCTTATCACTCCCAAAGTTTATATTAAAAATCGTTCGAATCACTTTGGTACAATTTCTTATGAAGCAGATGTTGTTATGCAAATTGATGAAGTATCATAATTTTTAAAGCCAAAAAAGGAGGTAATGTGCTTACCTCCTTCATTCCATATTCTTCAACCACGCTTCACGTTCAATCCGTCTTTCTTCCCGTTCCCCTTCAATACGTATCGTCTCAGCATCTTTAGCAAATAAGTTATTGTACACTTGATACATAAACAACATCATCATTATCCCAACTGACAGAAATAACAAGATCAATTCAATTCGTGATTTCATTGTTTAAATAATTTAGCATATGTTTCATCGTTTCGTTTATTTATTTCTACCATATCTCGTATCAATTCAGGCGTTTCGACGAATACATATATTTGATATTTTTCATTTGAACGGTTTCTCATGGTGTGATGAAGGTCATGCCCACGCTTGATAAGTTCCATAGCTAAAGTTTTCTTGTATAGGTTTTTTAATTTCGGCATTTATATTTCCCCTTTTGTAATTTGATAGTTTATAAATATGAATCATTCATCCCTATAACCGTATTGCTTTCGTTTCCTGACGAGTTCCTCTTTCTTCTTCATAATGTCATCACGTAAAAATAGATTCACGCCTGTCGTCCGTCTAATCGGTTCTATTTGACCTTTATTCAATAGTGCATTCATGCGTGAACGACTGATTCCTAAAATCTCTATGGCTTCTGAAGTCACCAAAATTTCGTTTTTCGCAAACTCTCGTTTATCAATTTTTTGTAATATGTATACGTCGCTCAAAATATCGCTCCTTTTATAAAATGAAACCAAAGTCGCCTGAGCGAACTTTGGAATCAAGCATTTAATGACCATTCAATTTGATATGGTTGTTCGTAATCAATTTCACTATATGATTCTTCCTCATTACATAATTCTTCGAGAAAGTCAGCAACTCCATGATGATGTTGTGAAATCAAATCAATCAAGGGTGTAGCATTACATTTCACTAACAAATCAGCAGTCATTTCTAAATCGTCTATAAAATTGTATTGTTCGTTTGGGTCAAGGTACCATTTCAAATACGCATGTATCATTGGTATATCGTGAGTCGAATAATACGCCATTAACATGTTAATCGTCGTTTTCGTCATACGTTTCTTTATATCAAACACCACGTAGAATGTCCTCTATCCGTTCAGCAGCCACCATATCGAACAATTTTATTACATGTAAGAGGTCACAACATCTCGTTTCCTCCATTATTTCCGCTACCAATCTCGTATCATTTAACAGTCCCATTTCTACATAGCGTTCCATAGTTGCGATTCCCATGTATGTATCTTGATGCACATAAAATAATGTCGTCAGTGCTCCTATAGCAGACGAGACATTTTGTCGTTTCATTTGTTTCACCCTTCCATATATTGGTAAAATATTAATTTCATTATATGTCTCTAGAAACCTACTGACAAGAGAAAATCACGCTATATGTAAATGCCTTATATAAATGAAGAGAAAAAATAATTTCAACAAGATGACCGAGCTTGCTTTACATCGGCAAACTTTTAAATACAATAGTCGTGCATTCGAAAAATACCTTAGTCAAATGCAAGTTACGTATATATATAATAGAGGGTTACGGATCATAACCTCTATTAACATTCAAATCAAAAGGAGCGATTAACATGAATAGAGATAAAATTATTTTCACTAAGTGGGTAGCGGAAGAATTAGCAAAACGAGGGCATGTATATGAAACAGAACCAAATAAGAAGTTACCACGATACAAAGTATTTATATTTGAAAACACATTCAAATTCGAAAGAGATTTAATTGAAATAACACAAAAGCGCTAAAGTACCTCTAACTTGCCATTCTATTACTTATATATAAGTTGGCGCTTTAGAGGTACTTTACAAATAAAATGAGAGGATTAAGACAAAATGACAACCAAAGAATACTCTGTTCTTGAACTATGTGAAGAAATTTTACACGTTAAACAACAAACATTTAAAAATAGTAAAACCAAGTATATGAAAATATTGGAGCAAGATTTCAATATTGAAATTAAGAAGAAGAAACCTATGATTTACGCATTAACACCTAAAGAGAAATCTCCACAACAAAAAGCAGATGAAGATTTCCTTGAAATTTTGGGGTGCGACATAGGAAGACGGGATATTGAATTAATCAAGTTCTTACTGAAATCCATATTGGAAAAACAAATCGTTCCAGTCCAAGAAGAGTTGACCCATTGGGCATTGCAGGAACGTTTGATACAATCCACTTCTCGTGGAGTTGTTAAAAGTTACATGGAGTTCTTTAACGATAACAACATTATTGTTCCACCTATGGCAATACCAATATGGGATGATAATGAAATCGGAAATAGGAAATGTGATATGGAAACAGGAGAAATATATCCGACGTATCACAAGGTGGTCGCAAATAAAATATATTACGATTACGCAGATAATGGTGTTGGCGGTTATCGGAAACGTCTTGGGGAACGAGCACAAGAAGCGATTGATACAGCATATAACGTAATACTCCGTGAAGAATTTCAAAAGAAAATTGTTCCGATGATAAAAAAGCGGGTCGAGAATTCCAAAATTGAAAAAGCAAAATTCTTTTTACGGAAGAAAGTGTTGCAAGAAGTTGGTGAAGCCTACGGTTTAAACCGTTGTGTGAGAATTTACGAACCAATTATCAATCCACGTATTCAAGGGCAATTGAAATCATATTTCGGACTAAATAAACAAGATCAATTCGGTATGGATATTGAAATTGATACAAGTCATATCAAAGTCGTTGATGTGAAACGTCAAGTTGGGACAAAACCTACAGAAATTGAAGCAATGATGGAATATCATTTATTGTTAAAATCACATGCACAATTGTACAAGGACAATAAATATGCAATGCCATTATACATGTACAACAAATGGCACAAAGGTAAAGCATTTGAAGAAACAGTTCATGGATTATCTGTTCCAGTCGTTAAACAGGATGTAATCATTCCACAAGATGATATATTAGAAAGTTACACCAAAAACAAACAGGTGAATGAAATCGCATTACAACAATGCGAATCACAATATACAAATGAAGGTACACCGACATTCGACAAGGATTTAGCAGCATTCAAATTTAAACCACAATCCGACGTAACAACCAATGATATGAAGAGCATCATGTTAAAAGGCATGATGAATAAACAAAGAGGAGAAATATAATATGATGACAGAAAACATGATTAAGGCAGTAACGGAGATTGCAGAAACAGGAGCGGAAATATGGGATGTGTTCGACATATGCGACAAACATATGTTGAGCACTGGTGAAGAAGCTCTTGTAATAGCGATGTACGAGGAATCGAAACAGGATTTGCTCTCAATATTAGAGCAAGAACAAATTGAAGAAACAGAAGTGAATGAAGCAATTAAATCGGAATCGCATTACGATAATATGCAACCAATATCAATTGATAATATCAATGATAGCGGATTTAAAATTGAAAATTAACATTCAATTATTCATCTAAATAAATGAAGAGGGTGTATGCCTTATGGCAATGAAAACGATATGTAAACACGGTAAGGTAATACCAATGGGAACAAAATGTAAATGTACCATTCGCACAACACCACGTATTAAACGTGAATCAAGTGATGTAGATAAGTTACGTAATAGTGATAGATGGAAGCGTAAAACACGACCACGAATTATTAATCGTGACAATGGTTTATGTCAGCGATGCTTGATTAAATATAACATCATAAACAGTGATGAATTACAAGTGCATCATATTAAATCAGCAGTGAATCATATCGAACTATTCTTTGAAGATAGCAATTTAATTACATTATGTAAAACATGCAACTTACAACTTGGTACAAAAGATGAGTTGGATTTCAAATATGAAACACCTGAAGAATATGAATATAGTTTGTAAATGTACCCCCCGTTTGTTTGGTAGAAAAAATCCTGAAGGGATGTACGGAACAAAGGGTACTTCTCTTACACCAGAGGTACCTATTGGACTTTTTTGGTGAAATATCTCTTACAGTTCTGACACTATCTTACACTTACTCTTTACCGTTTAGCGTATATAAAGTACACGCTTTTTTTGAAATGATGATGTGCTGGCATTTATCAGTAAAAAAGTTTCCGAAAGTTGCATTTTGCTCCTTAGTTTTTCATTCACCACGTATATATATTATGAGGACGGTTACGGATTGTAACTCTCTCATTACATATAACAGGAAGGAGATAATCTCAAAATGGCAATGTTCGACAGTGCATTGATTCCGTATATCGGAGAAAAAAAGTACTATGAAATTTTACGTACTTTAGAGTTGCAAGAAGCAAAATCTTTTAGATATTACGATAACAAAGGCAAACAACATAAATTAACCCAAAAAGAAGTGTTAAAGCGAATGAACAGACGATTACGCAGACATGACCAACCTTCAATATCATTATCGTGGGTTAAAAAATGGTGGAATAAGTAGATGATAGCAAACACCTCATCAAACTTTCTGTTCTCAACCTGTCCTCCATTTCAAATTATATGATGAGGTGTTTGGTGTTATTTATAACACCCCTTGTAACGGAATCCTTCCATTCCATTGCAGTTCAATTCGGTTAATAGGTCTTGTCAATGTTCAGAAGGCATGAATTTATCGTGCCTTCTCCAATATTGATAAACGATTACCACAGGATCAATACGCCTGTGGTTTTTTCTATTTTACAAGGAGGAAATTCAAATGGCACTCAGTGATATTTTAAAAGCGTCCGAACATAGACAACGTGCAGATGAATTAGAAGTACGAAATCAAGAATTAGAAACACGAAATCAAGAACTTCAAGAGCAGTTATATACCAATTTTGATGGTGTATTTACCGATTACACCAATTCGATTTATCCAACAGCGGAGAAAGTTGTTCAATTATCAGTTGTCGGGCAATGCCTCGATTTACTCTCAGGTGCAATTGCACAAATGCCAGTGTATCTGTACAAACGGAACAAAGACGGTAGTCGTACAGAAATCGAGGACGATAACCGTGTGAAATTGTTGAATACACGCCCAAACAAACATACTGGAGCATATCAATATAAAAAACAAATGGTACGAGATTATTTATTACACGGTGGAGGATATTCTTCAATTGAAAAAATAAATGAGGATGATTTCGGATTTGATGTCGAGGAATTATATTATTTGCCTAAAAGCAATATGAATATCCGAACAATTAAATCTGGTTACAAACCAATCGGTGCGAAGTTTGATATAACATCCGACGGAGACGGGACACAAACCAAAAGTGTTCTTGAAACTTTAGGTGAAAATAAAGTATTGCGAGTTCTGAAAGATTCAAAAGATGGTTTCAAAGGAATTGGTTTATTGGAAACTGGTAAAGAAATTTTCCGTCAAGCATTACATGAAGCACAATTCATGAATGGTATTTACGAACGTGGGGCATTTCCATCAGGAGTGCTAATGGTTAACTCTCGATTGAATCAGGATTCAATCAATCGTTTACGTGAATCGTGGAATAATTTGTACAGCGGTTCAAGCAACAATGCTAAAACGCCTGTTTTAGAAGAAGGCATGGAGTACAAACCAATGCAACATTCACCAGCGGATATGCAATTCAATGAAACAAGAAAAAATACAAAAAGTGAAATTTGTAATTTGTTCGGTGTGCCTGAATCTTTAATTACAACCGCAGCAAACAAATATAATTCGATTGAACAAAACAATTTACATTTATTAAAACACACCCTTGCTCCTATTATTAACGCATTTGAAGATGGGTTAAATCTTTCATTGCTTGATGAAACGGAACTAGACGAATATTTCTTTGAATTTGATGTCGAAGAATTATCACGAGCAACTGAGAAAGAACGTATTGAATCGTTTGTAACAGGTGTAAATGGTGCAATTTTAACAATTAACGAAGTACGTCAAAAACTTGGTTATAACAAAGTAACAGGTGGCGACGATTTATTAATGGGACTTGGAAAAGTTGCAATGAATACGGAAACTGGCGAAAAGACAGTTTTCAACCTCGGACAAAATATAACAACGGAGGACAAACCTAATGCAGAATCAGAAAAACCAAATAGAACTTAGAAATGTGAGACTCGACGGTGTTAAACAAAATGCCGATGGGTCTCTTTTTGTTTCAGGTTATGTCAATGAAACATCTACTTGGTCACAAACACTCGGTAGAAATACAAAGTTTATCGAGCAGATCATGCCTGGTGCATTTAAACGTGCTCTTGAACGTGCCGAAAATATTGATTTTTTATATGAACATGACAACAACAAAATCTTAGCAGATACACGAAGCGGAAAAATGATTCTCCGTGAAGATGAGCGTGGTCTTTACATGGAAGCGACCATCAGCAAAACAACTTGGGGACAAGATGCCTTTGAACTTATCAAAGACGGAATCATTCAAAATATGTCTTTTGGTTTCCGAAAATTGAAAGACAAAGTTACCAAAGGAACAAACGGAATTTATGAACGTGTTGTACATGAACTTGAACTGTTAGAAGTGAGCGCAGTTAGAAAGCCCGCTTATGTTCAATCATCAATCGCAGCCCGTTCGTTAGAACTTATTGACGAAATAAATATTGAAGGAGATATCGGTAAAATGAATATTACGGAATTAAAAAATACACGTAAAGAAATTATCAATCAAGGGAAACAATTAAAAGCGGAAAAACGAAAACGTGATTTAGACGAATTTGAAAAAGCGGAACTTCGTGACTTATCGAAACAACTTGAGGAAATTGAAGCGCAAATTGAAATTTCTACTGAAGACGAACAACGTCATATCGTTGAAATCCCTGAAGAAACATCAAATGAACCAAGCGCAGAACATCGAGCGATTGAATCATTAATGAAAGGCGAAATTAATGATGAAGTTCGTACATTACAACAAAATTCAGATACTGGGGCGTACTTAGTTCCAACAGTTGTTTCTGACCACATTGTAAAATTTGTTCATCATGAGGGAAACCTGTTTTCACGTACAAAGCAATTTGAACCAGTGAACGGTTTCTTAGAAATCCCACGTGAGAAATCACAAGGTACAGCAGGCTTTATTGGTGAATGGGATGACGTTGTTTTAAACGACTTCACAATGGACAAAGTCCGTTTAGACCAAAAACGTGTTGGTACCGCAGTTGAAATTCCACATCATGTTGTAAATGATGCTGGCATGAATGTTTTAGCATACGCTTCAGAATTATTGGGGCGTCGACTAAGCAAAACAATTGATGAACATATTTTATTCGGTGATGGAAAAAACAGTTTTCAAGGTATTTTGAACTACCCAATTACAACAACTACTACAAAATCGCAAACAACAATTGATTTCAATGAACTTTTTGATGTTTTGTTCAGCGTTAATCCTGAATATTTAAATGGCGCAGTTTGGGTGATGCACAGTTCAACGTTTGCTCACTTATTAAACATTAAACATGAGAAAACAGGAATCCCATTAATCCTTTCGGACAAAATTACAAACGCACCAAAACGAGAATTGCTCGACATCCCAATTGTTTTTGATGACAACATGGAAAAAGTCGGTGCAGGTAAAACACCAATCTTACTTGCCAATTTTGAAAAAGGATATGCAACTCTCGTTAAAAAGGACTTTCATTTACAACACGTTTGGCGAGACCGAATTAGCAAAACCAAACGTAGACATTTGCTTATCTTGGACAAATACCTTGATGGAAAAATTATGCAACCAAATGCATTTGCCAAATTAACAATGGCACAATAAATCAATTCGAGAACCTCAACTGGGGTTCTCTTTTTTTATGAAAAAATACTGGAGGAATTTTAATCATGAATACTATAATCACAAGCAATTTAAATACAGAAGCAAAAGATGTCACAATTTCATTTATGGCATCATCTGAACACCTACCGCTTATCGCAAGCAAATTTGATATTTTTAAACACAAAGGAAAAACTAACCGATTATTTGCAATGGACGACAAAGAAGCAGAAATTGATCCTGACGAATTAATCAGTAAAGATGTTGAATTTGAATCGGTTACTTTCGACCAAAAAACGGTTTCTACATCAATTGAAATTACACAATTATTATTAAATAACACACCGATTGATTTAAAAGGAATTGCTCAAGGAAAAGCGACACGTCGTATTCTCCGCACATTACAATCGCAAGCATTCGGAAAAGGAAATGCTGATGGTTCAGTTAAGCAAATGCAATCCATTTTCGAATACAACAATTACACAAATAAAATCGCTGACATCAAAACATTCACAAAGGTTGATGAAATGTTTAATGATTTCGCTAACAGTTCCGAGAATTTACAAGGTGCAATTTTCGTAGTAGATAATGCCTTGTTCGCTACAAGATTGGTTCATAATGTATCAAATGAAGCATTATTAAAACCAACTATTGCAAACGATGGTTCAATCGGCACAATTTATGGTATTCCTGTATTCGTTCAATCAATGAATGGTAAAGGAAAAATGGTATTAATGAATCCGAAAGCATATGCAGTTTCTGTTAATGATGAACTTTCCGCTGAAATAAATGATGGTAGCGAAGATTCAGATACTGCACGCAAAGGATATACTTTCGTCTATTCTGAAATCATGGCTAGTGGTATGGTTGCAAATCCACACGGAATTAAGATTCTAACGGATTCAGCAACTATGTCAGCACAATCCATTGAAGAGCCAAAAGCAAAACGCTCACGAAAGGTCAAAGGTGAATAATCATGGCAATTACACTAGTAAAAGTTATATGTATCAAAGGATTTGCTACCGCTGGTGAAAACAAATACATGGGCATCGGACAAGACAATCTTATCACCCCAAGTATGGGATGGGTTTGTGGTCAAACATATGAAATGGACTCACGATTGGTGCCCCAATTTAAATCTAGCGGATTCATGATTGATTACGATAATGCTTTAAAAGACCCTCGATGCCCAGCAGTTATTTATACCAAGCCAATTCGTGTCATTTATTAAATGGAGTTCCTATTATGGGACTCCGTATTTTTTTTATGTGTAAAATGTGGATTTTATGAGATTCTCAAGATCAACTTTTTTCATGTGGCTTCCTTACATTTCAAAGTAATCAAATATAATAGTATTACACAGTTTATTTTCATTCATTTAAAATTGCATTCACAGGATAACCACGTACTTGGAAACTACGTGGTTATTTTTTATGTATGTTATCGTTCGTATATTATTTTGGACTTGCGCTTTAATGCGTTGCTAACGGTTAAAAAATAGGCACGTTTCGATGTGTTCCATTTCTTCAATGACATAAATGCTTCCCAATTTAATTCATATATTGCTTTAAGAATCATGTCTTTTTCAAACAACACAATGACAACATACTCGAATAATTGTGGTTGTGGCATATTAGAGTCAGGGTCATTCAATCCATTGAATACACTCGTCATATTGGTACGTGTCGCTTTTATGGAATAGCGTTCATTGGTATCACTGGTTGCATCTATGTGCTTCATTCCTATTTCCACCAAACGTAAATTGGGTAACTCTGGCGAATTACAATAGTGTTCAATTGCCACGGTTTCTCCCATATCACCCACAAAATTATTTGTCCTCGTAGCACCACGATTTTTAAACATTTTCATGAGTTTACTGTATTCTTTCAATCCATCAGCGATTGTCATGTTTTCATATTCTTCTTCAGTTATCATACATATCACCTCTTATATGGCATACATCATTATTACCACATTAAGGAAAAAATGTCATTCAAACGACTGTTCGTTGAATATTAATATTCAAATACATATTTTGTAAAGTTTGTTTGTTATTCGCTAAAGTACCCTAAAAGCGCCATCTTTATATATACTATTAAGTTGGCAAGTTCTAGGTACTATACGGTTTTATTCGTGCAACCATTCATAAAAGAATTGATTCATTGGATTGTCATATGTTTTTTCTCCACGACGGAACGATATATGGTGTATTACGTTATTGATTGCTCCACGGATATATGCTCTCAAACTACTGATGCCACGTTTATTTTTAATTCCATCAATCACCTTTAGGAACAATTTCCTACTGATTCCGTTTTTACGTGCATGTATATATTCATCATGAATAATTTCGTTTTGTATAACGTCCTCTTGTTTAACAATACTATTATCTATAACTTTATTATGATTAGAAAAATACACTACGGAATGAGTAGAAAAACTTCTAGAGGGCGATTCAGCAATATCATGATATACCGCATCATCATTGCATTCTTCCGTTTGTTCACCGTTTGACATATCCGTTTGACGTTCATCATCTAATAGTAAATTTTCTTTACAATTGGCTTGTGGAATCAGCGTAAATACTAACGAAGCGAATTGTTCTGTTACATTACGATTTTGTTCAATCTGAATTAAATCAGCACATTTGTCCTTAATTTTCTTGAGGTTGCGTGATATTGTAGAAGCGGTCACATCACATTTAATTGCAAGTGTAGAATTTTTCTGTGACACTACAAACGAGCCTTTTGCGTACGCTTGTTGAAAAATTGCCTCGATAATAGTAAACAAGGTGGATCGATTTTTAACGTTCAGTCGTTCAAGCAAACGTTTCTGAATGTGGTTGATTTGGTTTTTAATACACATGAGTGTTCTCCTTTTCATGGAGAAGAAACTTTGCTACAATTAAATAAGCAAGTCCTTCTCGGATTTGTGCTGAACCGTTTAATCCCAAACTTTGGTCGGTGGGGGAGTAGACGGTTTTATTTTTATTTCCTTTTATTATTTCGCTTACGATTGATTACATTTTCACTTCCAAAAAATCCATGAGTTGCATGTTTCTCTTGAACAGTAGTATCCGCTAAATGACTGTATATAAGAACGGTGCGTAAATCGGCATGTCCAAGGATTTTCCTCAGTGATTCAACGTCACCAGAAGATGATAAATAGTGAGTAGCGGCTGAATGACGTATTAAATGTAAATAAAAGCGTTTTTTAATTTTTGCTTCAATAGCATATTTACGCATATCACGTAACACATTATTTTTGCTTAACATACGTCCGCTCAATGATAAAAAAATTAAATCATCAACATCGCCTTCAAATGCTTCATTTTCCTCTAGCAATTGTAATAGTAGGCGATATGTTTTATTCGATAATGGTACGGTACGAGATTTTCGTGATTTGGCGTTATTTGATTGTATAATTACCGCTCGATTGGTATGGTCAATATTTGATGGTGATAATAACAATGCTTCGGTTATACGAAACATGCCATCAATGAGAAGGTGTAATAATACATAGTCACGAAAGTGCTTAAAACTCTTATTGGAATACGATTTCGCCACCTTCAATAAGTTGTTTAATTCATGAACTGAAAGAATATCAATTTGTGCGTTATCTTTACGAAATCCTTCAAATTTATTAAATGGATTTTTTGTGATGATTTCTTGTCGCAAACACCAATTGATGAATGTTTTCAAACGCTTGATTCTACTAGCGATGGTTTCATCCGCTAATCCAACAGTTTGAGCACTTTCAGGCACGTAAGCATGACCATCAAAGCGTACATATTCATTTTTTAACCAGTAGACCCAGTCAGAAATAAAATTTGTTGTAATGTCAGTCATATAAAATGTTTGAGCATTTTGTGTTTCATGAAATGCTTTAATACTGTTAAACATAAGAAGGAATTGATTCAATGATTTGGGGCGTAAATTCTGTTTTACTTTGCTATCAACAAATCTTTCAAATACACGCTCAACAGAATCTTCTTTTGAAATTTTGCTAGTTTTTCGTTTGTGGGGTTGTCGTTTTTTTACGATTTCTTTTTCAGTGAAGTATGTTAAAGACATAAAAAAACCTCCTTCATTCTCATTTAGAGTTAAAGGAGGAGTTTCAATCAAAACTTGAGCGGTACTCACCGTTAGTTTTGGTCAAAATATGAAATTATCAACAGTTGATACAAAAAGTAATGACCCCGGAGAGGCTCGAACTCACGACCTCCACCCTGTCAAGGTGGCGCTCTCCCTACTGAGCTACGGGATCTTCAAAAATGCGTATGTAACAGCATCTTTAATCTTTATGCTAAAGTAATTATATATAATTAACTGAAATTTTACAATATTTTATATTAATGTTTTGATGGGAAAATAGTTGGAATCAGGCTAGTAGTGTATTAAGGAATATATAAGTAGAGAATTTAATGAAAAGTGAGTTCGAATAAAGCGGTTCTATTATTTTTTTCGATACCACTCCAAAGGACCCTCATCACTTAAATCAACAAGAAAAGGGAATAAGAAGTGTAAAGGTAAGCTTATAAGTTCTGGCATAGCGTTCAATGTTTTCTTTGATAGATATTGTCTTCCGAAGCAATACGGACAATCTTTTTCAAATGTCACGAGTATCGACCACACATCTTTTACTTTCCACTTCGTTTTACAATATGTACAACGCGCCATGGAGTTCCTCCTCATTTTAAGGTTTTTTCTAATATATTCTATTTGATCGTACTAAAGTCAAGTGTAGTTAGTGTGATAGAATGTAAGTTGGTTTGTTTTTTTATATGGATGTATTCCGTAATTTATGACTAAATGAATGTAGTGTGAGGGTTATATAATAAGAGATTTTCATTTTTAATATGCAAATTGGCCAATATATCCTTTTTACAATTTTCAAGAAATCATGTATAAAAGAAGTACAAGATATTTATAAATATTCAGGAGTAGAGGGAGAATAATTGTAATGGTAAGAAAAACGTTTAAGATGCGTGTGTCTAGAAATAGAACGATTTCGATTGATGGTTCGATTCTTGATGTGGATGTGACGCATGATGAGTTTTTACAAGAGTTCGTTGAGTGGGTCGATTCTAAAGGTTGGTCGTTTATGGGTATGACGGACGAGATTACGCCCGAAGAAGCTGGGCAAAAGTTAATAGATTCGTTGATTGATGAGAAGGATAAGAAAGAGTAATTCCTTCTTATTTTTTATTGTATATTTATTTTCCTAATCGTAAAAGTGTGATATAGTAAAAAAAGTGAATATTCTTCCAAATTAATACAAATTACATATAGGTTGGTAGAGGTATTTTATAGAATGTGAAAGTAAAGTGAAAAGGGAGAGTCATATGGTAAATTTTAAGAAAATTTCGGTTTTTGTTATGGTTATTTGTTTATTTTTTTTGACACCTATGACGTTATATGCTGAGACGAATATTGGAGTAAATCCGGAGCAAGTGGCACCGCCACCTGCGGAAGGGCCGAATGTTTTTAGTCAGTTTGCGACTACGATTGATGCGAAAACAGGAGATATGTTGTACGACAAAAATGCACATCATCGTGCGTTCCCTGCTAGTATAACGAAAGTGTTAACGGCGATTTTACTAATGGAGCATACGAAGCCAGAGGATCAATTTACGTTTTCACAATTAGCATTAGATCAGGAGAAGAGTAATTATCAAATTGAGTTTCAACCTGGTGAGACGGTGAATAGAAATACTGCGCTTATGATTTTAATGGTGCTAAGTGCGAATGATGTGTCGTATGCGATTGCGGAGCGTATTGGAGGAAGTGTTGAAAATTTCGCTAATATGATGAATGAGAAGGCGAAGCAATTAGGGGCTAAAGATAGCCATTTTGTAACGCCAAATGGATTGCATGATCCAAATCATTATACGACGCCATATGATATGGCCATGATTACGAGAGGTGTGCAAAAGTATCCTGAAATTTTACAAGCGATGAATACGAAAAGAACGACGGTTACGACATCTACGCAAACAGTTTCTATTTTTAATAAGTCTACTTATTTTGAAAATCCATATAGCATTGGTGGTAAGACAGGGTTTACAAATGAAGCGCGCAATACACTCGTTTTATTAAATGAGAAGGATGGAAATCGTATTATAAATGTAGTAATGGCTTCTCAAAGACCTGAAATTTATGAAGATTTGAAGCAGATGGCGGAATATTCTTTTGGGCAATTTACGAAGCAAACTGTACTAGATAAACATAGTTGGCATCAAAAGACAACGTATTTAAATAAAGATGTTGATTCTGAGCTCGAAAAAAGTGCTGAGCTTATGCTTAAGAAAGATGAAGGGCAAAATGTAAAAACGGCTTTTCGGGTTAATTCAGTGGATAAAGAAGCTTTGTACCAAAAAGGAATTCATCGCGGTGAAGTAGTTGGTGCGGTAGATATTATAAAAAATAATCAAACGATTGCGACTATAAATGTTCTTTCGAAAGAAGATGTTACTTTTGCGATGCCTAAAAAAGATACAGTTGCACCTGAAGTAAAGGAATCGAATGTGAAAGTGATAAGTGTTGGGATCGGTGCGATTGTATTATTTGGAGCCATTTTATATGTAGTGCTGCGCCGAAATAACCAAGGGATGAAATCAGAAGAAAAATAAATTGCTAGTAGACCGTGATGAGATTTTGTCACGGTCTTTTTTGCATGCATTTCAAAAGTGATTTAACTAATAATTGTAAATTTTCACCTTGCATTTCTTATTTGTTCGTTATATTATTTGTTTATGTTCTTGTTAAAGAATAATTAGAGCGTTATTAATTTCAAAATGATATAAAACAACAGAGAGGGAGAGAGATGATGAAATTCGTTTGGAAGATTATTAGCAACGTTATCTCATTTGTTTTATTTGCATTGATGGCTTTTTTAGCTTTTGTGGTTATTTCGTCAAAAGCGAGTGGCGGGGATCCGACTGTTATGGGATATCAATTTAAGAGCGTTCTTTCAGGGTCGATGGAACCAACATTTTTAACAGGATCCATCATTGCGATAGAGCCTACGAAAGATGGATCTAAATATAAAAAAGGTGACGTTATTACGTTTAAAGAGAAAGATAACAAAATTATCACTCACCGTATTATCGGTGTGAAAGATACAAATGGAAAAGTAATGTATGAAACAAAAGGTGATAACAACAACGGACCAGATTTAGCACCAGTACTTGCAGAGAATGTAATCGGAAAATATGCAGATATTACAGTTCCATACGTTGGTTATGGACTGAATTATGCGAGTTCAAAAGCGGGAGCAGCATTACTTCTCATTATTCCTGGAGTCTTTTTACTTGGCTATTCTGCAATTTCTATTTTTGGTGCTATTCGTAGCATTGACGGAGAAAAGAAAGATAAAAAAGTAGAACAATCCGTCTAGTTCGTTTGGTTATACTTTCCGTTTAGGAAGTTAACAAATATATATATATTAAGGGGATATGGACATGACTTTAAAGAAAAAATTAGGAATGGGTATCGCATCAGCAGTACTAGGAGCAGCATTAGTTGGTGGAGGAACATTTGCATTCTTTAGCGATAAAGAAGTGTCAAATAATACATTTGCGGCTGGTACGCTTGATTTATCATTAAATCCATCAACAGTTGTTAATGTATCGAATTTAAAACCTGGTGATACAGTTGAAAAAGAATTTAAACTAGAAAATAAAGGCTCTTTAGATATTAAAAAGGTTCTATTAAAAACAGACTATAATGTAGAAGATACGAAGAAAGATAATAAAGATGATTTTGGTAAACATATTAAAGTAACATTCTTAAAAAATGTAGATAAGCATGAGACGATTGTGAAAGAAACTACATTAGATAAATTGAAGGGTGATACACTTACAGCAGTAAATAATGATTTAGCTGCTTGGTTCTGGGATGAAAAAGGTATTTCTGCAGGTAAATCTGATAAATTCAAAGTGAAATTTGAATTCGTTGATAATAAAAAAGACCAAAATGAATTCCAAGGCGATAAGTTACAATTAACTTGGACGTTTGATGCACAGCAAGGCGATGGTGAAACGAAATAATAATGACAACAAAAAGAGACTATCAAAGGTAGTCTCTTTTTGTGTTAAAAGAGAAATGTAAAAAGAAACATAATTTTTATATCATTTTGTAATTCTCTTTATTATAATAAGGTTATAGTTCTTGATAAAGAACGAGATGTTCGATAGGAGAGATTAAAATGCTGAAGACACCTCGCAAATTCAAAAAGATGCTTATATTGCCATGTTTGTGCTCTATTACTTTTTATTTAGGCTCTCAAATGATGACTTATACAGAGGCAACTTTCATTCATGAGACGAAAGTGCAGGCTACTATTTCGACAGCAAGTATTTTTCCAAAAACAGTTGATCAGTTGACAGAACAAGCTAAGCAACATAAGGAAGTTATTTTGCATGAGTATGAAGAGATGAAATCGAAAGTAACTTTCACTTCCACTCAAGAGTTAGAACAGGTGCTTGTTGCATGGAAGCAAGGGCGTGAGAAAATAACTGCTGAGAGAGAACTATTACAAAAAGTATATGTATCAATAGAAACTCCTTATAACAAAGTGAAAGAAGAGTTAACTGGAGATAAAAGTGAATCTAATAAGCAAGTATTCTCGTATGTGAATGCTGGTTTTCATATAGTTAAAGAACACTGCGAGTATGTTGATAAAGAGGTTAATTTACAGGAGATTGATAAACAAATTCAAGCTTTTGAGAAATTATTAGTAGATGAAACAACAAAGCAAAAGAACCTTGAAGAGAGTAAGAAACAAGAAGAAGCGAAAAAACTAGAAGAGAGTAAGAAACAGGAAGAAGCGAAAAAGTTAGAAGAGAGTAAGAAACAAGAAGAAGCGAAAAAGCTAGAAGAGAGTAAGAAACAAGAAGAAGCGAAAAAGCTAGAAGAGAGTAAGAAACAAGAAGAAGCGAAAAAGCTAGAAGAGAGTAAGAAGCAAGAAGAAGCGAAAAAGCTAGAAGAGAGTAAGAAGCAAGAAGAGGCGAAAAAGTTAGAAGAAAGTAAGAAACAAGAAGAACAGAAGGAATAGTAAGTAAAATACAGCAGCATTTCGGAAGGAATAAATACAATGATAAGACAAATAGGTGAGAGAGCCCTACGACTCACCTATTTGCTTTGTTTTTCTTATTTCACTATTCGTGGGTATAAGGTCTTCACCTGGAAATTTAATGAATGCGAGGAAGTTAGTTGGCCGCACGCTATTTGGTGAAGGTTAATGATCAGTGGGGATGGACAGAAAAACACTGATTAAAGTTTCACTTTATTTCTCAATACTTTTCTGAAAAAAAGGAAAAAATGTTGAGAAATAAAATTAATCAAAATATATATTGTATTTATACAGTGTTGTTCGTTATAATGAACTTAAGGTTTTTAAAAAGAACAAATATTAGCTTAGCTAATACAGTTTTAGTTACACCTCTTATTTCAAATAAGAGATAAAAATACAAAAAACAGCTAGGGGGAATTGATTGTGAGTCTGAAAAAGAAATTAGGTATGGGAGTTGCATCAGCAGCATTGGGGTTATCTTTAATTGGTGGAGGAACATTCGCTTACTTTAGCGATAAGGAAGTATCGAACAATACATTTGCAGCTGGGACGTTAGATCTTACATTAAACCCTAAAACGCTTGTAGATATTAAAGATTTAAAACCAGGGGATTCTGTTAAGAAAGAGTTCTTATTAAAGAACAGTGGTACTTTAGCAATTAAAGACGTTAAATTAGCGACAAAGTACACTGTTGCAGATGCAAAAGGCGATAACGCTGGTGAAGATTTTGGTAAGCACATTAAAGTGAAATTCCTTTGGAACTGGGATAAACAAAGTGAGCCTGTATATGAAACAACTTTAGCAGATTTACAAAATGCTGATCCTGATCTTGTAGCTAAAGATATCTTTTCTCCTGAGTGGGGTGAAAAAGGTGGCTTAGAAGCTGGAACAGAAGACTATCTATGGGTACAATTTGTATTCGAAGATGATGGTAAAGATCAAAATAAATTCCAAGGCGATTCATTGAACTTAGAATGGACATTCAATGCTAACCAAACAGATGGCGAAGAAAAATAATAAATCAAAAAAGCGGGTATCCCCCGCTTTTTTTTATAAAGAAAAAAAGAAGTGCCCGTTTTAAGCACTCTTTTATATGTATTATTGTTGATTTTTCTTCCATTGTGTAAATTCGAGAAATTCACGAAACTGTTCTTTTGAGACACCGGAGCTCATCGCATCTTTAACGAGTTGTGTCCATTCGGAGTCTAGATGACTTTCCGTTGTTATTTCATCGTGAAGTAAAGTATCAACTGGAATTTGTAGAACAGCTGCAATTTTTTCAAGAAACTGAATAGAAGGGTTTTTTTGTAAATTCCGTTCTATAGAACTAATGTAAGATTTAGCTACACCAGCTTTTTCGGCGAGTTCTGTTAGTGAAATGCCTTTTTGTAAACGAAGGCGTTTTATACGTTCTCCTATCATATTTGCGCACCTTTCTATCAATATGTAGTCGTCTTATGATGTGATTATTATAACATAAACTTCGTTAAAAAGAACGAGGCTATTGAGCCTGGCTCGTATGCTTCATACGTTGGAAAAAGTGTTCAATATCTTGCAGGGCAATGCCAGCATCTAGAGCCTCAAGTATTAAATCAATCCATTCTTGATCTAGTGAGTCAGCCTTATCTTTGTACAAATGTAATTCCTCCCTAATTATTGGTCATAATTGCTGCTACATAGTAGACGATAATTAACCGAATTTTATATTTTATGTGTCAAATTATCGAATATTGTGTAGATGAGACAAAGATAAAATCCCCATTAAATTCCCTCTATGGCGATTATAAAGTTTCTGACAAATATTTTCAATATTTTCTGAAAACATTGTTGAATTGTGATATATTCGTATACTAACTATGAAATTTTTACAAATATATTAAAAAAATTACATAATATAACTAAATATTGAAAATATATTGAATTTTTAATAATATAAAATATGTAATACATATTTTATATTAGGGGAGGAAATAAGGGATGAAAAAGAAACCATTTAAAGTGTTATCATCAATTGCTTTGACAGCTATTCTAGGCTTGTCACTTGGTGCTGGAAGTCAGCCTACATATGCTGAAACGCCGGAGAACAAGACAGCTACAAGTCCAGTTGATGATCATTTAATCCCAGAAGAGAGATTAGCAGATGCACTGAAAAAACGTGGGGTAATTGATTCATCTGCTTCAGGGACAGAAACAAAGAAAGCTGTCGAAAAGTATGTAGAGAAGAAGAAGGGTGAAAACCCTGGGAAAGAAGCGGCAAGTGGGGACCAACTTACGAAAGATGCATCTGACTTTTTAAAGAAAGTGAAAGATGCGAAAGCAGACACGAAAGAAAAAGCAGAGCAACCAGCAAACGGGACTGCAGCAGGAACAGGTCCAGTTAAAGGGGGCTTAAATGGTAAAGTACCAACTTCACCAGCAAAACAAAAAGAGTATAACGGTGAAGTTCGTAAAGACAAAGTACTCGTTTTACTTGTAGAGTACGCTGACTTTAAACATAACAATATTGATAAAGAGCCTGGTTACATGTATTCCAACGATTTTAATAAAGAGCACTATGAAAAAATGTTATTCGGTAATGAGCCGTTTACATTGGATGATGGAAGCAAAATTGAAACGTTTAAACAATACTATGAAGAGCAATCTGGTGGTAGCTACACAGTAGATGGAACGGTTACAAAATGGTTAACAGTTCCTGGTAAAGCTGCTGATTACGGTGCAGATGCTGCTACAGGTCATGATAATAAAGGACCAAAAGGACCACGTGATCTAGTGAAAGATGCATTAAAAGCAGCTGTAGATAGCGGTATTGATTTATCAGAGTTTGATCAATTTGATCAATATGATGTAAATGAAGATGGAAATAAAAATCAACCTGATGGTTTAATTGACCACTTAATGATTATTCATGCGGGTGTTGGACAAGAAGCTGGCGGTGGTAAATTAGGTGATGATGCAATTTGGTCACATCGTTGGACAGTTGGACCAAAGCCATTCCCGATTGAAGGAACAAAGTCTAAAGTTCCATATTGGGGCGGAAAGATGGCTGCGTATGACTACACAATTGAACCAGAAGATGGCGCAGTTGGTGTATTCGCACATGAATATGGTCATGATTTAGGTCTTCCGGATGAGTATGATACACAATATAGCGGTCAGGGTGAGCCGATTGAAGCTTGGTCTATTATGAGTGGGGGAAGCTGGGCTGGTAAAATCGCAGGCACAACGCCAACAAGTTTTTCACCGCAAAATAAAGAGTTTTTCCAAAAAACAATCGGTGGTAGCTGGGCGAATATCGCAGAAGTAGATTACGATAAGTTAAACAAAGGTATCGGTTTTGCAACGTATTTAGATCAAAGTGTTACGAAGTCGGATCGTCCAGGCTTGATTCGTGTTAACTTACCGGATAAAGATGTAAAAACGATTGCACCAGCATTCGGTAAACAATATTATTACAGCACAAAAGGTGATGACCTTCACACAAAAATGGAGACACCGCTGTTCGATTTAACGAATGCAACGACTGCGAAATTCGATTACAAATCATTGTATGAGATTGAAGCAGAGTACGATTTCCTTGAAGTACACGCTGTAACAGAAGATGGTCAACAAACGTTAATTGAAAGAATTGGTGAGAAAGCAAATAGTGGAAATGCAGCTACGACAAATGGAAAATGGATTGATAAATCATATGATTTAAGTCAGTTCAAAGGTAAGAAAGTGAAATTAACATTTGATTACATTACTGATGGTGGTTTAGCGTTAAACGGATTCGCTCTTGATAATGCGTCATTAACAGTAGACGGTAAAGTTGCATTCTCTGATGATGCAGAAGGTACACCACAATTTAAATTAAATGGTTTTGTTGTATCTAATGGAACGGAGAAGAAAAAACATAACTACTATGTAGAGTGGAGAAACTATGCTGGTGCAGATAAAGCATTGAAATTTGCGCGTGGTCCAGAATATAACACTGGTATGGTTGTATGGTATGCGGATTCAGCTTACACAGATAACTGGGTGGGTGTACATCCAGGACAAGGTTTCCTTGGTGTAGTTGATTCTCATCCAGAAGCAATTGTAGGAACTTTAAATGGTAAACCAACAGTTAAGAGTAGTACACGATTCCAAATCGCTGATGCGGCGTTCTCATTCGATAAAACGCCAGCTTGGAAAGTTGTATCTCCAACGCGTGGAACGTTTACGTACAATGGTTTAGCGGGCGTACCGAAGTTTGATGATTCTAAAGCGTATATTAATCAGCAGATTCCAGATGCAGGACGTATTTTACCGAATCTTGGCCTGAAGTTTGAAGTAGTAGGACAAGCTGATGATAATTCTGCAGGTGCTGTTCGTTTATATCGTTAATACAGTAAAACTACCGAGAGATTTTCTTTCGGTAGTTTTTTTGTGAGCAATGAATTTTATATAAAGTAAAAAGTCATATATAATGTAACTTTACGAATAGAAATTTGTTACATATAAAGTCTATATAGATAATGAAAGAATTGTATAAAGTGAAACTTTAATCAGTGGGGGTTTTGTCCATCCCTACTGATTATTAGCACGACCTCGCCTAACTTCCTTGAATTAGCTGGATTTTGAGGTGAGAGTCTTACTGCTCGTTAATAGCGGGATAAACATGGCGGGAGAAGGTGAGTGAATGAGTATTTCCTCTATTGTAAATAAACAAAAGGAATATTTTTATAAAGGACATACGAGAAGTGTAGAGACGAGAAAGAATAATTTGCAGAAGCTTTATGAAGGAATTCAGCGTTTTGAAGGTGAGATTTTTCAAGCGTTGAAATTAGATTTGAATAAATCAGTTCACGAATCATTTACAACAGAAATTGGATATGTACTAAAAGAGATTTCTTTTCAAATGAAGCATATTTCATCTTGGAGTAAACCAAAGCGTGTTCGCACAGCTCTTACTCATTTTGGATCGAAGGGGAAAGTGGTGCCAGAACCGTATGGTGTGACGCTTATTATCGCACCGTGGAACTATCCGTTTCAATTAGCAATTGCACCACTCGTAGGAGCATTGGCAGCTGGCAATACAGTCGTTTTAAAGCCGTCAGAGTTAACGCCAAACGTTTCAAAAGTGCTTACGAGAATGTTAGGTGAATTATTCCCAGAAGAGCTTGTATCGGTAGTAGAAGGCGGCGTAGAGGAAAGCACTGCACTTTTAAAGGAACCGTTTGACTATATTTTCTTTACAGGTAGTGTTGGTGTTGGAAAAGTTGTGATGGAAGCAGCGGCGAAAAAATTAACGCCTCTTACGTTAGAGCTTGGCGGGAAAAGCCCATGTATTGTACATAAAGATGCAAAGCTAGATGTAACCGCAAGACGTATCGTTTGGGGCAAGTTTTTGAATGCTGGGCAGACGTGTGTAGCGCCTGATTATATGTACGTTCATTCTTCAGTGAAAGAGCAGTTAATCGAGGCATTACGACATGAAATCGCAGAGCAATATGGAAAAGATGCTTTGCAAAATGACAATTATGTGCGAATTGTAAGTGAGCGTCATTTTGAACGTCTATGTACATTTTTACAAGACGGTAAACCTGTGATTGGCGGGAATTATACGAAAGAAACATTACACATCGAGCCGACAGTGTTAACGAATGTTACATGGCAAAGTGCTGTTATGGAAGATGAAATTTTTGGGCCGATTTTACCAATTATAGAATATGACAAAATAGAAGAGGTAATTGAAACGATTCAGCACCATCCAAAGCCGTTAGCACTATATGTATTTTCTGAAGATAGAAAAGTGCAAAAGAAAGTGACGAGTAATATTTCATATGGCGGAGGATGTATAAATGATGTCGTATATCATCTTGCAACGCCATATTTACCTTTTGGGGGCGTTGGAAGTAGTGGATTAGGCAGCTATCATGGTGAACAAAGTTTTCGGACTTTTTCCCATTATAAAAGCATTTTGTCCCAATCTACAGCATTCGACATGAAAATTCGTTACTCTTCTACAAAAAGTGCTTTAAAATTCATACGAAAGTTGTTAAAATGATGATGGTGTTTATCAGTAGGCGTAGCCGTATGATAAAAACCCCTTCGCAACTGAAGGGGTTTTTCTGTTCGACATATGTATCATGCGAAAATGAATCAAACATACTACATAAAGAATAGAAGAGAACGCTGCTAAACAACCATTTTTGTTTGGATCGAAACAAAAAAATAGTCTATAGAACATAAATATTTATTCATGAATATAAAAATTAAAATTTAAGGTAGATAGGACGGGAAAATGAAAAAGATTATTAAAGTTGAAGCAGTAGAAAAACATTTTGGAAATCAAGTGATTATCCCCCCTCTTTCTTTAGATATTAAAGAAGGAGAATTTTTAACAATTTTAGGACCGAGTGGTTGCGGGAAAACGACTTTACTTCGTATGATCGCAGGATTTGAAACCCCAACTAAAGGGAATCTTTTATTAGATGATGAAAAGATTAACGATTTGCCGCCATACAAGCGTCATATGAATTTAGTGTTCCAACATTACGCACTATTCCCACATATGAATGTTGAAAAAAATATTTGTTTCGGTATGAAAATGCAAAAAGTATCAGCAGCAGAACAGAAAGAACGTGCGGAAGAGGCAATGCGTTTAACGCAGTTACTTGAGTTCCGTAATCGTAAACCTTCGAAGCTTTCTGGTGGACAGCAGCAGCGTGTAGCAATTGCAAGAGCAATTGTAAACAACCCACGTGTATTACTATTAGATGAGCCACTTGGAGCGCTTGACTTTAAGTTAAGAAAAGATTTGCAACGTGAATTGAAAAACTTACAACGTAATTTAGGAATTACATTCATATATGTAACGCACGATCAAGAAGAAGCGATGAGTATGAGTGATCGTATTGTCGTTATGAATAAAGGGCATATCGAACAAGTCGGCACGCCTAAAGAAATTTACAATAAGCCGAAAACATTGTTTGTTGCGACGTTTATCGGTGAAAATAATATCGTGAAAAATGGGGAAAACTACGTAGCAGTTCGCCCTGAAAATGTAAAAGTTCGCTCGGTTGAAGAGCCAATTTTAAAAGAATACCATCTTGGACATATTGAAGATATTGAATTTGTTGGAAATATGGAAAAGCTATATGTACGTGAGGAGAAAACAGCGGAATTACTAATGGCATACCAAACTGCTGAAGAAGCAACGCAGTGGAGCATTGGAGATAATGTATATGTAGGCTGGGAGCAAGAGGACGAGGTGACCTTAAATTGAAGAAAGGGAAATTACTCGCATTACCTACAGTCGTATGGCTGTTACTCTTCTTCCTAATTCCACTTCTGTTCGTATTAGCATTTGCCTTCATGCAGCGCGGAGCATACGGGACAGTGGAAATGAAATTTACATTAGATAACATAGCACGAGTGTTTGATCCATTATATATGGGGACATTATGGGAAACAGTGAAGATAGCTGTTATTACGACAGTACTATGTTTATTAATCGGTTATCCATTCGCCTATACAATTACAATTGTTGATCGTAAATATCGTTCTATCCTTCTATTATTGGCAACGATTCCGTTCTGGATTAACTTTCTTGTTCGTTCATACGCATGGATTGTTATTTTACGTTCACAAGGTCTTGTAAACACATTGCTATTGAAACTAGGTATTATTAGTGAACCTTTAAATCTGTTATACAATACACCTTCTGTAATACTCGGAATGGTATATTCTTTATTGCCATTTATGATTTTACCAGTGTATGCAGCAATTGAGCAGCTTGATAAGCGTAAGCTAGAGGCGGCTTATGATTTAGGAGCAACACCAGTAAAGGCATTTTGGAATGTAACAGTACCGATGACGATGTCAGGGATTACAACTGGTTCTATTTTAGTATTCGTTTCTTCTATCGGAATGTTTGTTGTATCAGACGTTATGGGTGGATCGAAAGTAGCATTAATCGGAAACGTAATTCAAAACCAATTCTTAGGTTCACGTGACTGGCCGTTTGGTTCCGCGTTATCTATGATTGTTGTTCTATTCTCTGTTCTGTTAATTTACTTATATTATCGTGCAACGAAAGTATATAAATATGATGGAAACGGAGGGGAATAGGCAAAAATGAAGAAGTTTTTAGTTTCTTATTCTTGGTTAATCTTATTGTTTTTGTATTTTCCAATGATGGTTTTAATGGTATATTCCTTCAATGATTCTCGCATTAATGCGGAATGGGAGGGCTTTACACTCCATTGGTATACAGATTTATTTCAAAAACAAGATGTTATTGATGCGTTTGTAAATAGTATTACGATTGCTCTTATAACGACAATTGTGACGACAGTTCTTGGTGTGATTTTTGCTATTGCAATACACCGTTACAAATATCGTTTTGAAGGGGCCATTAACGGTCTTGTATATTTACCAATTTTAATTCCTGATATTTTAATGGGATTATCTTTACTTATCCTATTTAGTCAATTAGGTATAGAACTTGGAAAAACAACAATTATTATTGCGCACATTACATTCAGTATTTCATTTGTTGTTGTTATTTTAGCGGCACGTCTTTCTGGTATGGGACGTGATTTAGAAGAGGCTGCAAACGATTTAGGAGCAACGCCGTGGCAAACGTTTCGTTATGTAACGTTTCCAGCAATTGCACCAGGAGTTATTTCAGCCGCATTATTAACATTCACATTATCGATTGATGATTTTGTAATTAGTTTCTTCGTATCAGGACCAGGATCAACAACATTGCCATTATACATTTATAGTATGGTTAAGCGCGGAGTATCACCTGAAATTAATGCTCTTTCTACAATATTAATTGTTGTAATTGTAGGATTAATGGTGCTATCGGAAATCTTCCGTAATAAAGGTGCAGACGGTGAAGAAAACTCTGGAGGACACCTTCCTTTATAATACGAATGATATAGAAAGAACGAGGAGGTAATAAACCGATGAAATTAGTGAAGAGATTAGCTGGTATAGCAATTAGCTTCAGTCTTGCTGCAGGTGTACTTGCTGGTTGTGGTGAGAAAAAAGAAGAATTAAACATTTATAGCTGGGCTGACAATTTTGATGAGCAAGTTTTAAAAGATTTTGAAAAGAAATATAACGTGAAAATTAACTATGATAAATATGCAAGTAATGAAGAAATGCTTGCGAAATTACAAGCTGGTGGCGCGACATATGATTTAATTCAGCCATCTGATTACATGGTGAAAACGATGGCGAAGATGGACTTATTAGCGCCTTTAGATAAGAAGAATATCCCGAACATCGAGAACCTTGTTTCTAACTTTAAAACACCTGCGTTTGATCCAGAGAATAAGTATTCTCTAGTATATACTTGGGGTGTAACAGGAATTGCATACAATAAAAAGTATGTGAAAGAAGCACCTACAAGCTGGAATGATTTATGGAACGAGAAATATAAAGGACATGTTACTTTATTAAACGATTCTCGTGAAGTATTAGGAATGGGACTTAAGAAAAATGGTTTCTCTAATAGCACGAAAGAGGATGCACAGTTAAAGACAGCGTCTGCTGATTTGCAGAAGCTACTTCCAAACTTATTAGCATTCGATACAGATAACATTAAACAAAAATTCATTACAGAAGATGCTTGGATCGGGACTGTATGGTCTGGAGACGCAGCATTCATCGCGAAAGACAATAAAGATGTAGGATACGTTGTACCAAAAGAAGGCGGCACAATTTGGGCTGACACGTTAGCAATTCCAAAAGGTGCAAAAAACAAAGAGCTTGCAGAGAAGTTTATGAACTACTTATTAGATGAAAAAGTAAGTGTGAAAAACTACGAGTCAATTGGTTACAGTAATCCAAATGAAAAAGCTCATCCTCTTCATAGTAAAGAATATCGTGATAATCACATGATCTTCTTAACAAAAGAAGAATTAGATCGTACAGAATGGCTTGTTGATGTAGACGATAAGTTAAAAGACTACGATCGCTACTGGACAGAGCTGAAAACAAAAGGTAAATAAGTAAGAAAATGCGGTTTCTAAAGTAGAAATCGCATTTTTTCATAGTAGGAGGAAATCGATTGAAGAAAAAGTTACATCAGTATGAGTTCATGTGTATGATTTTATTACTTGCTTTATTCGGCATTATCGCTTGGAGAGTACAAGCAAGCGGAGTTACAGCAGTGGATACATATGTCCGAGGGATGGTAAAAGGATTACAAACAGAAAGCTCAATTACATTCTTCACATATTTTACAAAGTTAGGATCTGCAATTGGAGTTATAACGACACTAATTATAAGTTTGCTCGTTTTTTGGAAAAAACGTTATTATGCTGCTATGATCGTGTATCCAATGGCTATATTAACGACACATCTTGTTAATAAAGGGATAAAAGAAATTGTAAAAAGAGACCGTCCATCATTAAACGAGGCACTTGATGCACTTGGATATAGCTTCCCGAGTGGACATGCAATGCTATCTATTATGACATTTGGTTTTCTTGCCTATATCATTGCTGCGAATTTGAAGAGTGTAGCTGGAAAATGTGGTATTACGATTTCAATGGGCATATTAATTATATTGATTGGATTAAGTAGAGTCATTTTAAATGTTCATTATCCAACTGATATTTTAGCAGGTTACTGCGTAGGTGGTATTTTGTTAATTATAGCAATTTATTGTCATCGTTTACTTACCGAGAGGCTTCAGCTTAATAACGAGAGATAGAAAAACGTCTAAAAAAACTATAATTATAGTTTTTTTAGACGTTTTTTGTTTATATGGAGATGTGATACAGTATAAATGATAAGTGAATTATATAAAGTAGGTGAAAATGTGTGAAGACAAATGTACATAAAATTGATAAGTGGGGGAAGTTAGGAACTTTTTTGTATCAATTTCGTTATACAGTAATTGTAGCATTACTACTACTTGCGATAGTGCTCGGTATTTTTGCTCCAAAACTTCCAGGAGTATTGGGCGGTGATGGTTTCCAAACAGAAGGGGATTATCAAAAGACGAAGGAAATTTTAGATAAAGATTTTAAGCAGTCTCAGGATACACTTTTACTCATTTTTGAGAAGAACAAGAATGCTTCACATGAGGAGTTTCAAAAAGGTATAGAGGGAATTATAAAACATATTCAAGAGAAAGAAACGTATGAGTCTTTCCATCATCCGATAGAAAATAAAGTGATGCTACAAGATGATATCGGTTATGCGACGATTTTATTTTCCGGGAAAACAAATAAAGAACGAATGGAAAAGACATTACAATTTGCCGGAAAAATCGAGAAGGAAAGTAATAGCGTATTAAAAGTAACACCGACAGGATATCCGAAAATTAATCAAGAGATTAATGAAAGAACGCAAAATGATTTAAAAGTAGCAGAGATGATTGGATTACCTATTGCTTTTCTCGTACTATTATTCTCATTTGGTAGTCTGATTGCTTCTATTTTACCGATTGTAAATGGTGCGCTTAGTGTAATTAGTACGATGGGGATTTTATATTTTATAGGTAGTGATAAAGAGCTATCTATTTTCGTGTTAAATGTTGCGCCGATGATTGGGCTCGCATTATCAATTGATTTTGCACTGTTATTTGTAAATCGTTTTCGAGAGGAAGTTGCGAGGAGAACAGTGAAAGAAGCGATAGCGATTACGTATCAAACGGCAGGGCGTGCTATCGTATTTTCAGGGTTATGTGTATTCGTCGGTTTATCAGGCTTATTTTTCTTTAAGATAGATTATATTCAGTCTGTTGCTATTAGCGGGATGATTGTCGTTATTATGAGCATTTTGTTTTCGCTCACACTTCTTCCAGCGTTATTATCTTTAATTGGTAAAAGGATATTAAAAAAGAATCAGGCGGCGCCTACCCCATCAAATGTATGGCGTAAATTTGCACAGTTTGTAATGAAACATCCAATCGTCATGATTATTGTTGTTACAACATTTATTGTTATTTGTTTATTACCGCTACGTACAGCTAACTTGCAGTTTCCTGGTGTTGAAGCGTTACCTGAAAAGAGTGATACGAGAGTTGCATTTGAGAAGTATGAAGAAGCCTTTAATAAAACTGTCCAAACACACGCTGATGTTACATTAGTAGTAGAGACGAAGAAAAACATAACAGAAAAAGAAAGTTTACAAAAGATAGAAGCTGTTGTTCAAAAGTTAAAAGATGATAAGCAAGTATATAAGGTGAAAAGTGTATATGACGGGCTAAATGGAATGAAAGCAGATCAAGTTGCTGGAATATTGCAGTCGCCAGAAGCTGCGAAAATAGCTCCTGTATTTGAAGCGTATACGAAAGGAAATAAAACAACAATGGAAGTCTTTTTGGATACGAAGCCAAGTACAGAAACTGCAAAACAATGGGTTCGTGATTTCAAAAAGAATTATAAAGAAAATGATGTTACTTATTATTTGGGCGGTATGACAACGTTCCAGCAAGAGTTAGAAGATGAAATTAAAGATAAAGTTGCAATTGGTATGTCTGTTATATTTGGATCAACCTTTGTCATTTTATTATTCGCATTCCGCTCTATACTCATTCCAATTAAAGCTATTATTATGAACGTACTTAGTTTAAGTGCAACAATTGGAATTGTTATTTGGTTATTTGAAGGTGGCCATTTCGGATTAGAAGAGAGTTCAGTTTTATTTGTATTACCAATCTTTATTTTCGGCCTCGTATTTGGGCTTAGCATGGATTATGAAGTATTTCTTATTTCACGTATTCATGAGCTTTATGAAGAAACAGGAGATAACGATCAAGCAACGTTAGAAGGGCTTGTATCGACAAGTAGAATTATTACGTCCGCTGCTTTAATTATGATTGTTGTTACCGGTGCGTTCGCCTTTACTGATATTTTACCAGTAAAGCAGATGGGGCTTGGGGTTGCATTAGCAATATTTCTTGATGCAACAATTATCCGTCTTATGCTCGTACCAAGTTTAATGAAATTGTTTGGGGATTGGAACTGGTGGCTACCATTTCGAAAGAAAAGAGAAAAATCATCATAAAAAAACTCATCTATAAGATGAGTTTTTTTTATGAATAGCAGGGCCTATATTTTGCGCATAGTATGTGATAAGAAGATTACATACAAGTAGGTGAAGGCAATGTTTCGTTATTTTAAGTTTAAGCTAAATGATACAGTACAGTTTGCTGAAAACGATGGGCATATGTATCGCATTGTCGGTTATCGGTTAGAAAAAGGGTTTTACCCAAAAGATGAATGGACTCATATTATTTATGAACTACTTAGAGAATTTGACGGGTATACGATGGATGCGGAAGAAGAGGAAATTGTAAAAGTTATTCAAGTAGAGGATGAGTATTATAAAATACAAGAAGTATCGGGGTATCGTTATCCAGTAAAAATGAAGCAAAAGCAGCAAGTTATGAAAGGAGAGAAAATAGACGACTTATTAGATACGTACAACGACTATAAACGATTGGCGGATTTCTTTAAAGATTTGTTGTATGAACAAAAAGCTGAAGAAGTGTTGCAGGAGATGAAAAGGCTTAGAGCGTGAGGGGACAGTCGATTATAAGACTGTCCTCTATTTTTGACGGTGCATCAAAGTATGTTTTCCGTTACAATGAGAGAATCAATAGAAATAAGGTGATTATAGTATGGAAACAAAGAAAAAGGGCGAATGGTGCGAAATTACGGTTCCAGCGACGTGGAATGGTATAAGTATTGAGTCGTTGTTAAAAATGGAATGGGAAGTACCAAAAAAGTTATTACATCAACTTCGTATGGAAAAAGGTGTTACGGTTAACGGAGAACAAAGGAGATGGAATGAACTTTTAAAAGAAGGAGATAAGTTACAAGTTCATATGTTTATGGAGGAGGAGTACGGCGTAGAGCCGGAATATGGTGAATTAAATGTAGTGTTTGAAGACGATCACGTACTCATTGTAAATAAGCAGGGGCAAATGGATACACATCCTTCTGAAAAAAATGGGACGGGAACACTTGCGAATCTTGTTGCTTTTCATTTTCAAATGCAAGGTTTAGAGACGAAGGTTCGGCATATCCATAGATTAGATAAAGATACGACAGGTGGTGTTGTATTCGCAAAACATAGAATTGCGGGTGCAATTATGGATCGTTTATTAATGGAACGGAAAATCAAAAGAACGTATATGGCACTTGTTGAAGGAAAAGTAAAAAAGAAGCAGGGGACAATTGATGCAGCTATCGGAAGAGATCGACATCATGCTACAAGGCGTCGTGTTTCTCCAAAGGGAGACCAAGCTATAACGTATTATAAAGTAGAGAAATATTTTAAAAAACAAAATGCGACGCTCGTAACGTTACAGTTAGAAACCGGTAGAACGCATCAAATTCGCGTTCATATGAGCTATAATGGAAATCCATTAGTTGGGGATGTATTATATGGTGGGCAAACAACATATATGTCCGGGCAAGCGTTACATGCGATGAAGATTAATTTTTTGCATCCGATTACGAAAGAAGAGATCGTTGTTGACGTACCTTTCCCTACAAATTTAAACGATACAATGAAAAAATTTGAAAGAGAAAATGGGTAAAGTGTAAATTTAAAGTTGAAAAAGGTAGATTTTTGCAGGGATTTCTCTAAAAGAGGCGAAGCCGTTAAGAGAAAAGAGAGGTGAGAATTACTTGATCAAATATAAATATATGCTAGGGATATTTTTCGCTTGTCTTTTACTTACTCTATGTATTTATCCATATTTACCAACTCGTATGGCAGTGCATTGGAACGAGAATGGTGGAGCTAACGAGTTTATGAGTAAACAAGTTGTCGTATTATTTATCCCTGTCCTTATTATTATTTTACATGGATTAGTATATGTTATTTTACATAATATATATAAGTTTAATGAAGGGGAGTACTTCATTATAAATGGATTTATAAAGAGTATTACTTTATTTATGATGTTTGTCCATATACTAATTCTCTTTATTAATTTGGGAAGTATTATATCCTTTCAGACAGGACTAACGATAGGAATTAGTATGTTTCTTTTTATGTTTAGTAAAGTGTTTAAAAAGGTGAAGGATAGAGAGAAAGAACCGATCAAATTACAAAAAATCCGTTTAGTTAGTAGGCGAATCTTTCAAGTGATGGCATGTAGTATATTATTTTCGTTGCTTTTGAGCCTGAAGTGGGGATTTTACTTGTTAATTAGTGTAATAATTTGCGGGTCTATTTTGTTTATGTTCTACATTTTATACGCATACATATTAGAAAGCTATGAAACATAAAAAAAGAGTCTTCTAGGAGAAGACTCTTTTTTCTATTTACTTCGTAATAAATTGTTGTGTCCAGTAGTTTCCGCTTTCTACATAGCCAACACCGATATGAGTGAAGCCACTATTTAAGATGTTTGCACGGTGTCCAGCACTGTTCATCCAAGCTTGTACAACTTCTTCTGGTGTACGTTGACCTTGGGCGATGTTTTCACCTGCAGATTTATAAGAAATACCAAATTTCTTCATCATGTCAAACGGAGACCCGTATGTAGGGCTGTTATGATCAAAGTAGTTGTTTTTTTGCATATCTTCAGACTTAATGCGTGCTACTTTGCTTAATTCAGTATCGATTTGTAATGCTGATAAGCCTTGTTTTGTACGCTCTGCGTTTGTTAATTCAACAACACGTTGTTCGAATTCGCTTAAAGATTTTGCTTCTTCAGCAGGCTTTTGCTCAGCAGGTTTTTGTGTTTCAGTTTGAGTATTGTTATTTTCAGCAGGTTTTTGAGCTTCTGGTTTTTGAACTTCTTCAGCAGGCTTTTGTTCAGCTGGTTTTTGAGTTTCCTCAGCAGGCTTTTGAGCTTCTGGCTTAGCTGTTGGTTGTTCAGTAACAACATTTTCAGTAGGCTGTTGACCAGGAATGAAGCAATCTTGTTGGAATTGACCTTGATTCCATTGTGCTAATGATTCAACTCCCATAGATTGTAAGAATGCTTGTAATTCTTGTTGGCTCATTTGCTTCATCATCATTTTTGAATGCTGAATATTTTGAACCTTTATGTTAGATGGTTGTACTGTTGCAGCTTGTGCATCTAAAGAAGATACTCCTAAAGTAAGAGCTGTTGCAGCAGCTACAGATAATAAAACACGCTTTTTCATGATGTGTGTCCCCCTATATAAAGTTTTAATTTGTTTTCACACGATTTGTTTTTGACAGCCTGTCTGACTGACCAATTCATCGTAGCATACAATTTGCGAGAAAAAAGATGGAAAAAAATTCATAGACTTAAAATTTTCCTAATTTATCCTAAGAGGAGGAAAGGGATGAAATAAGAGAAACATAGAGTATAAAAGGAATTTTTAGCATTTTTATACTTGATTTTAAGAGGGGGTTTTTGGATAAATGTACCTATATTAAAAATGAAGAATCCTATTGTATCAATGATTTTAGCATTTTTTTGAGGAATATACTGGATGTATTTTTACAAAACTGTAATGTTTCTGTTGTTCTTTTTTATAATAAAGTAACATATTTTTAATGTTGTAGCAGACAAAAAAGCGGCTATCTCTTTACATAGACGAAGGAGATAGCCGTTTTCCTATTATTACGTATGTTACGAGTTGGTTTCAATTGCTTCTAATAATAGATCTACAATGTGAATTCCTCTCATTTTATGAGAAAGATCTTCTCGTTCAATACCTAGTTTCATTTGTAATAGACATCCAGGATTTGCAGTAACAATTGTCGCTGCCTCTGTTTCATGCACACGGTCCATTTTGTAATCTAGAAACTCCATTGATAACTCTGAATGAACAATATTATAAATACCAGCAGAACCACAGCAGCGGTCTGCATCTTTCATTTCACGATAGATTGCACCTTTGATGGCCTCTAGTAACATACGAGGTTCAGAAGATGTTCGCATAACATTACGTAAATGACAAGAGTCTTGATACGTAATAATTTGCGGCGTGAGTCGTAAATCAGTTCGTTTATGGAAATCTAGTTCTACTAATATAGCAGTAATATCTTTAATTTTAGAAACAAACTGCTTTGCGCGTTCTGCCCACTCTGGATCATCCTTTAGTAAATAATCATAATCTACGAGATAAGCTCCGCAACCACCTGCATTCGTAATAATATAGTCGATGTTTAAATCTTCGAATGCTTCTATATTTCGCTTCGCTAATTCTTTTGCTCCACTTTTTTCACCAGCATGCCCATGTAATGCCCCGCAGCAACTTTGTGTTTTCGGAATAACGATATCACAACCAGCTAACTGAAGAAGTTTCATCGTTGCGTTATTTGTTTCTAAAAACATCGTATCCATTAAACAGCCTGTGAAGAATGCAACTTGTTTCTTCTTTGCCACCTCAGCAGGTAAAAATTCAGGACGATCTTTCATTGCTTTCATTTTAGGGACTTTTGGCAAAATGAGGTCCATCGTTGCAAGTGTTTCAGGGAATAACTTCATAATACCTGTTTTATGTGTTAGCGTTTGTAAACCAGAACGCTGGTAAAATCCGATTAGTCCTGTTAATGTTCGCATTCGGTTTTGATGCGGGAATAGTCCTTCAAAAACAACTTTACGAACAGCTCTCACGGGCATGGAGAACTTTTTATTTTGATTAATAATATCACGAGCTTCTTCTAATAAATGTCCATAATTCACACCAGACGGACAAACAGGTTCACAAGCGCGGCAGCCAAGGCAAACATTTAATGTATCTTCAACATCTTCATCCGGCTCAATTAAACCATCAGCGACGGCTTTCATTAAGGCGATACGTCCGCGTGGGGAATGTGATTCTTTATACCCAGATTGAATGTAAGTAGGGCAAGTTGGTAAACAAAAGCCGCATCGCATACAGTTTAGTAGTTCATCTTCACTTAATCGTTCTTTAAATTCCTTTTGAATGTTTTCTTTATTTAATGTGGTCATCGCTCAACCACCACTCTTTTACGAGAGTCTTTCGCGAACATCTTTCCAGGATTCATAATGTTGTTTGGGTCGAAGGCTTGTTTAATCCCTTGCATAGCAGCAATACCTTCTTTACCTAATTTCATTTCTAAATATGGAGCTTTCATCGCGCCAACACCATGTTCACCAGTAATCGTACCACCAAGCTCAATCGCTTTCGCAAATATTTCAGCAAAAGCTTGTTCAGCACGATGCATTTCTTCTTTATTACGGGCATCTGTCATACAAGTTGGGTGCAAATTGCCATCACCAGCATGACCAAAAGTGCAAATAGGAATATTATATTTCTTTGCAATTGCATTAATTGCTTCAACCATTGGAGCGATTTGTGAACGTGGTACAGTTGCATCTTCTAATATTGTTGTCGGTTTTAGTCTTGCAAGTGCTGATAGTGCACTACGGCGTGCGGTACGAAGCGCATCTGCTTCGGCTTCATCTTTTGCAACGCGAACATCGACCGCATTCATAGCACGGCAAACGTTAGCCATTTTTTCGATATCTCGATTGACAACCTCGGGCGGGCCATCTTGTTCAATTAATAAAATTGCTTTGACGTCAGTTGGTAAACCGATTTGTGCAAACTCTTCTACAACTTCAATTGTCGGTTGATCTAAAAACTCAAGTGTCGCCGGAATAATTTTATTTGCAATAATAGCAGAAACAGCTCGAGCAGCTTCGTTAATATCTTCATATAGCGCAAGCATCGTTTTCTTCGTTTCAGGCATAGGGACAAGTTTTAATATAGCTTCCGTAACAACACCAAGTGTTCCTTCAGAACCAATAAATAAACGAGTTAAATCATAACCAGCTACATCTTTTGCTAATTTACCGCCAGTGCGAATGATATCGCCGTTCGGTAAAACAATTTCAAGCCCCATTACATAATCACGTGTTACGCCATATTTTAAACCGCGTAATCCGCCGGAGTTTTCATTAATGTTACCGCCGATTGTAGAAATTTTCATCGAGCTTGGATCTGGTGGATAAAATAAACCTTTTTCTTCTACTGCTTTAATAATATCAAGTGTAATGACACCAGCTTGTACGGTAATTGTTAAATTCTCTTCATCAATTTCTAAAATATTGTTCATATGGCGGAAAATAAGGACGATACCGCCTTCAAGTGGACATGTCCCCGCGCAAAGGTTTGTTCCAGAACCACGAACATACACAGGGATTTTCTGAGCGTTACATACTTTTAACACTTCAGCTACTTCATTTGTATTACGAGGAGCAATGACTGCATCAGGCATCGCTTGGAAGTTTGGAGTGGCATCATAACTATAAGTTAAACGCCCCATATTGGATGTATCTACATTATCTTCGCCAACAATAGATACGAATGAATCAATAATTTGCTTTTCTAACATTGGAAATCCCCCTCAAACTGTTAACGTATTTCGTCATAATAAAAAACGTTGTAACAGTGCTTTCATTATAATGATAAAAAAGTTGGGGGATTCTTTCTATGTACAATCATCTAAAGATTAATCTATTTTATCGTTATTTTTTGTATGATTATCTAATAAGAGGAGTGCGAAGTATAAAACATTTAAATCTTTGAATTGTTTCGGGTCAAGTCCTGTATGCTCTTCAATCTTTTTTAGCCTGTAATGCAATGTGTTAATGTGTATATGTAATTGCTCAGCTGTCTGCTTATAAGATTGGTTATAATCGATAAATAAACGTAAAGTGTGCATAAGCTCAGGAGATGATACTAAGTTTTCAATGGTACGTTCTAGAAACTGTTCTCGAGTTTCAGTAGAAATATCTTGTAAGCACATTTCTAAACGTAAATCTTCATTAAATACAATTTTTTTCGTTTCAAGTGATACTGAAAGGGCGCGTAATGCTTGTTCGTACGATAAGTTCATATTGCTTGGCGTAACTGTTTGTCCAATCCCAATATATAAAGTAATAGAAAATAAAGTTTCACAGTCTTGTTTTAATCTTTTTACAAATTGATACGTTTGCTCTTTGGAGTTTGTGGCTGTAAATAAAATGAATCGATCATTTCCCCAGCGAACAAATAGATGCTCCTTTGTTAATAGATTGCGTACGTGTTGCCAAATCTTACGCTGAAGCATCGTGTCATTTTGATCGATAGAGAACAAAATAAGTTGTTTCTTCTTATATAAATCAATACCAAGTGTTTTTGCGCGATCGAGAAAGCTTGGAGACCAGTCTGTATTTTGAAGCCAATCAAAGACAAATGCTTCATAAGAACGGTGTTCAAGTTCTAGTTGTTCTAAAAAGTAGTTTTCGTGAATGAGTAGTTCGGTCATTTTACGTAATATTTCTCCGTATTGTGAAATATTTTCAGGTTCTCCTGTAATTCCAATGACACCAATTACTTCGTCATGAAATAGTAAGGGGAGGTTCATACCCGCCTTTACGCCTTGCAAACGTCGTTCATCTTCTTTTGTAATAATGACAGTTTTCTTTTGTTTCGCGCATCGGAGTGCACCTTCATGAAATTGGCCGATTCTTTCTACATCTGTACTTGCGATAATAACGCCTTGTATATTAATGATAATAATATTTTCTTTAATTAATCTGCGTACTTCTCGTACAATTTTATTCGCTAAATCAGGAAAAAGCATAATTTGCACACCTCAAATTCTATTTGTTGTACATTATATATGTAAGTTTATTAATAAAGGAAGATTTCACATTTTCCACACATTTATTTGTTACTTTACAATTATAACGAAATCATCCGAAGATGGAGGGAATCTTTTGAGAAAGTATGTTTTTCTTCTCTGTTTTTTATTTCTATTAGTAGGGTGTCAAGGAAGTTCGTATACACCGATTGCTAAAGATAAAAGTGTTATTATAACAACGAATATAAAGGAAGGTAGTATTAGTTTTATTGATAAAAAAACAAAGAAGCTATTAACAACATGGGAATTAAATGAGCCGATTGCGGGGGTTACGCTACTTCCAAATGGTGAGGAAATACTTGTTTATGGTAAGCAATTAGAATATATGTATGTATATTCACTAGCAGAAGGAAGAAAAGTGGACAAGTATAAGACTGGAAAAGGAATTGCTAATGTTATCGCATCAGATGATGGAAAACAATTATTTGCTGCCGATCAAAATGAACAAAAGGTAAGGTTCTTTACGGTAAAAGGAAAAGAGACAGGGAGTGTTTCAACAGGAAAAGGGCCGATAACGATGGTAGAGCATTATAACCAGTTATCTGTACTGAACTTTTATGATACGAAACTAACGACCATTGATACAAAGAAAAAAGAAGTGATACAGTCCTTTATGATTCCACCAGCATCAACAGGAGCGACGGTTAGTGCTGATGGGAAAGAAATATGGATTGGTGGACATGGTGATGGAAGTCAAGTGAATGAGAAAGTATTAGTGTATTCTTTACAAAGCGGAGAGATGATGCGTTCTTTACATGCTCCGTTTATGCCTGTGAATATAACAAAGGATGATAAGTATGTATATGCGCTAAGTCACGGTTCAAATACGCTTAGAAAGTTTGATGCAAGTACGTATCAAGAGGTAGGATTTGCAGAAGTAGGATCTAATCCATTTGCATTTTTGAAAAGCGGGGCAGAAGGATATGTAGCTAGTTATGATAGCGATGAAGTATGCGTAATGGATATGAAGAATATGAAAATAAAACAAACAATTAAAGTCGGAAAAGGACCGTTTCAACTCATAGAGAGAGAAGGGGAAGGACAATGAGTAAATATAACGTGCTAGTCGTAGATGACGAAAGTGATATGAGGCAACTTGTCGGAATGTACTTAGATAACTTCGGATACGAGTGGGGAGAAGCTGAAAATGGAAAAGAGGCACTTCGAAAATTAGAGACGGATCATTACGATTTCGTTGTACTAGATATTATGATGCCTGAGATGGATGGGCTTTCAGTTTGTAAAGAGATTCGAAAAACGTCGGATGTACCTATTATATTTTTAACAGCAAAAGGTGAAGAGTGGAATAGGGTGAACGGCTTACGTATGGGAGCAGATGATTATATTGTAAAGCCATTTAGTCCCGGGGAACTAATTGCTCGTATGGAAGCTGTTTTAAGACGATATACAAAGCAAGAACAGCAAGAAGAGGTTCAATTTGGACCGATTCTTATTAATGAAAAAAGTAGGAGGGTCGAGACGAATGGTGAGACGATTCCTCTTACGGTAAAAGAGTTCGATTTACTATATTTTCTTTGCCAACATAATGGACAAGTATTTAGCCGGGAACAATTGCTTGAAAAGGTGTGGGGATATGATTATGCAGGAAGTACAAGAACGGTAGATACGCATGTGAAAACGATGCGTCTAAAGCTAGGAGAAAGTGGAAACTACATTCAAACCGTTTGGGGTGTAGGTTATAAATTTGAGGTGTAACGTATGTTTACGATGGTACAAAAGCTTTGGCTTACAGTAGTATGTGCAGTATGTGTAACAGTTTCCTTTCTTTATTTTGTATCTTTATACTCATATGAAAAGTTATACGTTGATAATTTAAAAGATTCATTAGTAATGGAAGGGAAACGTCTTGCCACGCAATATGATAAGAGCGAAGGAGTATCCACTTTTGAAGAGAAAGTAAGGGCATATGATCAAATATCTAGTTCAGATGTCCTTTTCGTATACAATCCGCGTGATTTAAGCGCATGTTTGCCTTTTGATGTTCACCATCATTCTCTTATAAGTGAAGGGGATAGACAGGCACTATTAGATGGGAAAACTGTGACAAAGATAGGGTATGAAGAACATTTTGATCGTAATATTATGGGTGTTGTCATCCCTGTTTTAGATAATAAAAAATTAGTTGGTATTGTATACTCTTATATTCCTTTAAAAAGTATAAAAGACTTAATATTTGATATGGGTCTTATTTTAGCGCCGTTAGCACTTGCAATGATTTTAATTACAATATGGATTGGTAGAAAAATTATTATCGCCATTACGAGACCGCTTTCGCAAATGGAACGAGTTGCAAATCATTTGGCTACTGGAGATTTCTCAGAGCGGATTACAATTTCTTCAGAAGATGAAATTGGACGATTGGGAAAAGCCTTTAATAAAATGGCAAATTCCTTAGAAACAGAAGATGTAAAGCGTAAGGAATTTTTAGCTAATGTTTCGCATGAACTTAGAACACCGCTTAGTTATATTAAAGGATATAGCGAAGCTATTTTAGACGGTGTAGCGAAGGGGCCGCAGCAGGAAAAAGTAACGCAACTTATTCATAAAGAAGCAGGTCGCATGCAGCGCCTCGTTCATGATTTATTAGATCTAGCGCAGCTAGAAGGTGAACACTTTCCCCTAAAGAAACAACCTATCGTTTTTTCACAGCTTATTGAAGATGTACTAAATACGTACGAGTTACAGTTTGTAGAAAAAACCCTTCGTATTTCAACGAATTTAAATCCTGAAATTATCGTAATGATTGATGAGGATCGTATGCAACAAGTACTTCATAATGTATTAGATAATGCGATACGTTATACAAATCAAAACGGGGATATCATAATAACATTAAAGCAAATCGATGATTATTGTGAATTGCACATAAAAGATACAGGAATAGGTATTGATAGAGAGCATTTAGAAAATCTGGGGGAACGCTTTTACCGAGTAGATAAAGCGAGAAGTCGTCAACACGGTGGAACAGGTTTAGGTCTTGCAATTGTAAGGCAAATTGTTCATATACATGACGGTGAGTGGAGAATAGAAAGTGAAAAAGGTAAGGGCACGACAGTTAGTATTAAATTAAAAGCACAAGATGAGGAGAGCATATTCTAACTTTTGGAATATGCTCTTCATATTGAAGGTAAATAGTTACGCGTAAATGTATTAATTAATATCAAACAAATATCAAAAATTTGACTATTTTATGAACAAAACATTTGTACTTCTTACTAATTCGTTCTAAAATAGTTATGGATGCTAAGTTCTTATAAAACGTTACAATTGTTGTTTGGAAGATACTGAGGTGATTTAACTGGAGTACAAATCTATTAAACCGAAAAAAATTTACGAAGAAGTATCTGAAGCTATTTTAACAATGATTAAAAATGGTACGTTAAAACCTGGTGACAAACTACTTCCTGTTCATCAATTAGCTGAGCAGTTTCAAGTTGGCAGATCTGCTGTTCGTGAAGCGCTAAGTGCGCTAAGAGCAATGGGCTTAATTGAAATGAAACAAGGAGAAGGTACATATGTAAGGAATTTCGATCCTTCTTCATTAACAAAATCACTAAATAACAAGTTATTAATGAAGAAAGAGGATATTTTGAATTTATTAGAAGTACGGAAGGTGCTCGAAGTGGGGGCAGTTCGAGCGGCAGCGGCAAAACGTACGGAAGCTAATTTGCAAAATATGAAGCAGTGGTTAGATGAAATGGCAAAGAGCATTGGAAATGAGAAGGCTGGCGAAAAAGCAGACTTTCATTTTCACATGGGAATTGCAGAATCTTCGCATAATAACATCTTGCTTGAGCTCATGAATCATGTTTCAGAGATGATTGCTGAAACGATTGGTGAATCAAGACGCATTATTTTATATGGTGAACAAACAACATCAGAACGACTTTTAGAAGAGCATCAATCTATATATGATGCGGTGTTAAAGCAAGATGTGGAATTAGCGCAGCAAGCGATGCTAGATCATTTAACAAATGTAGAACATATTGTCACAGGTAAAAGCGATATAAATTCGTAATTTAATCTTTTAAAAATCTAATTTTCTGATAAAATAGAGAGAGATTAAGTAAGCGTTTTCTTTAGAAGAGGGAGAGGATAGGCTATGGTTGAGCCTACTTCTTCTAATCTTAGTCATCTGATGACCATATGATTTTTGGCGGAGTTGTAATGAGGGGGAATTATAGTTATGAAAGTTACTTTATTTGTTACTTGTTTAGTCGATATGTTTGAAACAAACGTCGGTAAAGCAACAGTTGAAGTATTGGAGCGTTTAGGTTGTGAAATTGAATTTCCAGAAGCACAAGTTTGTTGTGGTCAGCCTGCTTATAATAGCGGCCATGTAGAAGCAGCAAAAGAAGCGATGAAACATATGATTGAAACTTTCGAAGATGCAGAATATATCGTTACGCCATCTGGATCTTGTGCGACAATGTTTCATGAGTATCCGCATGTTTTTAAAGATGATCCGAAGTGGGCTAAACGTGCACAAAAGGTTGCTGATAAAACATATGAATTTACACAATTTATTGTAGATGTTTTAAAAGTTACAGATGTTGGTGCAAGTTTACCAGGGATAGCTACTATTCATAAATCTTGTCATATGACACGCCTGCTTGGAGTAAAAGAGGCACCAGGAATTTTATTATCAAGCGTAAAAGGATTAATTGTGAGAGAACTGCCGAACGTGCAAAATTGTTGTGGGTTTGGGGGAACGTTTTCAGTTAAGATGACTCCAATTTCTGAGCAAATGGTAGATGAAAAAGTAGATAGTGTAATGGAAACAGGTGCTGATTATTTAATCGGTGCAGATTGTGGGTGTTTGTTAAACATTGGCGGACGTATTGAGCGTTTAGGAAAAGAAGTAAAAGTAATGCATATTGCTGAGGTCTTGAATAGTCGCTCATGAAGGGGGAACATAAGCTATGTCTATGAAAATCAGTGAGAAAAAATTTAATGATCGCGTTGGCGATGGAATTCAAGATTCGTTTATGCGCGGAGCGGTATCTTCTGCACAAACGCGTTTATATACAAATAGATTAAAAGCAGCTGACGAGTTGGGAAACTGGGAAGAGTGGCGTGAACTAGGTGAACAAATTCGTCAACATACGTTAGAAAATCTTGATTATTATTTAATGCAGTTAAGTGAAAATGTATCAAAAAGAGGCGGTCACGTTTACTTTGCGAAAACGAAAGAGGATGCAGCGAAGTATATTCAAGACGTTGCAAAAAAGAAACAAGCGAAGAAAGTTGTAAAATCAAAATCAATGGTAACTGAAGAAATTAGTATGAATCATGCCCTTGAAGAGATTGGTTGTGAAGTGTTAGAGAGTGACTTAGGAGAGTATATCTTGCAAGTAGATAACGATCCACCATCACATATTATTGCGCCTGCACTTCATAAAAACAGAACGCAAATTCGTGATGTATTTAAAGAAAAACTTGGATATGAAAATTCTGATGATCCATACGAAATGACAAAGTTTGTTCGTAAACAACTTCGTGAGAAATTTATGGATGCAGAAATTGGTGTGACAGGTTGTAACTTCGCTGTTGCAAATACTGGCTCTCTTTGTTTAGTGACGAACGAAGGTAATGCCGATCTTGTCATGTCGATTCCGAAAACACAAATTGCAGTAATGGGTATGGAACGTATGGTTCCGACAATGGAAGAATTAGATGTTTTAGTTGGTTTACTATGTCGTAGTGCGGTAGGTCAAAAATTAACAAGTTACGTAACAGTAGCAGGACCAATTCAAGAGGAAGAGGTAGATGGACCAGAAGAGTTTCATTTAGTCGTTGTTGATAATGGCCGCTCTCAAATTCTTGGATCGGAATTCCGTTCAATATTGCAATGTATTCGTTGTGCCGCTTGTGTTAACGTATGTCCCGTATATCGTCACGTTGGTGGACATTCGTATGGATCTATTTATTCAGGACCAATCGGTGCGGTATTAACACCACTTTTAGGTGGGTATGACGATTACAAAGAGCTTCCTTATGCATCTAGTTTATGCGGAGCATGTACAGAAGCTTGTCCAGTAAAAATTCCATTACATGATTTATTATTAAAACATCGTCAAGTCATCGTTGAGCAAGAAGGTCGTGCCCCACTTGCAGAAAAATTAGCAATGAAGATGTTTAGTATGGGTGCTTCTTCAGCAGCTTTATATAAAATGGGATCGAAAATGGCACCGGCAGCAATGAGTCCATTTACATCTGGTAACCGTGTATCAAAAGGTGTTGGACCACTTAAAAACTGGACGGATATTCGTGAATTCCCAGCTCCAAGTAAAGAACGATTCCGTGATTGGTATAAAGATCATAAGAAAGGCGGGGACAAATAATGACAGGATTAATTCAAAACCGTGAGTCCTTTCTAGATAATATCGCAAAAGAACTTGGGCGCGCGCGTAAAACAGAAGGCGTAGAACGTCCAGCATGGAAAAGTAATGTGAATGTAGAAACGTTAAAAGATTATTCACAAGAAGAATTGTTAGAAGTATTTAAAAAGCAATGTACAAACATTCATACAACTGTTGTGGAAACGACAAACGACCGCTTACGTGAAGATATTCAAAAAGTAATCGTTGAAAACGGCGGAGGACCTATTATATTATCAGCAGATGAACGTTTTGATTCCTATGGATTGACTTCTTTATTTAAAGAAGAGCTTCCAAAGCAAAATGTTGAGGTAAATGTATGGGATCCTGAGAAAAAAGAAGAGAATATGCGTATAGCGGAAAAAGCGAATATCGGTATTGCATTTAGTGATTATACTTTAGCTGAATCTGGTACGATTGTTGTACAAAGTCATAAAGGACAAGGGCGTTCTTTACACTTTTTACCGACCGTATACTTTGCTATTATTCCACGTGAAACACTTGTACCGCGTATTACACAAGCAGTTCAACATATGAACTCACGTGTGGAAAAAGGTGAAGCAGTCGCATCTTGTATTAACTTTATTACAGGACCAAGTAACTCTGCGGATATTGAAATGAATCTTGTTGTCGGAGTACACGGGCCATTAAAAGCAGTATATTTCATCGTATAAAATAGGGGAAAGCAGGCCGGAAAACGGCCTGCTTTTTTAATAGAATAAAGATAATATGAAGTAGAAGTTCTCTCCTTTTTTTGTTATGTTCTTTTGGAAAGGAGAGGAAGGGATGTTCACTTATTTATATGCATTGTTAATAGGTATGGTGTTTGGTTCTTTTTTTATGGTGATTGCGATGAGAGTCCCAGTAGGGGAATCTATTATTACACCGCGTTCGTACTGTCATTACTGCAAGTATACGTTACAGCCGAAAGAACTTATTCCAATCATTTCATTTTGTATACAAAAAGGGCGTTGTACGAATTGTAAAAGGAAAATCTCAAGTTTGTACATAGTATTTGAATTTGTTACAGGCAGTTTATTTTTTCTTACTGTATATGTAATTGGAATGGAACGAGAGCTCATCATCATTTTATCGCTTTTTTCGTTACTTCTAATTATTTCAGTTACAGATTTAGTATATATGCTAATACCTAATCGTATTTTAATTTGGTTTGCGCTTTTGCTTATTTTAGAATGTATTTTTGTACCGTTAGTTACTTGGATAGATAGTTTAGCTGGCAGTGGAACTATATTCATTTTGTTATATTGCATGCAAAAGATTTATCCAGATGGTCTTGGCGGAGGTGATGTAAAATTACTTTCGTTACTCGGATGTATAGTCGGAGTGAAAGGGGTTTTTATAACTTTATTTTTAGCATCTTGCTTTAGTCTTTGTTTTTTCGGAATAGGTATAGCGCTAAAGCGTATAAAAATAAGAACTCCAATTCCGTTTGGACCTTTTATTAGCCTTGGAGCAATATGTTATGTGTTGGTCACATATGCAAAATAGAGAGGAGATAGAAAATGAATGTATATATGGATGATCAAAGAAGTTGCCCATACGGATATGTTTTGGCAACTACAGTAGAATCTGCCTTGCAAATTGTTAGGGATAATGAGGTGAATATTATTTCCCTCGATTATAATATGGGATGGCGACAAAAAAGTGGGTTAGATTTCGTAGAAGCTTTCTGCAACGAAGGTTTATATGTTAATGAAATTCACCTTCATACAAATGATGTCATCGGTATGCATCAGATGAAAAAGAGCATAGAGAGAGGGAAGGAAAACGGGGAAATTAATCCTTATATTGCCTTGAAATATGTAGGGAGCTAAAAACTCCAAAGTGAAACTTTGGAGTTTTTAATGTTTCATATGTGCTTGTAAAGGAATAATTTCCTCTGTTTGAGCTCCAACTAATTGAGTTTTCTCTTGTTCAACAACAGGTGCTTTCTTTGTTAAGTAATGATATACCATACCGACAAATACGGATCCGCCAATAATGTTACCGATTGTAACTGGAATTAAGTTATGAATAGCACCCGCAAAAGAAATTGTCTCAGGATGTGGTGATACTAAAGATAAAGCAAACAGTGATAAGTTAGCGATGCTATGCTCATAACCAGATAAAAAGAAAGTGAAAACGAGCATCATCATCATTAATATTTTGGCTGTGTCACCTTTCACTTGAGAAGGTAAGAAGCAGGCAAGACATACGAGCCAGTTACATAAAATCGCTTTAAAGAATAATTGCATTGTAGGTGTATTCATCTTTCCTTCAACAACTTTATTCATTAAATGACTGTGATCAATTGCTTCGAAAATTCCAGTTGCGTAAAATAGTAAGGCAAAGAATAAAGCGCCAGCTAAGTTACCTGCATAACAAGCAACCCAGTTGCGAAGTGTATCAGAAATCGTTGTTTCTTTTCTTAAAGTTGCCACTGTGAAGTACATCGTATTGCCAGTAAATAATTCAGCGCCGCCATATATAATAAGTACGAGAGCAATTCCGAAAAACATGGAGGAAGCTAAATATGTTGCTGGTGAATCTGCAATATGAAAAAAGTTACCTAATTTAAAACATAGTACAATAATAAAACCGATATAAATGCCCGCAAGTGCAGCACGAATGAAATATTGCATTGGATTTATATCTAGCATTTGTTTTTTGCTCTTAGCCAGTTTTACAACGTAATCTAATCCTTGTTCTAGCATGAGTAATACGCTCCTTTAATACATCGTCTATAAATACTCCTTATATGAATAAGGTACATGGATTTGTTCATAGTTTCAATAAGTTTGTGCAATATTTCACAAAAAGGACATACATCTAGAAGGGAAGCGTTTACAAAAGGTAGTATAATGGAATTTTTTCTAAAAATAGAGAGGGGGATTGAAACGAGAAAAAAGAAAAAGCGCTGTAATTACAGCGCTTTTTCGTCTAAATTCTTTTCTACTTTTACTTCTACTTCTTTCGAGAAGAACCAACCACCAACTGCGATTCCAACTAATACAATCCAGAAAGTAAGTTTCCACGGAGTAGACTCTGGGAATGAATGCGGAATTACATTTAATGCAGGGTGTGCTAATGTATAAACTGCTAATTTCACACCAACCCAACCTACAATTAAAAATGCTGCAGTTTCAAGTCCTGGTTTACGTTTTAAAATTTGTACGAAAGCAGTTGCTGCAAATCGCATAATGATTAATCCGATAAGTCCACCTACAAAGATAACAACGAATTGCCCAGTATCCAGACTACCGATTGTACCTAATCCTGTTTTCGGTAAAGTCATTGCTAATGCAACAGCAGCTAAAATTGAATCAACTGCGAAGGCGATATCAGCAACCTCAACTTTAAATACAGTCCACCAAAATTTCTCTTGTTTTTTCTTTGCTTCTTTTTCTTCTGTTTCTTCATCTGAATTCTTTTTAACATACGTTTTAAATAAGTGATTACCAGCGATAAACATAAGGTAAATTGCACCAATTGCTTGCACTTGCCATACATCGACTAAGAACGAAATCATAAATAGTGATCCGAATCGGAAAACGAACGCTCCTGCTAATCCATAAAATAGTGCTTTCTTTCGTTTTTCTTCTGGTAAATGTTTTACCATAATTGCGAGAACGAGAGCGTTATCAGCCGCTAAAATCCCCTCTAGTGCAATTAGGATGAGTAATACCCAACCATACTCCAATAATAATGATACATCCATGTACATTCTCCTCTCATTTCTATAAAGTCTAAACAAGTGAAGAAGTTCCCCACTGTTTAGTTTCCCCATACTCCTGCGCATCAACGGTGGAGGAAATTTGAAAACAAAAAAGACCTCTGCCGTTGATAGGCAAAGGTCTTGCTAGACATATGTAATGAAAATGCCAACAAAGCCGGAAGAACTAAGTTCTACGTAATGACGACTTTGTTTCCAAGAAATAGTTCTTGGACGCTACTCCCCTTTGGAGATATGCTATTGTACTCTCATTATATGGATAATTTATACGGTTGTCAACCTGTTAAAATATCTTCGTTTGGATATTTTATTTTTCTTTGTTTTTTACGTGCAAATGAAAAGGCTAATGTTAAAGGCCCCATCTTTCCAAAAAACATCATAAAGATAATAATTGTTTTGCCGATGATTGTTAAGTGTGGCGTCAAATTCATGCTAAGGCCGACAGTTCCAAATGCTGAAAATACTTCAAAAGCACTCATTAATAAAGGAACCTTCTCAGTGATGCTTAAAATTAAAATGGAAAGAAAAATAAACGAAATTGAAATAATAGTAATCGTTAATGATTTGACGATGAGCGTATCTTTAATGGATTTTTTAAACACGACAATATCATCTTGTTCTTGCAAAAATTTAAATACGCCGAAAAACATAATTAAAAAAGTTGTTAATTTAATCCCACCACCAGTAGAAGCACTGCCAGCACCAATAAACATAAGAAGCATCATTAATAAAAGTGATGGTTTAGATAGAGCGGCAATATCCACTGTATTAAACCCAGCTGTACGAGTCGAGATTGCTTGAAAATAAGCAGCCATACCTTCTTCAAATGGTGTAAATCCTCTCATAGAAAGAGAATTATGGAACTCGAATATAAAAATAAAAGCTGTAGCAATAATATTGATGATTAGAGTAGAAGAGAGCATAAGCTTTGAGTGTAAAGTAAGGTTTTTAAAGTTTTTCTTTCTTTTTATATCTACGATAACCGTAAAACCAATCCCACCTAAAATAATGAGGGAAGAAATAACGAGATTGACGAGAATGCTATGGGAGTGCGGCATTAAATTATCGCTCCACACAGAAAACCCAGCATTGTTAAAGGCTGAGATAGAATGAAAAAAGCTATAATATATACCTTTGGCAACCCCGTATTTTGGTACCCATTCAAAAGAGAGAAGTAAAGTAGCGATACATTCTACAGTAAAAGAAAATAAAAATAACGCTTTTGCAAGACGAATGATTCCGCCGACATTTGTTTGGTTTAATGCTTGTTGTAATAAAATCCGGTTTTGAAGGCCGATTTTTCTGCCGAGCATAATTGCAATTAAAACAGCAAAGCTCATAATGCCAAGTCCGCCAACTTGTATAAGTGTTAAAATGACACATTGGCCAAATAAGGTAAATACTTTACCAGTGTCCACAACACCAAGCCCTGTAACCGTACAAGCAGAAACCGTTGTAAATAAAGCATCGAGCCATGAAATAGACGTTGTTGTAGCAATTGGCAATTTCAATAGGCATGTACCGATAATTGATAGCATAATAAAAGATACAGTAAGAACACGGGGTGGACTCATGCTAATGTTAATCCGTTTCATTTCACATATCGTTCCTTTCGATTTGCTCTTACTAGTATGTGAAGAAGCACTATTATGTATGTTAAAAAAGAAAGAGGCAGAGAATATCTGCCTCTAAGCCATAGGTTATATAGTTATCCGCGTAATTGTTGTTGAGCTAAAGCAACAAGACGTTTCGTTACTTCACCGCCAACTGATCCGTTAGAACGAGATGCTGTATTAGATCCTAAGCTTACACCGAATTCTTGTGCGATTTCATATTTGAATTGTTCAAGTGCTTGCTCTGCACCCGGAACTAGTAATTTGTTTGTTTTCACCATGTTGATACACATCCTTAAAGAGTAATCCAGTTTAGCTAAGTGCTATCTGGTAATGTTATTTTATGTGTAAACGACGTACTCATACACGGAAGTAAACGGTGTGATTAGAAGTTCTTGGATAGAAAAAAGAGTAGCAAATTTGCTACTCTTTTTTCAGTATTGTCGCTGTACCTTCTACGACAATATCATCAGATTGATTATATATGTTTGTTTGCAATGTGATAATTTTTTTATCGTCCCGTTTTTTAATAACTTCTGCCACAACGCGAAGTGTATCACCGATTTTGACAGGAGCACGGAATGAAACGTTTTGTGATAAATAAATCGTATTTTTGCCAGGAAGTTTCGTTCCAAGAATGGTAGAAATAAAACTTGAAACGAGCATGCCATGGGCAATACGTTCTTTGAACATTGTCGTTTTTGCAAAAGAGTCTAGAATGTGAATAGGATTTACATCTCCAGTCAACTTTGCAAAATTGATAACGTCCTCATCCGTAATTTTTTTTGTAAGTGATGCTTGATCACCGACTTGAATCTCATCGTAACGAAGCTCCGGAACAGTTTGTGCTTCTTGAAATGGATTCATTTTGTCCTCCTTCTTTTCCATATCGAAAAATGTAAGCCATCTTGATGTAGTAGGAGGAAGAAAGAGTTTTGTTTGTGCTGCAGTTAGTTGCCACATTTTTCTTACTTGATGGAAGTAAATAGATTTTTTGAGTTTTCCTCGAACTGCTTTGCGAGTTCTAGTTGTTTGGACTTGAACTCTCCCAAAAAAACTTCTAACTGTTTTTGAACCTCTTCACGTTGCGACTGTTGTTGTTCGATAAAGTGTTTTGTTGTTTCTTCAAATTGGCCGCTAGTTTGAGTAAGAATAGACAAAGATGTTTTCGTAGGCGAAACAGTAAGTTGGTGCATTTGATTAGAAAGCTCATTCCACTTTTCTTGCCACTCGTTAATTTGATCATTTAAGGAGTTTCCAGTTAATTGCTTCACATAGTCTGTATATTGGTTATTGAACTGAGCAGTGAATTGGTGTAGCTCTTTTTCTAGTTCATCTACTCCTGATGTTAATTTATGCAAAGCGTCTTGTTGTTGTTTTAACGTTTCTAAAGTAAGTTGCTCTAATTGTTTCCCAGCTGAAGAGAAGAGGGAAAGAGATTGAGACCAGTTTTTCCAAAATGCATCGACTAATTCGTATGGCTTAGTTTCCATTGTTTGACCTCCAAATGTTTTTTTGCATATTGTGAACGCAGATTACTCTGCTGTACCACCAGGTGAAGATGAAGAATCCTTTTCATCCTTTTCTGGAGAAGTAGAAAATGGAAAGAATGCATTGGTGTATAACGTGAAAAACGTCCGCAACATATTTTGATAATGTTCAAAAGAAGTCGCACATGTTGTTAAATATTGCTCTCCATATTCTGTTAAAGAATAAATTCGTTTCGCTGGCCCGCCTTCGCTTGTATCCCAAGTAGAAGAAATAAGATTTTCTTTTTCTAATTTGCGTAGTGTCCTATACACATTACCTTGGTCAACAGAAGAAAAGCCGATGTCCATTAGCATTTGAATAAGTTTGTAACCATGAAGACTCCAGTCTTTTAGACAGAGAAGTAAGAAAGGAACTAAGAAGTTTTTTGGCATGGAGTTTGGTTGTTTCGCTTGGTTTTTTTCCAAACTTTCTGGGTGTTCTGGTTCATTATGTAGCATGATTGTGCATCACCTCATGAATCAGTTAGATGGAATTTTTTGCTTATAAGTGCAATTTACACCTATCTGTTTTTAATGTCAATACATTTGTTAGAAAATAAAGAAAAATAAAATATATACTTGAAGTTTTATTCGGAATATTAGAAAATAGTGAATAGGTTGAATTGTTTCAAAAACGAAAAAGGGAGTGTAGTCGAAGTGATTGATCAAAAATTCGATCCATTGCAAGCATGGAAAAATGCTTATGAACAAACCGAAACATTTTGGGGAAAAGCGCTCAATGAAACAATTAAAACAGAAGAATATTCTGCTTGGATGGGCAGCGTTCTAGATTTGAATTTGTTTTATCAAAAAGCATTAAATGATACGACAAAAAATTATTTAGAACAGGTGAATGTGCCGACGAGAGAGGATATCGCTAGAGTAGCTACGCTTGTTATTAACTTAGAAAATAAAGTTGATAATATCGAGGAAATTCTAGAAGAGAAAGTGGATTCATTAGGACAAGCTCCTACATTAAAGCGTGATGTTACGAAAGTAAAACAAGATATGCGCACGTTAGAAACGAAAGTTGATCAAATTTTAGAATTGCTAGAAAAGCAAAATGCAGTACTAGCTAAACTACAAGTACCTGTAAAAGAAGAAGTAAAGCCTGTAGTAAATAAGCCAGAAAATAAAAAATGATAATCGCGTTTGTTTATAACGTGTAAAAGAGAGAGGGAGAATCTCTTTTCATGTATAAACAACGAAACATAATTAATATATGGACTCAATTAGTATGAGTACCAAAATGATTCATAACAATCGTTCACAAATTCATTTAAGGGGGAAAAGAAATGGTTCAATTAAATGGCAAAGTAGCAATCGTAACAGGTGGGGCAAAAGGAATTGGAAAAGCAATTACAGTAGCATTAGCAGAAGAGGGAGCAAAAGTAGTTATTAACTATAACAGCAGTAAAGAAGCAGCTGAAAACTTAGTAAATGAATTAGGAAAAGAAGGATATGACGTTTATGCAGTTCAAGCGGATGTTTCTAAAGTAGAAGATGCAAACAGACTTGTAGAAGAAGCTGTGAATCATTTTGGTAAAGTTGATATTCTTGTTAATAATGCTGGTATTACAAGAGATCGTACATTCAAAAAATTAAATCGTGAAGATTGGGAGCGCGTAATTGACGTGAACTTAAGCAGTGTATTTAATACGACAAGTGCGGTACTTCCATACATATCGGAAGCAGAAGAAGGAAGAATCATTAGTATTTCTTCTATTATTGGCCAAGCTGGTGGATTTGGACAAACAAACTACTCAGCAGCAAAAGCAGGTATGCTAGGATTTACAAAATCATTAGCGTTAGAACTTGCAAGAACAAATGTAACTGTAAACGCAATTTGCCCAGGATTTATTGATACTGAAATGGTAGCAGAAGTACCAGAAGAAGTGCGTCAAAAAATCGTTGCGAAAATCCCGAAAAAACGTTTTGGTCAAGCTGATGAAATTGCAAAAGGTGTAGTATATCTATGCCGTGACGGTGCGTATATCACAGGTCAGCAATTAAACATTAACGGCGGATTATACATGTAATGAAGTAAGAAAAAAGTGCATATCCATAGCAGGAATGCACTTCTTTTTTTAGAAAGAAATTGACCAAAAAGGAGATAGAAAAAATGACTACATTCGTAACAGAATGGGAAAAGCAATTGGAGTTGTACCCAGAAGAATATCGTAAAGCATATCGCCGTGTGAAAAGAGCGAGCGAAGTTTTATTACGCGAACCAGAACCACAAGTTGGTTTAACACCGAAAGAGGTTATTTGGACGAAGAATAAAACGAAGCTGTATCGTTACATTCCAAAACAAGAAAAAACACAGAGAGTTCCAATCTTATTAATATACGCTCTTATTAATAAACCGTATATTATGGATTTAACTCCAGGTAATAGTTTAGTGGAATATTTAGTAGATCGTGGTTTTGATGTGTATATGCTTGATTGGGGCACATTCGGTTTAGAAGATAGTCATTTGAAATTTGATGATTTCGTGTTCGATTATATTGCAAAAGCAGTGAAAAAAGTAATGAGAACTGCAAAATCGGACGAGATTTCTTTACTTGGTTATTGCATGGGTGGAACGTTAACATCTATTTATGCAGCGCTTCATCCGGACATGCCAATTCGAAACTTGATTTTTATGACAAGTCCTTTTGATTTCTCTGAAACAGGGTTATACGGTCCTTTATTAGATGAGAAATATTTCAATTTAGATAAAGCAGTTGATACATTTGGAAATATTCCACCAGAAATGATTGATTTCGGAAATAAGATGTTAAAACCAATTACAAACTTTGTCGGTCCATATGTTGCTTTAGTCGATCGTTCAGAAAATGAGCGCTTCGTCGAAAGTTGGAAATTAGTTCAAAAGTGGGTAGGCGATGGTATTCCGTTCCCAGGTGAATCGTATAGACAATGGATTCGTGATTTTTATCAAAATAATAAATTAGTGAAGGGTGAACTCGTTATTCGCGGACAAAAGGTAGACCTTGCAAATATTAAGGCGAATGTCTTAAATATTTCTGCGAAGCGTGATCATATCGCTCTGCCATGTCAAGTAGAAGCTTTACTTGATCATATTTCTAGCACAGATAAAGAGTATGTATGTTTACCGACAGGACATATGTCTATTGTGTATGGTGGAACGGCTGTAAAGCAAACATATCCGACGGTTGGAAATTGGCTTGAAGAGCGTTCTAATTAAAGAGAAAAAATCCAACTAGCGTATGTTAGTTGGATTTTTTTATGGAAAATGACGAAACATAGAAAGGAGAAAATTATATGGTAGGAGTATAATTATGAAGCTTATGACTGGTAAGTTGTTTTGGAATTCTGGAGTTTCTGTACCTTGTTATCCAACGTTAGAAAATGATATGATATGTGATGTGCTCGTAATTGGAAGTGGAGAAGCGGGTGCTCATATAGCGTATTCGTTAGCTAAAATTGGAATGCGTGTTATGCTCATTGAAAAAAGAGCAATTGCATGTGGTAGCACAGCTGCAAATACAGGATTATTACAATTTGTTCATGATAAATCGTTAACCTCTCTTATTCATACATTTGGTGAAGAGAAAGGGGTACGAGCATATAGACTTTGTTATGAAGCGCTGCAAACAATGGAGAAGGTTGTGCCAACTCTCGATATTGATCCCCATTTTATTCCGCGAAATAGTTTGTATTATGCAAGTAGAGATGAAGATGTTTCATTTTTACAAGAAGAATATAATACGTTACGCCATTATGGATTTCCGGTTGAATATTTTACAGAGTCTGATATTAAGAAACGTTATTCATTTGCAAAACAAGCAGCGTTATATACAAGCGGTGATGCAGAAGTGAATCCGTATTTATTAGCGCATAGTCTTTTGCATAAAGCGAAACAAATGGGCGCTACTATATACGAACATACAGAGGCATTACATATTAAACAAATCCAAAATGATTTAATTTGTTACACGAATACAGGAAATAAAATAGTAGCAAAGAATATTATTATGGCGACAGGTTATGAAGCAATTTTTGGAAAGAAAGAAAAAAATACAACTGTAGAAACGTCTTATGCCGTTGTGACAAATAAGATAGGTTATTTTGAAGGCTGGCATGAGCAATCGTTAATTTGGGAAACAGCACGTCCGTATTTGTATAGTCGAACGTATCAAAACCGCATTGTTATAGGCGGATTAGATGAGGCGCTGAAAATTCAAAAAATCGGCGATACGAAATTATTGCATAAGCGTGATCTTCTTATTAACATTGTAAAAGAAATGTTCCCGCAGTATAAAAATATACGGGCAGAGTACTATTGGGCAGCAGCATTTGGTGGCAGTCATGACGGTCTTCCTATTTTAAAAGAAGATAAAAAAATACATAATTTATATTACGCACTGCCGTATGGGGGAAATGGAACTGTATACGGAATGGTATTTGCGAAACTATTTCAGCAGTTATTTACAAATGAAGAAAGTGATGATTTTTCTTTATTTAATCGATAGAAAAAAGGTAGCGAAGTGATGGAATGAGAGATATAAAAAAGTTTTTACAAAAGTTACGTCCCGTACAACTTATCGTTGTATTTTATTTACTAGCAGTAGTCGTATCGGTAATTTTGCTTAGTTTACCATTTGTTACGAAGCCTGAAGTGAAATGGACATTTATCGATGCACTATTTACATCTGTTAGTGCGGTAAGTGTTACGGGACTGTCAGTTGTTACGATTTCAGATACGTTTACAACGGCAGGAATTATTGTTTTAGCCCTTATTTTACAATTAGGCGGATTAGGAATTATGGCGCTTGGTACATTCGTCTGGATTATAACGGGGAAAAAGATTGGTTTGCAAAGAAGAAGATTAATTATGGCAGACCATAACCAAGGGAATTTATCGGGCCTTGTAGAATTGATGCGTTCTATTTTAATTGTAATTATTTCGATAGAACTCATTGGAGCAATACTGTTAGGTACAAGATTCTTACTATATTTCCCGACTTGGCAAGAAGCTTATTTTCACGGTTTCTTTGCCGCTGTCAGCGCAACAACGAACGGAGGATTTGATTTAACAGGACAATCACTTATTCCGTACAAAAAAGATTATATTGTTCAAATGATTCATATGTTGCTTATTATTTTAGGAGCTATCGGTTTCCCAGTGTTAATGGAAGTAAAACAATTCCTTAGTAAAAGGCGACAACAACTATTTCGCTTTTCGTTATTTACAAAATTGACGACAACGACATTTTTTGTACTCGTTATTGTTGGAACAATTATGATTTTTCTATTAGAACGAAATCATTTTTTAGTAGGAAAGTCATGGCATGAAACTGTATTTTATACATTATTCCAATCTGTGACGACGCGAAGTGGAGGACTCGCTACAATGGACATACGTGAATTATCACAACCAACGCTTTTATTTATGAGTATATTAATGTTCATTGGGGCATCTCCAAGTTCAGTTGGGGGCGGAATACGTACAACAACATTTGCAGTTAGTATATTATCGTTATATACATTTGCAAGAGGCGGGAGAACAGTCCGAGTTTTCAAACGCCAGCTACATGAAGAGGACGTGTTGAAAGCATCTGTCGTTATGACGATGGGGATTTTATTATGTGCCTCAGCGCTATTCATTTTATCTATTACGGAAAATGTACCGCTTATGAGCTTAATCGTTGAAGTTTGTTCTGCTTTCGGAACGACGGGACTATCAACAGGTGTTACTCCTGATTTAACAACTGTTGGTAAACTTGTACTTATTGTACTTATGTTTATCGGACGCGTCGGTATTTTGACATTTATTTTAGCTAGTGGTGGAAGAGAGCAACCAGCTCGCTATAAGTACCCGAAAGAGCGAATTATTATTGGATAGTATGAAACCATTCTACCTGAGTTAGGTAGAATGGTTTTTTTAGTCGTTAATTCCGAATTGGGGATGCATAAAAGCATCATTTTTATTATCAACTTCGTTTTTAAGTAATTCTTGATTTTCTTCTGCAATCCATCCGATATCATTTGTAGGATGGATCCATTCTTCCCCAGCCATAATGGCAGGATCTACCTCATCACTCCAATTATTAAGAGGACTGTTAGTGGAATCGTATTTACTGTCTCCAATTACAACATCATATTGATTTATAAAAGGTTGTTTCATCTTTTTGCCTGTGCCTTTAAAAGAAGGAAAGTTCATTTGATGAGGGAGCGTCTCGTCTAAAATTGGCGATTGTATCGTTTCTTTTTCTTTCAAAGTAATCGCTCCTTTTTGTAATGGCTTGTTCGTATGTAGTATTTCCATCTATAAGCTCTTATGTACTTGTTAACACTTCCCAGTAATAATTACTGTAAGTTGTTTCAAACTAGAATAGAAAGTTATTTCGTGAGAGCAGGTGAATATGTTGGTAAAAAGAAAAGTAAAACAAAATGCAGCAATTAATAATAATAAAACTCCGAAAGAAAGCTTACCAGATGCAGAATTTGCATTAGAGTATGAAGGAGAAAATAGTGCGAAGTATGCAAATCGTAATTCAAAAAAAGGTAAACAAAAATGAGGCGTTTTTTACAAACGCCTCATTTTTTTGTGGGATTATAAAGGTTTTTTTAATTATTTGTAAATTTCACGTTTGATATTAGCAGAAAAATGCGAAAAAACATAGAAGTAGCAACGTATTACACAAAAACAAACAACAAACAAAAGATTAATGTTGGTTTAATACTGCTTTTACACTAGTTGTTTATATTAGAGTTGTACATAAGATTTGTAAAAGGAGAGAGAGACAGTGAAAAAAACAATCTTTAAAGCTGTAGCAACTGGAATGGTATTTTCGTTATTAATGGGGTGTGGTGCAAAGAAAGAAGAAAGTGCTGGAGCAAAAGTAAAAGATGATAAATTATCTGGATCATTAACTGTCTACACAGCGATTGAAGAAGAGCTTGTACCGATTTATCTTGATTCTTTTAAACAGAAGTACCCAGACGTGAAGTTGAACATTGTTCGTGATTCAACAGGAGTTATTACAGCGAAATTGCTAGCTGAAGGAAAAAATACACAAGCAGATGTTGTATGGGGAACTGCAGCGTCTAGTCTATTAGCTTTAGAGAAAAAAGATATGTTAAAAGGATACTCTCCAAAAGGAGCAGATCGTGTCCTTCCGCAATTTAAAGACGATAAGAAACCAGAAAAATGGGTAGGAAATACTGCATTTATGACGGGGATTGCTGTAAATAAAGAAGAATTGAAGAAGAAAAATTTACCGATGCCAGAATCATATGAAGATTTAACGAAACCAGAATATAAAGGAACGCTAGTTATGCCGCATCCGGCTTCTTCTGGAACAGGATTTTTAACAGTTTCTGCATGGCTACAAATTATGGGAGAAGATAAGGGCTGGGATTACATGAAGAAACTTCATGATAACATGGCAACTTATACTCATTCAGGTTCAAAACCAGCGAAATTAGCAGGCGCAGGTGAATATCCAGTTGGTGTATCAATGGTTTATAGTGCTTTGAAAGAGAAACAAAAAGGTGCACCAGTTGAAGTTGTACTGCCGAAAGAAGGATTAGGCTGGGAAGTAGAAGCGAACGCACTTATTAAAAAAGATAATGCTAAAAATGATAAATTAGCGCAAGCATTTTTAGATTGGGCAATTACAGATGATGTAATGAAGTTATACTTCGAGAAAAATGGATTTGCGACAATTAAAAATGATTATAAACTTCCAGATGGATTCCCTAAAGATGTGACAGAAAAGCTATATAAAAAGAATGACTTTAAATGGGCAGCAGAAAATCGTGACAAAATTTTAGAAAAATGGGAAAAAGAGTTTGGCCAAAAAGCAGAACCGAAAAAGTAAGTGAGTGGGAGAGAGAAAAATGAGCGAATATTTATCAATTCAACACATTCAAAAACAGTTTGATGCATTTACAGCGTTAAAGGATATTTCTTTTACTGTGAAAAAAAATGAGTTTGTTTGTTTATTAGGCCCAAGTGGTTGTGGGAAAACGACATTGCTCCGAATTTTAGCGGGGCTAGAAGAGGCAACAACAGGTAGTATTGCTGTGAATGGAAAAGATATTACAGCATTACCACCTGGAAAGAGGAACTTCGGAATGGTTTTTCAATCGTATGCATTATTTCCGAATTTAACTGCACTTGAAAACATTGAATACGGCTTAAAAACAAAAAAATATGGAAAAGCAGAAGTAAAAGAAAAAGCGCTATCGGCGTTAGAACTTGTTGATTTGCTGAATGTAAAAGATAAATATCCTGCTCAAATGTCTGGTGGACAACAGCAGCGAGTAGCACTTGCACGTGCGCTCGCTCTGTCTCCCGATATTTTGTTACTTGATGAGCCGTTATCTGCTTTAGATGCAAAAGTGCGTGAAAAGTTGCGCAGAGAAATGCGTGATTTGCAAGAAAAAGTGGGAGTAACAACTATTATGGTAACGCATGATCAAGAAGAGGCATTAACGATGGCTGATAAAATTGTTGTAATGAATCATGCGGAAATTATGCAGATTGGAACACCAGAGGAGATTTATCAAAGACCAGCCAATCCGTTTGTGGCAGATTTTATTGGTTCTATTAATTTCTTTTCGAAAAATAACGAAGAACATGCAATTCGTCCTGAACATGTAACAGTTGTACAAAATAATGGTATTAAAACAGTTGTAGAAAGCATGGAATTTCGCGGTTCTGTATACCGGACGGAAGTGCGGGTCATAGAAGAGAAAACACACCTTTATAATGAGAAAATTGTAGTGGATATATTGGCATCAGAAGTAGAGGAAACTGCTATTAGAAAAGGAAAGCCAATTCAAATCTCTTTCTCAGAAAATCATATGTTGTCATATGGAAAGAAGGTCATTGTATAGATGGAGATGTTAGAAAACTTTAAGGTAGAAAGTACAAAAAAAAAGATTAAGAGACGTATCGGTAAAGAAGAGTGGATACAAAGACTATTAATTATTGGTATGCTTCTTTCATTTTTTATCATGCTTGTATTGCCTTTATTACAACTGTTTACACAAGCCTTTTATGATAAAGATGGAGCTTTTGTTGGTGTTGCGAATTTCAGTAAATATTTCACAACACCAACGCTAGTTCAATCATTACAAAATACGATATGGATTTCGGGCGCTACAACAATTATTTCGGTTACACTCGCTTTCGCTTACGCATATGCGATCGCTCGTACAAATGTTTTTGGAAAGCGCGTATTTCAATACATAGCATTATTACCATTATTCGCACCAACGATGATGCACGGTATTGCGCTTACATATTTATTTGGTAATCAAGGGTTAATAACAAAAGGGATGTTTGGTTTATTTGAAGGAATACAAATACCGTTATACGGACCAGTAGGAATTGTAATGGCTGAAGTTATGTATACATTTCCGCAAGCATTCCTTATTTTATTAATTGCTCTCCAAGGTTCTGATTATCGTTTATATGAAGCTTCTAATATGTTGGGTGCAAGTAAAGTGAAACAGTTTCTTACGGTTACTTTACCTAGTGTGAAATACGGATTAATTAGTGCGATGTTCGTTGTATTTACACTTAGTTTCACTGATTTTGGGGCACCTAAAATTGTTGGAGGACAATATAACGTACTTGCTACTGACGTATATAAGCAAGTAATTGGACAGCAAAATATGTCCATGGGCGCAACTGTCGGAATGATTTTATTGATCCCAGCTATTTTCGCATTTGCAGTTGATCGTATTACGCAAAGAAAACAGGCGAATCTTTTATCTTCAAAAGCAGTACCTTACAGAATAATAAATAATAAGAAAAGAGATGTTATTTCATTCGTATATTGTAGCGTAGTTACGTTTATGATCATTCTTTTATTTGTGGCAGTTGGTATTGCTGCAAGTGTGAAAGTATGGCCCTATAATATGAGCTTTACACTTGAGCATTTTAATTTTTCAAGTTTGACAGGAGACGGACTTGAAGCGTTTAAAAATAGTGTAATTGTCTCAGCCGTTACGGCAGTTATCGGTGCGATTTTAACATTTGTGTTCGCTTATGCGATTGAAAAAATAGAACAGCTACATTTTTTCAGAAAAGTAGGCTACTTTTTTTCTATTGTACCGTTAGCGATTCCTGGATTAGTACTTGGATTAGGATATGTCTTTTTCTTCAGTCAACCAACAATTCAAATTCTAGGACTTTCAGTAACAAATCCGTTTCATTCCTTATATGGCACAATTGCTGTTTTAGTATTAGTAAATATCATACATTTTTACTCTGTAACGTTTGTTACCGCAACGACTGCTTTAAAGAAACTGGACCGAGAGTTTGAACTTGTTTCACAGTCGATGAGTGTACCATTCTATAAAACTTTCTTTCGAGTAACAGTACCGATGTGTTTACCAGCTATTTTAGAAATGGTTATGTACTATTTCGTAAATTCAATGGTAACTGTATCGGCAGTAGTGTTCTTATACGCGGCTGATTTTAAACTAGCTGCTGTATCAATTGTAAATATGGATGATGCAGGAAATGTAGCACCAGCAGCTGCAATGAGTGTACTTATTGTTGTTACAAATATTGTAGTTAGGGTTGTATATGAATGGGGAACGAAAGCACTTCGTAACCGAACGTCACAATGGCAAAAAAGATAAGTAAGAAGGGTGATGGATAGAATGAAAATTGAAGGAGTTATTTTTGATTGGGCAGGTACGACAGTTGATTACGGATGTTTTGCACCATTAGAAGTATTCATGAAGATTTTTCATAAACGCGGTGTTGAAATTACAGCAGAAGAAGCTCGTAAACCAATGGGGTTATTGAAGATTGATCATGTTAGGGTATTAACGGAAATGCCCCGTATTTCGAATGAGTGGAAGCGTGTCTTCGGACAATTACCAACAGAAGAAGATATTCATGAGATGTATGAAGAGTTTGAAGAAATTCTCTTTGCTATTTTACCGTACTATGCCACGCCAATTGATGGGGTAAAAGAAGTGGTTTCTTCACTACGTGAAAGAGGTATTAAAATTGGATCAACAACTGGTTATACGAGAGAAATGATGGACATTGTTGCAAAAGAAGCAGAAATACAAGGGTATAAACCTGATTTTCTTGTGACGCCAAATGATGTTCCAGCAGGTCGTCCATATCCGTGGATGTGTTATAAAAATGCGATGGAACTCTGTGTATACCCAATGAATCATATGATAAAAGTTGGAGACACCGTGTCAGATATGAAAGAGGGCAGAAATGCTGGAATGTGGACAGTTGGTGTAATCCTCGGTAGTAGTGAGCTCGGTTTAACGGAAGAGGAAGTTGAGAATATGGATCCGTTAGAGCTTCGTGAAAAAATAGAAGTAGTTCGTAATCGTTTCATTGAAAATGGGGCTCATTTTACAATTGAAACGATGCAGGAGCTCGAAAACGTAATTGAACATATCGAGAAACAAGAACTTATTATTTCATAAAGGGGGGCACACGATCATGAATGAAAATCACTATTTATTATTAACACCAGGACCATTAACGACAACAAAAACTGTAAAAGAAGTTATGTTATACGATTGGTGTACGTGGGATGTTGAATATAACACGATGGTGCAAGATGTAAGAAATAGGCTTGTATCGTTAGCGACAAAGGAAGAAGAAAAGTACACAACAGTTTTAATGCAAGGAAGCGGTACGTTTGCGGTTGAAGCAGTAATTGGTTCTGTTATTCCTAGAAACGGAAAGCTGCTAGTTTGTACAAATGGTGCGTACGGTAAGCGGATTGTACAAATGGCAGAGATGTTACATATAGATGTGGTGGTCAGTCAAACAGAAGAGTGGGAGCCTACTAATATTGCAGAAGTAGAACAGTTATTACAACAAGATAAAGAGATTACGCATATTGTAGTTGTTCATTGTGAAACAACTACAGGTATTATTAATCCAATTGTAGACGTATGTAAATTGGGAAAACAATATGGAAAAGTTACACTGGTTGACGCAATGAGTAGTTTCGGTGGTATTGAAATAGATATCGCTGAGTTGCAAATTGACTTTCTAATTAGTAGTGCGAATAAATGTATTCAAGGTGTTCCCGGATTCAGTTTTGTCATCGCAAATCGTGATGAACTATTGAAATGTAAAGGGCAAGCTCGTTCTTTATCATTAGATTTATATGATCAGTGGGAAACGATGGAAGAGCAAAATGGGAAATGGCGCTTTACTTCACCTACACATGTTGTACATGCTTTTTATCAGGCATTGCTTGAATTAGAAGAAGAAGGCGGGGTAAGAGCCCGTTACAATCGATATTATAGCAATCAAAAACTACTAGTGCACAAAATGAAAGAAATAGGCTTTAAGCCATTAGTAGATGAAAAATATCAATCTCCTATTATTACATCTTTCATTTATCCAGAAGCAGGATTTGAATTTTTGCAGCTATATAATGAATTAAAGCGATATGGATTTGTTATTTATCCAGGTAAAATTTCGAAAGTAGATACGTTCCGCATTGGAAATATCGGCGATGTACATGAAGAAGATATTATTCGCTTAGTTGATAGTATTGCTAAAGGGGTTGTTATAGGGTGAAAGTATTTTGCTTAGGTGGAGCAGGTAAAATTTGTCGTGAAGCAATTTTAGATTTAGTTCAATTTTCATCTTTTGAGACGATTACGGTAGCCGATTTTAATGAAGAGGAAGGCCGAAAAGTAGTAGAGTGGTTAAATGATCCTCGTGTTGATTTTGTGAAAGTCGATGTGACAAATCATGAGGATACGGTCGCAAAAATGAAGGGCTATAACATTGTAATGGATGGTACGACGATAAAGTTAAATGGATTGTCTACTCGCTGTATCGCAGAGGCCGGTTGTCACGGTGTGAACTTAAATGGATTCGGTGAAGAAAATGAATCCCATTCTAAATTTGTTCAACATGGAACAACATGTTTACCTGGGTTTGGTATGACACCAGGTGTAACGCAAATGATGGCCATGTATGCAGCAAATCAGCTAGATACTGTAGAGTCAGTTCGAGTAAGTCATGGCTCGTATCGTCCAATTGCTTTTTCTGCATCAATTACAGAGACAACGACATATGAATATGATCCACATTTGCCGACGCGTACAGTGTATGAGGAAGGTGAATTTAAGCAAGTACCTCCGTTTGCGCGCCCGAGAGAAATTGAATTACCAGCGCCTTACGGAAAAACAATGCAGTATATAATCCCGCATTCAGAAACGATTACGTTAGCGAAGGCACTGGAAGATAAAGGTGTACAGCTTATTGAAACAAGAGGAACTTGGCCAGAGCAAAATATGCAGCTCGTTCGTGCTTTATATGATTATGGTATATTGCGTAATGATCAAATTGAAATAAACGGTAAAGAAATTGGTATTATGGATTGTATTTCGAAGTATCTATTAAAATCGAAAGAAGGACAAGCAACAGAGCTTTATGGTTATGCACTTCATGTAGAAGTAGTAGGTATGAAAAATAATCAAAAACAAAGGCATGTGTTATACCATACACATCCGCTATCTGACGGTTCTGTAGTAGGTTGGGAGAAATTAAGGGCCTATACAAGAAATGTTGGTATCCCATTTGGAATCGCTACAGAGTTAATTGCAAAAGGAGTAGTTAATAAAGTCGGTGTTATTACTCCTGAAGAAGCTTTCGAAAATCCACAAATTATTTTTGACGAACTAGAAAAGCGCGGTATTTATATTCATGAAGAGATTTTCACTTACAAAGAAAATTATAACTTTGTATAAGTAAGACAGTTTATGAGGTAGATATAAATGGGGTGAGGCTATGTCTGTAGTAGGTGAAGAGAGAAAGAGGACAATTCTTGAGAAGATAGAGTTTAAAGGGAAAGTGAAAGTCTCAGAATTAGCGAGAGAGTTCGCAGTATCAACAGAGACGATTCGTCGGTATTTAGAAGAATTAGATCGTGAAAAAAAATTGAAGAAAGTGTACGGTGGAGCCGTTCAACTTCCGGGAGCTGGGATAGAGGCACCGATGTTAGAACGAGAGATGCTGCATATAGAAGAGAAGAAAAGAATTGGGTATAAAGCAGCAACGTTTGTGGAAGATGGAGATGTTATTGCGATTGATGATGGAAGTACACCACTTCAAATGGTGCCATATCTTGTTCATCGTAAAAATTTAACGATTGTAACAAGTTCATTTCCAGTAGCAACACAATTAATTTCTTCTATTAATAAAAAGATGTTTCACGGTGAAGTTTTATTTATAGGCGGGAAAGTATCTCCAAAACATTCACGTGTGTCGGGGTCTATTTCACAGCAAGTAATTCATCAATTTCATTTTCATAAAGCATTCGTTTCGATTGATGGGTTGTTGCAAGGTTTTGGGGTTTCTAGCTTTGAATTAGAAAAGGCGAAACTGTCAGAAGCGATGATGAAATTAGCTGAGAAAACGTATATTTTATGCGATCATACAAAGGTAGGCGTCAAAGGGAACTACCGAATAGCAGGATTTTCTCGTATTCAACATATTATTTGTGATAAGAAAATGCCCTATAGTTTTGAAGAAGAAGTCAAAAAGCATAATATTCAATGGACAGTTTGCTAAATGAATTGAATACATTTAGACTCCCACCTAATTTTTAGGTGGGAGTTTTACTAGCAGCAAGTAAAAAAAATAAAAGATTTGTATTTATGCAAAAAGTGGACACATTTTCTCATCTCGTTCATATAATTTACCAATACAAAAAAAGTTGGTCGAAGGAAAGAAGGGAAAGTATGTCGGAACGGATATATAATAAACTTGTATTGTATGCAAACATTTTGCAAAAAATTGGTGTTATTAATGAAAAAGAAAAAAGTGAAATCCTTCATACGATAGGCAAAAAAGCCCTTTGAGTAAAGGGTTTTTTATTTTTTATCTATGGAAATATAAACTTAATGTAATATTCTTATTGACAATGATAATGAGATTCATTATCATTTATTATGTTAGTGATTGATAGTAATTATCAATTGAAATATATATAAGATAAGGGGATATTATTTTGAAAAAAAGTTATATTAAAGCTCTAGTAGTAGCAACAACATTAGCTATTCCATTTGCTGCGTATTCTACTCCAGCGTTAGCAGCAATAAAAATTGAAGCAAACCAGTCGGTAGCAGCAGCCAGTGATCGCACGTATGATACTGAGATTAAAATATATAAGGATCAAAAAGATGAGCCATCTATGGTTTCTCAGTACATAAAAAATCCTAAAGTAGCAATTGAAGATGGGAAAAAAATCGTTACTGTAACAATACAAGATAGCGATTATTTTCAATATCTTAGAATAGAGGATAAAAACCAACCTGGTGTATTTCAAGATGTGAAAGTTTTATCAGAAGATAAGAGGAAAAATGGAACGAAAGTAGTCCAATTTGAAATTGGCGAATTTGAGAAGAAGCATAATATGCAAATGCATATACTTATTCCGGCCATCGGATATGATCACAAATATCAAGTTCAATTTGAAATTAAAGATCCAACTGTAGGTGACAAAGAAACAGAGAAACCAGATGATAACTCTAATTCAGGCAATACGGAAACGGATCATCCAGTTGATAGTCAAAATATGATAACAGATAACAAATTAAGAGAACTTGTTAATAAAAAAGTATTTAATCGAAAAGATTTAAATACACCAATTACGAAAGAGGAGTTATTACAAGTAAAGGACTTGTTTTTAAACACGAATGAGATTCTGGATTATAGTGCATTAAAATATATGCCAAATTTAAAATCTTTAACAGTTGCGAATGCGAAGATAACAGATCCGTCGTTCTTTGCGAATTTAAAGCAATTAAATCATTTAGCTTTGCGTGGTAATGAATTTTCAGATGTAACACCACTTGTTAAGATGGATAATTTAGAATCTCTTGATTTGAGTAATAATAAAATTACAAATGTTGCACCACTAATTGAAATGAAAAATGTAAAAAGTTTATATCTATCAGGCAACCAAATAGAAGATGTAACAGCATTAGCGAAAATGGAACAACTAGATTACTTGAATTTAGCAAATAATAAAATTACGGACGTTGCTCCATTAAGCACGTTGAAAAATGTAACATACTTAACTTTAGCAGGTAATCAAGTTGAAGATATTAAACCGTTATATTCATTACCTTTAAAGGACTTAGTATTAACACGTAATAAGGTTAAAGATTTATCGGGTATTGATCAAATGAATCAATTAAATAAATTATTTATCGGGAAAAATCAAATTGAAGATGTGACACCACTTGCTAAAATGACTCAGCTTACAGAATTAGATTTACCTAATAATGAGTTAAAGGATATTACTCCATTATCGAATCTAGTAAACTTACAAAAGCTTGATTTAGAGGCAAATTATATTTCAGACTTAACACCAGTTAGCAATTTGAAAAAGTTAGTATTTCTAAGTTTTGTGGCAAATGAAATCCGCGATGTGAGACCAGTTGTGGAACTAAGTAAGACAGCTTACATTAATGTTCAAAATCAAAAAGTCTTTTTAGCGGACACAGAAGTAAATAAAGAAGTGAAAGTACCTGTATACGAAAAAGATGGTAAAATCTCTACAAAAATTCGTTTGAAGAGTGAAGATGGTACGTATAGTAACGATGTAGTTAAGTGGAGTACACCAGGTGAGAAAGTATATGAATTTGGTGTGAAAGACCCATTTGCAGATACAGGAATCTTCTTTACAGGATCTGTTATTCAAAATGTAGTAGAAAGTAAAGAGGACAATACATCTAAAGAAGACGAGAAAATAGAAGCAGTAATAGAATTTAATGATGTGCCGAAAGGACATTGGTCAGAGACAGCAATTAACTATTTAGCGAAAGAAGATATTTTTAAAGGATATGGAAATGGTAAATTTGGATTTGGGGATAATATTACTCGTGGACAAGTTGCGTCTTTAGTACAAAGGTACTTGAAATTAGAAAGTAAAGTAGAGCAGAAAGAGATGTTTACTGATACGAAAGGGCATATGTTTGAGCAAGATATTGCTACAGTTGCACAAGCTGGAATTATGCAAGGAGATGGTACAGGTAAGTTTCGTCCAGAAGGAGTATTAACTAGGTACGAGATGTCAGTAGTATTACAAAAAGTATTTCAGTTAAATGAAAATGAAAATAATTTGGAGAACTTTACAGACGTACCAACAGGTCATTGGGCAGAAGGATATGTGAAAGCATTAGTGGATAATAATATATCAAAAGGTGACGGGAATGGGAACTTTTTAGGGGATGATTTCGTAACACGTGAGCAATATGCACAATTTCTGTATAAGGCAATAAAAAAATAATAAATGAGAAAAATACGTTATTCTTTAATAAGAAGAATAACGTATTTTTTATATGTACAAAATCAAGTGCTAAATAGACAGGAGTGTTTACATGTGATAGGCCTATTTTTCCGATAGGTGCTGAAACCATATTGACAAAAAGGCATTCTCGTGTGATAATTCAATTAAATTTTTAGAATAATCAAAAAACAATCCTTTTACATAGAAAGGATTTGAACATTATATTAATATTACGCCGGGGGTGACGAAATGTTATTTTTTCTGAAAAAATGGAACGAATTAAAAGATGTGAAAGCAGAATTGGCACTTCGCGATTGGTTTTATGGTACGAAAATTAGTTTATCAATGTGTACGTCAAAAGAGCCATTAACATTTTTAGTGAATGTAGAGGGAAGAGATAAAGGGGTATTTTCTGAAGAAGATTTTATTGTCGTAAATTGCATGTGTGAGCCAGTATTTGAAAACGAAGAAAAACCAGCTATAGAGTCATTTATGCATGCGGATATTTATAAAAAAAGTAGTGCAGAATGCATTTTACAAGTACAGACTGTAGATAGTCATTTAATGTCAGAGCTATATGGGAAAGAAGGAGAAGTAACATTCGAAAAACGTAGTGTGGAACGTGTTTTTGGAAAAGATGGTATTACAGAAATGACAATTCCAATTGTAGAAGATGAAAAGAAATTCGCTAATTTATTAGAAAATAATGTTCCGAATTTTATTGAAGGTGGAGGAGTAGTCCTTGTTCATAATTACGGAATGATCGTGTGGGGGAAAACTCCAGAAGAAGCGAAAAAATGGTTGGAAGGTATAGAGTATTTAATGAACTATCACGTAAAGCTTTTAATGATAAAAGGGGCAAAAAGTTCTGTTATATAAAGATGTATTCACAGAGATTACCATTCCATAAAAATGAAAGCGTTTTAAAAAGAAATTTCACTCATAAAATATAGGTCTCCTTATTATATATAGATTACATGTTGACATGTAAGGAGGAACATATTTTGCGAGTTAAATATCATTTTCTGCCAAAACAGCAGGTGACATTTTGTAAAACGAATGATTCTGGTGAAAAGGCGTTACAAATTATGAATGAAACGGGATTTCGCGCAATCCCTGTATTAGCAGAAAATGAGAAGGAATTCACGGGGATTATTTATAAAGTAGATCTTTTAGAAAAGAAGTGTAATAGCAGATTAGAGGATGTAAGTACAGAAGATGTACTGGAAAATCCAAATTCGTTTATTTTTGAAAAGGATTCTTTTTTTAGAGCTTTTTACGTTATTCGTCGTCTCCCGTTTTTAGCGGTTTTAAATGAGTATAATGAATTTGTCGGCATTTTAACACATTCTAATGTATTTGATGTTATTGAGGATTCGTTCGGTATGCGGACGGGTGGTTATATATTAACAATTGCAACACAAGATTGTAAGGGAACAATTAAAGAGCTTGGGACATTATTAAAAGCATATAATATCGGTGGGCTGTTTACGCTTGATAATGGTGATCAATATATTCGCCGTGTTATCGTAAATATATCGGATGAGTTAAATGAAAAAAAATTAAAGCAATTAATTGAAAAGATAGAGAAAAAGGGATTCAGGGTCAGTCATGTAGATTATATTTAAGTTGAAAAGGAAAGGTACCTATCTGCTATATGTAGATAGGTACCTTTTTTAGTGCGAGAAATGAATCTTATTTTGAAACAGAAGGTGGAGATAACGCTAAATCAGATAAAAAAATAAAGTCTGCATGCTCACGAATTTTAGGAATAGAAGTTTCGATAATACGTGATGTAATTTCACCTGGAGCCCCAACGTGTCCGATAGCTACCATAATGGGTTTGTCTTGGATTTTTTTTATGAGTAATTGTGCTTGTTTTGAAATGTGACTTACCGTATATACATCATCAAAAAATAATTGGTTTTCAATAATAGGCACGCCTAATTCTTTACCGATTTTTGGGACAACACTATTAGGGTTTGTTTTACTATCTAAATAAAATAAACCGTGTTTTTTACAGACAGAAAGTATAAGACGTACAATCCTTTCATCAGCGGTTACTTTTGATCCCATATGATTGTTCATTCCTATTGCATGAGGTATTTCTTGAATTGCTTGTTCGAGTCGGTTGTTTATTTCTTCATCGCTTAAATCTGTTGTAATCGCTTTTGGTCCAAGCCACTCTTTTTTTCCTCTAATTGGTTCCATTGGCATATGTATAATAACTTCATGCCCTTTTTTATGGGCAGCTATTGCGTCTTGTTTAGTAGAAGGAAGAAATGGCATAACAGCAACAGTGAGTGGAATTGGAAGTGATAACATCTTATCTGTGCCTTTCATATTATTGCCGAAATCATCGATGACAATAGCAACCTTATTCGTATGAGCGTTTGCTTGAATAGGAAAGAAGAAGAAGGGTATGAACAGGGTGAAGACGAGAAATGCAATGGTATATTTGCGCATATAAATATTTCCTTTCTATTTTATCCCGCTATTTGCGGGCAGTAAGACTCCCACCTCAAAATTCGGCTAGAGCAAAGAAGTTAGGTGGGAGATCCACTGCCCGTAAGCGCTCGATTGGTGAAGGCTAATAATTAGTGGGAGATGAACAAAATTCCCACTAATTCAAGTTTCACTTTATCAATCATCATTATGTTTTGCGTTTTTACATAAATTAAACAAAAAATGTCGAAGAAAAGTACATTGAAAATAGAGAATCCACTGTTTACTGAGTATTTATAAAAAAGAAGATGAAAAAAATGTCTATTATTGCGAATGTATTTACAAAGATAGAATAATTTGTAATAATTCTCAAAGTGAGGGTAAAGATTTGTAAATTACAGGGGAAAAATGTTAAATTTTCTGATTCTTCAATTTTAAATAGGATTAAGTGTTTAAAGGGCTAAAGTAGAAGAGGCGTTGAGAGTATTGAAGAAAAATAAGGGGGATATGGATGTTTACTGTAAAAAGGAAGTACACATTAGAAAAGCTTTCGCATGATATTCATATGAAACGTGAAGAAATGATTCATTTAGGATTAACAAGTGGGTTAAATAGTATGGAGACAATTCAAGTTAGTCAAGAATTGGACAAGCTTATCGTACAGTATCAGCGTTACAAAGAAAAACAAACACCGAAATGGTTTTCAATTATAAAGGTTCCTATTTTTCAAATTGGGTATGAAGGGAAATCAAACAATTTTTGGAGAATGTTTGTAGCTGGTTTTATGAAATAAGTATAATTACCCTTTTAAGATAAGGATAATTATACTATGTGTAATGGAATCTCTATATGAACTGTCGTTCCTTTGTTTTCTTTACTATCAATAAATATATGCCCATTGTACATCTCTACAATTCGTTTACATATAACAAGCCCAAGACCTGTTCCAGTATCTTTATTAGTAAAGAACGGATGAAAGAGGTGTTTTTGAATATGTTTAGGAATCCCTTTTCCAGTATCAATAATTTGCAAGTGTGCGTGTTTTTCGTTGTTTGTTACTACAATGGTTAATGTATCACCAGAAGCCATGGCTTCAATTGCATTTTTTGTAATGTTTAAAACCACTTGTTTCATATGGTCTTTTGAGCAACGTATATGAACAGGGTGGTCTGGCAAATGTAAATGAAATACAATGTTATGTAGATTCGCTTCAGATTGGATAATTAATGATACCTCATTAATTATCGTTCTTACATCATATGTTTGTTCAATGATGGCAGTTGGTTTTCCAAGAATAAGAAATTCGCTTACAATTTCATTAATCCGTTCTATTTCTTGTTCGATTACGGAAAAGTAGAACTGATCCTGTTCATCTTTATATTTCTCTTTTAACAGAGCAACGAGTCCTTTAATTCCAGTAAGAGGGTTACGGATTTCATGAGCTGTACTAGCTGCAAAAGTTCCAACCAATTCAATTTTTTGCAGTTCATTTTGTTGTCTTTCTAGTTTTGTTTGACGTTTTAATAACATATATTGAGCAAGTAAAAATAAAATAGACATTAAAAATAAAGTAGCTATACACTCTATTGCAACTAACTGGTATAAAGTTTGTTGATGAATAGGTAACGGAGAAACAGAAACTTTCCAATTTAATCTTTGGAGTGGGGTAGTAAGCATGTTAGAATGCCCGTCGCTTGTTTCGTTATTATCATCGGTTAGAAAAACTACATCATGTTTATCAGTTACTTCGAAATGATATTGTGGTTTAATAGCATTTAAAGAGGCTGAAATGTAGTCAAAGCGTAAACTTGCTAATAATAAGCCTGAGAGTTCCTTTTGTCTATTAAATATTGGAGACGCAATCATAATAGCTTGATGTCCAAGAACGCGATCTGTAATAACTGATGATACAGTTGTTTTCTTAGATTGCAATGCATCTTGGATGTATTGGCGGTCAGAGACGTCAATAGGCGGCGAATCGCCTTGGGATGCGAGTGTAATCATCCCATCTGTCGTAGCGTAATATAGACCGGAAAAACGTTCATCATTTCCATCGGTATCATGTACAATCTGTTTAATCCCATTGATGTTTCCAGTTTCGGTCCCTACGACTTTTGCGAGCATTTCTAAGGCAGATATAGCTTCACCAAGGTGATGGTCTAAATAGTCTCTATATAAAAAGAGAACAGTGTGAGCAGATAGTTTGTTTGCCTGTTTCATTTGATAAGTGTGATATGAAAAAAATGTGGCACCAATCCCTATCGTTGGCAGTATAACAAGCAGTATGTAAAAAACTATGCTTTGTAATTTGACTTTCAAATTTGGTACTCCTTCTTTTTTTATTATCATTATATATAAACTATGTTAAAATTGTCATGTTTTTATTCAAGAATCATTTGCATTACATTAGGGAAAGGAAAAGGAATGAGTGAATATTCATTCGGAAGTTGTAATGAAGTGCTACGTTGCTTTTCTTTTTGTTGCGGAGAATTTAAGTGAAGGGTTGAAATGGTATGACATCAAATAATGAGCGAGAAGACATTTCTCAATCTTTAAAAGTATTTATTGCATTATCCCGTGTACATCGTTCTGTTATGGATACTACAAATAAATCCATACAAAGTAACGGATTAAATCCAACTGAGTTTGCTGTATTAGAATTACTATATCATAAAGGAGGCCAACCACTTCAGCAAATCGGTGAGCGTATTTTAATAGCTAGTGGCAGCATTACATACGTTGTAGATAAGCTAGAGAAAAAAGGGCTTGTAAAACGAATTCCATGTCCAAATGACAGGCGTGTTATTTATGCACAATTAACGGAGTCTGGAGAGAGCTTTATTGCTTCTATTTTTCCAGGTCATGAGCAAGTTATATATCAGTCTTTTGAAATGTTAACGAAGGATGAGAAGGATGAATTACTCGAGCTATTGAAAAAAATTGGAAAGTATGAAAAATGATGATATGTTCCAAAGGAGCTTTGGATAAAGAAATCCAAGGCTTTTTTGTGTGCATGTATTTATGATATCATCTACCGCATTTTGCTGAAGAATAAGAGGAGATTTGTAAGTAAGAATTGAATTATAATAATGATACATATAATGGAGAGGGGGCTCGTTCATGTCATTTAAAGACTATGAATATAAACGGCCAAATATTGAAGAATTAAAAGGGAAATTTACTGTTGCTTTAGAGAAGTTTGATAACGCAAAAACTGTAGAAGAACAAAAACAAGTTATCAATTCAATTAACGAAATTCGTAATGACTTTGGTACAATGGGTAACCTTTGTTACATTCGTCATTCTGTTGATACGACAGATGCCTTTTATAAGGATGAGCAGGATTTCTTTGATGAATTCTCTCCAGTTGTACAAGGGTATGGTACAAAGTATTATAATGCGTTAATTCATTCTCCATTCCGCGAAGAATTAGAAGCGTATTATGGAAAGCAATTATTTGCTCTAGCTGAATGTGATTTAAAAACATATTCAGATGAAGTAGTGAAAGATTTACAATTAGAGAATAAATTGTCTTCGCAATATACACAGTTATTAGCATCTGCAAAGATTGACTTTGCAGGAGAAGAAAGAACGTTATCGCAACTTATTCCGTTTATGCAAGGAAAAGAAAGAAGTGAACGCAAAGCAGCAAGTGAAGCATACTACGGATTTTTAGCTGAGAACGAGGAAGAGTTAGATCGTATTTATGATGAGCTTGTTAAAGTGAGAACGAAAATCGCAAAAACACTTGGTTTTAAAAACTTTGTTGAATTAGGATATGCAAGAATGTATCGTACAGATTATAATGCTGAAATGGTAGCGAACTATCGTCAGCAAGTATTAGATTATATCGTTCCAGTTGCAACCGAGTTAAGAAATAGACAAAAAGCACGCATTGGTGTAGAAAAGCTCGCTTATTATGATGAAAACTTTGAGTTTGCTACAGGTAATCCAACTCCAAAAGGCGATGCCGATTGGATTATTAATCACGGGAAAACGATGTATAAAGAATTATCAGCTGAAACAGATGAGTTTTTTAATTTCATGCTCGATAATGATTTATTAGATTTAGTTGCGAAAAAAGGAAAAGCTGGTGGTGGATATTGTACATATATTGAGAATTATAAAGCGCCATTCATCTTCTCAAACTTTAATGGAACGTCTGGGGACATTGATGTATTAACACATGAAGCTGGTCATGCTTTCCAAGTATATGAAAGTCGTAAGTATGAAATTCCAGAATATAATTGGCCAACATATGAAGCATGTGAAATCCATTCAATGAGTATGGAATTCTTTACATGGCCATGGATGAAGTTATTCTTTGAAGAAGATGCGGATAAATATTATTTCTCACACTTAAGTTCAGCACTTCTATTCTTACCGTACGGTGTATCTGTAGATGAATATCAACATTATGTATATGAAAATCCAGAAGCATCGCCAGCAGAACGTAAGTCAGCATGGCGTAACATAGAGAAGAAGTATTTACCACATCGTGATTATGAAGATAATGATTATTTAGAGCGTGGTGGTTTCTGGCAACGTCAAGGTCATATTTATAGTTCACCTTTCTATTATATTGACTACACGTTAGCTCAAATTTGTGCACTGCAATTTTGGAAACGTGCAAGAGATAATAGACAAGAGGCTTGGGAAGATTATGTGAATCTTTGTCAACAAGGTGGAAGTAAATCATTCTTAGAATTAGTAGAAGTTGCAAATTTAACATCACCATTCGCTGAAGGGTGTGTAAAAAGTGTAATTACAGAAATTGAAGCGTGGTTACGTGCTGTTGACGACACAAAATTGTAAAAAACATGCACTTTTTTCCTATGTTTAACATCGACATAATAGAAAAATGATGAGATAATAAAAGAAAATTCAGAATTATTTTAGGGGTGTTTCTAATGGGGAGCGCCCCTTTTCACCAACAAAAGGGGGGAAAGCACTATGCTTCAATCTAATATGGATGTTAGTTTAGAAACTTTAGTCCACTCATTACAGTCTACACGAAGCACGCTGTTATCAGAAATTGAAATGTTAAATGATACGGAGGTGAATGTAAAGCCACGCCGTGATAAATGGAGTATTATTCAAATTTTGCATCATTTGCATTTAGTTGAACAGTCTGTCACATCTGCCCTTGTATATGCTTTGCAAAAAAAAGAAAGAAAACTTGCTCCATTTAAAGACCTCCAACTTACGCTTGATCGCACACATAAAAGGGAAGCTCCTCAACAAATGAAACCAACAGAAACATTAATGAAAAAACTGCAAGGAATTCAATTACTAGAACATTCACGACAAGAATTATTACATGCCCTTCATAGTGTAATAGATGAAAAAGAATTATTTGAAAATGGATTAAAACATCCTATTTTTAATGATTTGAATTTATATCAATGGGTTCAATTTCTAGATTTACACGAACAAAGACATCTTACACAGCTAAAAGAAGCGAAACATGCAATTTTACAGCGTTAAAATGAAAGAAGTGGGGAACCGCTTCTTTTCTTTTTTACTCATGCATAGTTTTCTTTCTCATTTTGGAATACTACATGGAGAAAAGAAAAGAAAAGAAGGAGTTGAAAAGCATGTCAAAGAAAAAGAGAGAAGAAGAGCGCGCCTGGAAAGCTCGGAAAGAAAATCAAAAGCCGCATGGGAAAGTGAAAGCTTTTGCAGAATTAGTTGAAGGAACAGAAAAAACGTGATGAAGTTCATCACGTTTTTTGTATGAGTGGGAAAGTTAATAAGAAAGTTGTACCTGTACCTTTTTCGCTCATAATATCAATCTTTCCATCCATTGCTTGAATGACGCTGAAGACGACCATCATTCCGAGTCCGGTACCTTTTTCTTTCGTTGAGTAGAAAGGTGATCCAAGGCGTTTTATTTGTTCTTGATCCATACCAACTCCTGTATCTTTTATATATAATTGTATATGTTTATGGTCTGGAACTAATGTAAGAATAAGGTCGCCACCTGTAGGCATAGCCTCAATACAATTTTTAAAAATATTTAATAAACATTGGTTCAGTTTTTGCTTTTCGCCAGCGATAAAGAAAGATGTACTTTGTTTTATATAATTTATACGAACATTTGCTAAATTGGCGAGAGGTGTGATCAAAGACAACGCATGAAGTAATTCTTCCTCTACTTGTAATTTTTGTTCTTTTTCAATACTCGGTTTTGCAAAAGTTAAGTAGTCTGTAAGAACGTGATTTGCTTGTTCGATACCATTAATGGCTATGTCGATATATAATTTTCGTTCTTTCTCAGAACATGCATCTGACTGTAAAAGTTGTAAAAAACCTTTCGTTGCAGTTAAAGGATTACGAATTTCATGAGAGATAGAAGCTGCCATTTCGCCGATTAAATGAAATTTCTCAGCGTTCATAAGTTCATTTTGGAGACGAACTTGCATTTGTAATATGTGTAGTAAATATAAAATAAGGATCGTACCAATCATCGTACATAGTTCGTACACAATGATATGTGGTATATAATCTGCCTCATTTGTAACACTTGCAAGGAAAAATGGTATCCAACCAAATCCATAAGTAAGACTGTAAAAAATAGCAAGTGTTATTTTTATATGATTAGAACTTCGATTAAAAAATTTGTATGTTAATAGTAGAACAATAAATAGGAGAATAGAAGCGATAAAGGATGGAAACGCACCTATTCCTCCCAATAAAAAGCGATAAATGTTTAATACAGCTAAAATAGAACCACCAGCAATAGGCCCTCCCGTTAACGTGCCGACAATTAATACGATATGTCGCATGTCGAACTGAAAACCATTATTTGTTTTTGCTGCGAAAGTGATACATAGTATGGTAGCGAGGCAACACAATACAATAAATATGGCTGAATTTAATTTAGGAGATCGTTTCCCTTTCTGATTCCAAAATAAATGATATACGAGCATTGTAACGAGAATAGATAATATATTTAAAAAGAGGTAAATAATAAAGAGTTCCAGTGGGATGCCTCCTCTCTTTTAACATTAAATTAATCATACTATAAAATGAAATAAATGAAATGCGAAATAGCGGAAAAAATCAGAAATTTTTTCTGGTAGTATACAATATGTTACAATAATCTTTGTCAATGAAAGAAGAAATTCCGTGCACTGCATGGGAGAGGTTCGCGAACTCCCTCTATAAAAAACTATGGAAACAACAATATCATTAGGTATTGTTTTGTTTTTTTATTGTGACAGTTCAAGAACGTTCTTTCTTCTTATTCGTAGTAGAGAAGGAGAATGAGTGAAATGAAAAAAGAAAAAGCAGTTGTTGTTTTTAGTGGTGGACAAGATAGTACAACATGTTTATTTTGGGCGATACAGCAGTTTGAAGAAGTGGAAGCTGTAACATTTAACTACAATCAACGTCATAAATTAGAAATTGATTGTGCAGCGGAAATTGCGAAAGAGCTAGGAATTAAACATACGATACTAGATATGAGCCTATTAAATCAACTTGCTCCAAATGCGTTAACGAGAACGGATATGGAGATTACACATGAAGAAGGTGAATTGCCATCAACATTTGTAGATGGACGAAATTTACTATTTTTATCATTTGCGGCTGTATTAGCAAAACAAGTTGGAGCACGTCATATTGTAACGGGTGTATGTGAAACTGATTTCAGTGGTTATCCAGATTGTCGTGACGTGTTTGTGAAATCATTAAACGTTACATTAAATTTATCTATGGATTATCCGTTTGTTATTCATACACCACTTATGTGGATTGATAAAGCAGAGACATGGAAATTATCTGATGAACTTGGAGCATTTGAGTTTGTTAGAGAAAAAACATTAACATGTTATAACGGAATCATTGGTGATGGTTGCGGTGAATGTCCAGCATGTCAACTTCGTAAAGCGGGATTAGATACGTATCTACAAGAACGCGAAGGAGCGAGCAACTAATGGATAACTTTTTTGGATTTCGCATCGTAGAAAATTTGCAAAAAATGGACAAGGATATTCAGCGTGAACAACTCAAATATCATAATAAAAGAGTAATGGTCAGCAAGGAATTTACATTTGACGCAGCGCACCATTTACACTGCTATGAAGGGAAATGTAAAAATTTACATGGACACACATATAAAGTCGTATTTGGAATTAGCGGATATGTAAATGAAATAGGCCTTGCAATTGACTTTGGAGATATAAAAGAGATTTGGAAAAATGAAATAGAAATTTATTTAGATCATCGTTATTTAAACGAAACATTGCCAGAAATGAATACGACTGCTGAAAATATGGTCGTTTGGATTTATGAAAAGATGGCAGAAGCCTTAACGAAAGATAATCGTGCGAACGAATATAAGGGAGCTCGTGTTGAATTTGTTCGTCTTTTTGAGACGCCGACTAGTTATGCGGAAGTAAGACGGGAGTGGATGCTCGATGAGTAAAATCCCCGTCTTAGAAATATTTGGTCCAACCATTCAAGGAGAAGGGATGGTTGTAGGACAAAAGACAATGTTTATCCGTACAGCGGGCTGTGATTATAGCTGTGATTGGTGTGATTCTGCTTTTACATGGGATGGATCGGCCAAAGATCAAATTAAACAAATGACACCGGAAGACATTTGGAATGAGCTTGTAGAAATTGGTGGAGAAAATTTTTCTCATGTTACGATTTCGGGTGGAAATCCTGTTTTGCTGAAAAATATGCAATTTCTTCTTTCTATATTAAAGGAGAATGGAATGCGAACAGCGGTAGAAACGCAAGGGAGTAAATGGCAAGATTGGTTGCTTCAAATTGATGAGGTAACGATTTCTCCAAAACCACCAAGTTCAACTATGAAAACAGATTTTCAGATGTTAGATTCTGTTATTCATAAACTAGCAGGGAAAGATTTTAGTTTAAAAGTAGTAGTATTCGATGATCAAGATTTTGAATATGCAGTTAAGATGCACGAGCGTTATCCGAATGTACCATTTTTCTTACAAGTAGGGAATGATGATACGAAAACAGTGGATGATGCGGTGCTTATAAAAAAACTATTAGAAAAATATGAGTGGCTTATTGAAAAAGCTGTGAATTGTAAAGAAATGAATGATGCGAAAGTACTGCCTCAGCTTCATGCGTTAGTATGGGGAAATAAACGAGGGGTATAATGAGAAGGGATGTTTAAAATGGCAGGAAGATTAGATGAAGATTTAAAAGATGTAACATTATTAGGAAATCAAAATACAAAATATGTATTTGAATATAGCCCGGAAATTTTAGAGGTATTTGATAATAACCATCCAAACCGTGATTACTTTGTAAAATTCAATTGTCCTGAATTTACAAGTTTATGTCCGAAAACAGGACAACCAGATTTTGCAACAATTTATATTAGCTACATTCCAGAACAAAGAATGGTAGAGAGTAAATCTTTAAAGCTATATTTATTTAGCTTCCGAAATCATGGTGACTTCCACGAAGATTGCATGAACGTTATTATGAATGATTTAATTAAATTAATGGATCCACGCTATATTGAGGTATGGGGGAAATTTACACCACGTGGTGGTATTTCAATCGATCCTTACTGTAACTACGGCCGCCCAGGAACTAAGTATGAGAAAATGGCAGACTACCGCATGATGAATCACGATTTATATCCAGAAAAGATCGATAATCGTTAATATAGAAAGAAAGGATCTGTATGATATACAGATCCTTTCTTTCTATTATATTATGCATGTTGATTAATGACAGTATAGTTTTTATGGCTTACAACTGTAAGAGGTTCCATATCTAGTTCTCTAAAATTCTCCATAATTGTTATATCAACAATAACGGAGTTTTGATTTACCTTTTGAACACGGCCTTGCATTCCACCTTTAAATTCAATGATATCTCCAGTTTCTGCGATCTGCATAAGCAACTCTCCTTGTTCCAGTTTTCCCAAAAAAAGAATAATTTGGGCTTTTTTATTTCTTCTTATTTTGAACTATATTTACTACTTTGTAAATGTTTCCAAAGTAAAAATTCGAAAAATATTCACTTTTTGTAAGGAAATATGTAAAAAATATTGTTTAGGAGAGGAACGATGAAAATGCATACATCTTTATACGGGAGTATAATAAAAGATACAATGACCTACTAAAGTGGGGGAAATTAGGGGCTGGAAAATGATGTTTGAAATTGTGGGGAGCTTTATAGCGATTTTATTATTTTTATTTTCATATATACAGTTGAAGAAAGTGCGTCATCATGAAACAACTACATATTTTGATGGACTGGATGGTGTGCACACTTCGATAACACATGATAGTGGTGGGGATATATAACTTTCTTTTTATGCATGGTATGATGGCAATAAAAAAAGTACGTAATATAGTTCGTAAGTGATGAATGGGGAGTGGAAAGAATGCGAATTTCTTTTATTCGTCATGGTCGTTTGGACAGTACTATAGAGCCAATGACAATTATTTCATTTCGTGAATGGATGAAGCAATATGATTTAGGGACTACAGTAAAAGAAACTCCTATACCAATTGAAACAATTGAGGCGATTGAATCAGCGAAACTGGTTGTAACGAGTGATCAAAGGCGCGCTGTACAGTCAGCGGCTGAGTTATTGGATTCCCTATCTTTTGTGCAAAATCCTCTTTTTAGGGAAGCTGAAGTTCCAACGAGTTTTTATGCTCCAAAATGGTTGAAATGTAAACCGAATGTATGGATGTTTATTGGACGTACACGATGGATAGTTGGTTATAGCAAAGAGGTTGAGTCTTATAAGGAAGTACGAGAAAGAGCAAGGCAAGCCACTAATATGTTGCACCGCTATGCGCTCGTACATGGACATATTGCCCTTGTAGGTCATAGTTATTTTAATGCGATGATTGGGACTGAACTGAGGGCAATGGGGTGGTCTGGTTCGCCTATTTTCCATAGGAAGCCATGGAAATGTATTAAATACAAAATTAATTTAAAAGAGGCTGTCCCTTTGGCAGCCTCTTTCTCTACATAACAAGTAAAAAAGAATTGTCCTTTTAAGATATAGAAACCAATGACCGTAATGGTTTTATTAGATGGGCATACGGTTCACCGACGAGCATAACGGTTTTATCTTCTTGGTAACCAAGTTTTTCATATAGTGAAAAAGCGCGTTTGTTTTCTAAATTAACAAGTAAGGCGATTTTTTCATGTCCTTTTTCAGTTGCATGAAGTTCAGCTGCATCGATTAATTTAGAGCCAATACCACGTCCACTGTACATACTTGAAACTGACAACGTGTCAATATAATACTCATCAAGTTCAGCTTCTTTTTCTAACGTAATGGATTCGTCTTCATGTAGTTCTCTTAAGTAGTGTATGATTGGTGCATCAAGTTGTTCAGCGTCACTACCGTGATAAACGACAATAACCCCAACTACCTTTCCACCTTGTTCAGCCACTAAACAGTTTTCATAGCTCAATCGATTATTTTCTTTTTCGAACCATGTTTCAAGTCCTAGTATTACTTTTGCTTCAACTGTGCTACCTGTGATTTTTTCAGCAATTTCGTGCAGAGCGTTATACAATAAAGGTGCTACTTCTACCGCATCTGTCTTTTTTGCTTTCCGAATCATAGTATCCCTCCTAGTTCTAAATGTATATTGTAGCATAAAATAAAATATCAAACAGTGATTTGGAACTTTGTTATACAGGGCATCAAAAAGTTTGATATAGAGAAGTAGCTATGTTAGTATATGATATTTAGTGCGAATATAATAAAGTGATATAGATATAAAAATAATGAAAGTGAATTACATAATAGTAACGGGATAATTTTACCGTTGTCGACCTATAGAAGATGCGATAAAATAAACTATTGCAGAGAGGTGAAATACATGGATGAACAATTAGCAAATACAATTTTGGATCAGCTGAAAAATGGTGAAATAAAGGAGTATGTTGCGACGAAAGATGTATTTTATACGTTCAGAGAAGTTGTTGTAAATCGAGAAGATTTTAAACATATTATCGGGAACGCACAGCGCGGTGGACAGGTCATTTATACATATTCAGAAGCACCACGTTCATAAATAGAAGATAAAGGAGAGGAGAATTATGGGGGATTTTAAACAAGGCATATTGCCACATTGGGATTACATGTGGAAAGATAGAGCTGGGAATAGGTTTATGGGAATGGTTATGTATCCAGAGAAACGAAAATGTTCAGCAAAAATGCTTCAGAAAATAAAAAGAGCATATGAGCAAGCAATAGAAATTAAAGTAACTGTACAAGTTCAACATACATATCAGTACGTAGAAGGAATGATCGTATACTTTGATGAAGAAGCTCCTGTATGTACAATGCTCGATAAAGATGAGAATCCACATCATATATTTGTAAAAGATATTTTGCGTATTGAGCAGCCTGAATGATTTTTTTCATAAATAAATTGAAGTTCCATAATAATAATCTTTTTCTATAATAGTTATCTTTTAGTATGTAACGAGGAACGAAAGAGTATGTATAAATATTTAATAAAGTAAAATTGATAAATGTAATCGTTTTTTGGAACAGATTATCGTTTAAGGTCTGTTCTTTTTTGCGTGATGCTGGAGAAATATATTACTCCAGCATTTACTGTTTTATGACAAAAAATATTGTTAACTTTTTTTAAAATAAGGTTAAATTCGTTGACAAGTTTTTTGAAAAGCACTTTATTGACATGAGTTTTAGAATGTTGTTTCATAGTCTTTGTATTGAAAAAAATCGACGGTCATGTCGAAAAGTAAAAGTTAAAAAAAGAAAGAATTTATACATATATCTTGTGTCTTATTTTGAAACGTAATACAATATATAGAGAAATCAAGAAACGACATACAGAGAATATAGATTGGAGAGGGAGGGTCGGAAATGTTAGTTGCATATGATTCTATGACAGGAAACGTGAAGCGTTTCATCCACAAATTAAATATGCCGGCCGTTCAAATTGAAGAAGCTCTAGTATTAGATGAAGACTTTATTCTTATTACGTATACAACAGGTTTTGGCAATGTACCGGAACGTGTTTTAGACTTTTTAGAACGCAATAATGAAAAATTAAAAGGCGTATCTGCAAGTGGCAATCGTAATTGGGGAGACATGTTTGGTGCAAGTGCTGACAAAATTTCTACTAAATATGAAGTGCCTATTGTATCAAAATTTGAGTTATCTGGAACAAATAATGATGTAGAATATTTTAAAGAAAGGGTGCGGGAGATTGCGACACATTGAACTGAATAATGAAATCACGCAAATGCAGGACGGTTTTTATCAGCTTCATAAAGATAAAGAGGCATTAGAAGTCTTTATGGAAGAAGCTAGAGAGAATACCGTTCATTTTAATAGCGTGGCAGAGCGAATGGAGTATATGAAAGAACATGATTACTATTACAACGTTCTGGACGAGTATAGCTTGGAGGAAGTAGAAGGAGTTTATAACATCGCTTATGGTGAAAACTTCGAGTTCCAATCTTATATGGCAGCATCTAAGTTCTATAAAGATTATGCGTTAAAAACGAATGATCAAAAACAATACTTAGAAAGCTATGAAGATCGTGTAGCAATTGTTTCATTATACTTAGGACGCGGTGATGTTGCGAAGGCAAAACACTTCGCAAGCATGATTGTAAAACAAAACTACCAACCAGCGACACCAACCTTTTTAAATGCGGGACGAAGCAGAAGAGGAGAAATGGTGTCTTGTTTCTTGTTAGAGATGGATGATAGCTTAAATTCAATCGGCTTTAACATTAATACTGCAATGCAATTATCGAAAATCGGTGGTGGAGTAGCTTTAAACTTATCTAAGCTACGCGCACGTGGTGAGCAAATTAAAGGTATTGATAACGCCGCAAGTGGTGTAGTACCTGTTATGAAATTGCTTGAAGATTCGTTTTCATATGCGAATCAGTTGGGTTAACTTTATGGCTCAACTATAAAACCGGGTCAATTGCTGGAACGCCTGAGTATATCGAGGTAGGATACTACGAAGAAATTACGTAGCGACCCCTGAAAATCCAAGATTGCAGGAAATCAGCAGCCAAGCTCCTAAATCTATTAGATAAGGAGAAGGTTCAACGACCAAGTGGCTATGTAGGTGACTAAGTAGCTCGAACCTGGCTTCTCAAAACAACCAAATTCAAAGGGTATATACAGTTATTATAGTTTATGCCATATTCATGTGCATCAAACATATGATAAATGGTTAAATGAAGAATTTGGCGAGAAGAAGATATGGTCTGAACTCTATAGCGATATAGAGAGGGTAGCAGAAATGACTATCCCCCATACGTTTTGACGATATGGAGTAACAATATGCAACGAAAAGGTGCAGGTGCAGTATACTTAAACATTTTCCATTGGGATATTATTGAATTCCTTGATACCAAAAAAATAAATGCCGATGAGAAGAGCCGTATTCAGTCTCTATCAATCGGAATTATCGTTCCAAGTAAGTTCTTTGAGCTTGCTGAGAAAAACGAACCTTTCCATGTTTTCGCGCCTTATACAGTATTTAAAGAGTACGGAAAACATTTAGATGATATAGATATCGACGAAATGTACGATGAATTAATGAGCAATCCGGAAGTGAAGAAGAAGCCACTAGATATTAGTGCGCGTGATATGCTTATTAAAATTGCTATGATTCAGCTGGAGTCTGGTTACCCATACTTAATGTTTAAATCAAATGCAAATAACCAGCATCCACTGAAGGATATTGGAACTGTGAAGATGTCGAACTTATGTACAGAAATCTTCCAGCTACAAGAAACTTCTGAAATAAATGATTACGGTACAGAAGACATTATCCGCCGCGATATTAACTGTAACTTAGGATCGTTAAATATCGTAAACGTAATGGAAAATAAAGAAATCCGTGAAGCAGTTCATGCGGGAATGGAAGCTTTAACAGCTGTTTCTGATATGACGATCATTCCGAATGCCCCAACTGTGAAAAAAGCAAATGATGAGCTTCATTCAGTTGGACTTGGAGCAATGAACTTACATGGATATTTAGCAAAAAATAAAATGGCTTATGAAAGTGCTGAAGCGAAAGAATTCGCTCGTACATTCTTTATGATGTTAAATTACTACTCGATTGAGAAAAGTATGGAGATCGCTAAAGAAAAAGGCGAGACATTTAAAGACTTTGATAAGTCTGATTATGCAAACGGCACATACTTTGAAAAGTATGAAACGACAGATTACAGCCCAGTAACTGAAACAGTTCAGCAATTATTTGAAGGAATTCATATTCCAACAAAAGAAGATTGGACAAGTTTAAAAGAGCAAGTACAGAAGAATGGTTTATACAACTCATATCGTCTTGCAATCGCTCCGACACAATCGATCAGTTACGTTCAAAATGCAACTTCAAGCGTAATGCCAATCGTAAGTCAAATTGAATCAAGAACGTATGCGAATGCGACAACATATTATCCAATGCCGTATTTATCAAAAGATACGTTCTGGTACTATAAATCTTCTTACGATATGAATCAGTTTAAATTAATTGATTTAATCGCAGAAGTTCAAGAACATATTGACCAAGGAATTAGTACTATTCTTTATGTTAATAGTGATATTTCAACACGTGAGTTAGCACGTTACTACATTTATGCACATAAAAAAGGCTTGAAGAGTCTTTATTATACGAGAACACGTAAATTAAGCGTGGAAGAGTGCGTGGCTTGTACCGTTTAATATAAAAAGTGAGACATTATGAGCAGGGTTTTTCTGAACCCTGCTCATGCTTAGTTATCAATTTTTTTATGTTTATTTAGAGAAGGGGCGATTTAATGCGTGCGGTAAACTGGAACAAAAAAGAAGATGATTTTAGTTTAATGTTTTGGAAGCAAAACATCGCTCAGTTTTGGACAGAAGAAGAAATCGCAGTGTCTTCTGACAAAAATACTTGGGCACAATTATCAAAAGAAGAGCAAATTGCTTATAAGCGTGTATTAGGTGGTTTAACACTTTTAGATACGAAACAAGGTGGCGAAGGGATGCCACTTGTACTTGTTCATCTTGAAAATTTACAAGCGAAAAGTGTATTAGCTTTCATGGGCGCTATGGAAGAAGTACATGCGAAGAGTTACAGCCATATTTTCACAACGTTAGCTACTGAAGAAGAAATTGATGATATTTTTGAATGGGTAGATAACCATCCATTACTTGAGAAAAAAGCTGGTATTGTTACTAGTTACTATCGTCGCTTATTAAAGCCTGAAGTAACGAAAAAAGAGTTATACATGGCAATGGTAGCAAGTGTGTTCTTAGAAAGTTACTTATTCTATAGTGGATTCTTCTATCCACTTTACTTAGCTGGTCAAGGTAAATTGACGGCAAGTGGTGAGATTATTAACCTAATAATTCGTGACGAGTCAATTCACGGCGTATTCGTTGGTATTTTAGCACAACAAATCTTCACAGAACTTTCTGCAGAAGAGCAACAAGAAGTACAAACGGAAACGCAAGAGTTATTAATGGAACTGTATGAAATTGAATTGGCATATACAGAAGAAATTTACACTTCTATCGGTCTTGTAGAGGATGTAAATCGTTTCGTTCGTTACAATGCGAATAAAGGACTTATGAACTTAGGGCTTGAGCCGAAGTTTGAGGAAGAAGAAATTAACCCAATCGTTTTAAATGGTTTACGTACAGATACGAAAAACCATGACTTCTTCTCTGTAAAAGGAAATGGTTACGTAAAAGCAACGAATGTTGAAAAGTTAGCAGACGATGACTTCGTATTCAATTTTTAATATAGTGTTATAGAAAAAGCTGTCTTTATAGAAAAGACAGCTTTTTTGCTATGAATAGTTTACATAATGTTATTATTTCATGGAAATATTTTAATCTTGTAAAAGCCCAATTTTTTAGGAAGTGAGAATGAAAAAACAAGGATTAAAGTTGTATTTTTCATATTTAGTCGTATGAGAGATTGAATAACTTATGTCAAAATGAATAAAAAATGAGAAGAAATGAGGACCAACTTCACCTATACGTTCTTTCTAGTATTGAATTTTCAAATGCTAGAAATTTTGGCTTGAAAATTGCATGAATATTTAAAAAGTAACAAAAAGGGAGGTAATACTCGGTGTGATATATAGTTATTTGAAAACGCTTCCTTTTGATTGTCGATTTTTAAATGGAAATTAGATAGAGAACGTAGGAGGAATGATAGGTGGGGAAAGTAGTTGGTTTAAAACGTTCATTAGGGCTTTGGTCAATTGTTATGCTAGGGGTCGGGTATATGACACCGATGGTTGGGTTTGATACATTTGGAATCGTTTCTGAAAAAACGGGTGGTCATGTTCCAGGAGCTTATCTTATTGCATTAGCGGGGATGTTGTTTACCGCTGCAAGCTACGGCAAAATGGTAAAGGCTTTTCCTACCGCAGGATCTGCTTATACGTATACACAGAAGACAATTAGTGCAAGGCTTGGGTTTCTTGTTGGATGGTCCGCGTTATTGGATTATTTGTTTCTACCAATGGTGAACGCACTATTAACGAGAATTTATATGTCAGCATTTTTCCCAAGTGTTCCTAGTTGGGTATGGGTCATTGGCTTTGTTCTCCTGGTTACATTAATAAATATGATTAGCGTAAATGTTACTGCTAATTTCAATACGTTCTTAGTAATATTTCAAGTGTTAGTAATGGCCGTATTTGTTTTTCTAGTTATAAAAGGCTTATTAGCGGGAGAGGGAACAGGAGAAGTTTTTTCCATTCAGCCGTTTTTTCAATCAGATATACAAATATCACCGTTAGTTGCAGGTGCAACAATTCTTTGTTTCTCATTTTTAGGTTTTGATGCAGTAACTACATTTTCAGAAGAGACACCAAACGCCAAAAAAACAATTCCTCGAGCTATTTTTCTTACTGCTTTAATCGGCGGAGTTTTATTCATTACTACAACGTATTTTACACAATCTATGTTTCCAGATACATCTGTATTTAAAAATCAAGAATCAGCATCCCCAGAAATTGCGCTATATGTTGGCGGGAAATTATTTCAAGCTTTCTTTTTAGTAGGAACCCTTATGGGGACACTTGCGTCTGGTTTAGCTTCTCAAACAAGTGTATCCAGGTTATTATACGTAATGGGGCGAGATAATGTAATTCCGAAGAAAATATTCGGATACATTCATCCTCGCTGGAGAACCCCAGTATATAATATTATTTTTGTAGGAATTATTTCGCTCTTCGCTATATTCATTGATTTAGAAACAGCAGCATCTCTTATTAACTTTGGAGCGCTTATTGCATTTACATTTGTTAATTTGTCTGTAATTTCTTACTATATAATCAAGAAAAAAAGATATAAGACGATAAAAGATTTCTTAAATTACTTAGTTATGCCTATTTTGGGTGCTGCTACTGTAGCCGTACTATGGTTTAATCTCAATATCCATTCACTTATTTTGGGACTTTGCTGGGCTGCTATTGGAATTGGGTACCTTCTATATGTTACAAATATGTTCCGTTCAGCTCCTCCGCAAATGCATTTTGAAGAAGCACAGGAAATATAAAAAGAAAAAGGCATCGGATAAGTTCCGATGTCTTTTTTTTATATTTGATAATCATGCAGCATTGCATAAGTCATTCAAAGATTCATAAGTAAAGGGGATGACACGGTATGATTAACGTAGTATTTTCACTTGGCACGATTATTGCTTTGTACAATTAGTAAAAGTATAAAGAGGGGTGTTATCGTGCCGATTCAATCAGAAAAACATACAAATACAGTTGAAGTTGAAAATCCTTTAGAGGAATTTCAAGCTATATTAAAAGAGGCGCTTCATTTTTTAAGTTATCCAGACGAAGTATTCGAATTTCTGAAAAAACCGATGCGTTTTTTAGAAGTAAGCATTCCTGTTCGAATGGATGATGGAACAACAAAGGTATTTCAAGGGTATCGCGCTCAGCATAACGACGCAGCAGGGCCAACAAAAGGTGGTATTAGATTTCATCCAGATGTTACGGCAGAAGAAGTAAAAGCACTTGCTGGCTGGATGAGCTTGAAATGTGGAGTGACAGGACTGCCATATGGAGGCGCAAAGGGCGGGATTATTTGTAATCCACAGGAGTTGAGTTTTAGAGAACTAGAGTTACTGAGTCGTGGGTATGTAAGAGCAGTAAGTCAAATTGTGGGGCCGACGAAAGATATTCCAGCACCTGATATGTATACAAATGCGCAAATTATGGCTTGGATGCTAGATGAATATGACCATATCAGGGAGTTTGACTCTCCAGGCTTTATAACCGGGAAGCCATTAATGCTAGGAGGATCACAAGGGCGGGAAACAGCAACTTCTAAAGGTGTATTGTATACACTTCAGTTAGTAAGTGAGTTAAAACAAATTCCGCTACAAAATATGCGAGTTATTATTCAAGGGTTTGGGAATGTTGGAGGTTATTTGGCAAAATATTTATATGATATTGGTGTGAAAGTAGTCGGGGTATCAGATGCTATAGGAGGAATTTATAATCCAGACGGTCTAGATGTTCCTTATTTACTAGAAAACAGAGATTCTTTCGGTGTAGTATCGAATCTCTTTAGTAAAACAATTTCTAATCAGGAGTTGTTAGAAAAAGAATGTGATGTACTCATTCCGGCGGCAATTGGAGGAGTCATTACAAAACATAATGCAGGAAAGCTTGGATGTAAGATTATCATTGAGGCTGCAAATGGACCAACAACAAAAGAGGCGATAACCATGTTAGAAGAAAAGGGAATTTTGGTTGTTCCAGATATTTTAGCAAACTCTGGTGGCGTGATTGTTTCATATTTTGAATGGTGTCAAAATAACCAAGGATATTACTGGACGGAGCAATATGTTGATCAATGTTTAAAGGAGAAAATTACATCTAGTTTTTCTAACGTACTTGATACTTCTAAACGCTTTGGAGTAAATATGAAAATTGCTGCTTATATGGAAGGGGTTCGCAAGATTGTAGAAGCATCGCGCCTAAGAGGTTGGTTGCATTTTTAACCTAAAGGGAGGGCTAAAATGAAACTGGATATTTTATTAGAAGAAGTGGAGAGACAACAAATCGGTTATTACTGTATTGTGTCGAATAGTCATCGTTACGATATAGCTGTTACGTATTCGCAACAGTTTCTTGGAAAAGCAATGGTTACCTCAATTCAAAATGGGAGAATGGTTTTATTAAGCCAAGAAGATATTGGAGAGGAACAATATTGGGCAACAAGGTTAGGCATTGAGGTAGAGGACATAGAAGAGTTTCAAAGCTTTTTCTATATGATTCTTCAGTCACAAAGGTTAGAAGAACAATATTAATAGAATAAAAGAAAGGGATGATTGAGTATGTATTATGATATTATTACGAGTCCGTGTTATGGAATAATTGAAAAAGTGTCTATCGATAAGGATTCTCGAATTTATGAATGGGAGCCATTATTCGCTATTAAAGATATGAATGGTAAACTGGAAGTAATTAAGATGGGATGTAGTGGAGAAGTTCAATCTTTAGAAGTAGAAGCGGGAGATAAAGTAATTCCAGGTATGGTATTAGCTTATATTCAAGAAGATCTTTTCGTTAGTGGTAGTGATTAATGATAGAACTATGAGGAAGATGGAGGCGCTCATCTTCCTTTTTTTATTAAATAAAGAAAGAAATGTTTTATTTTCAGATTAATTAAAAAAATCTGTTTTTAATGATACAATACAAATTAAATAGTTCAAAGGAGGAATAGCAGAATGTTTTCCATCGCTCATACAAAAATTAGACCCATAGTTTCTCTACCTATCGATCAATCTGAAAAGGAATGGAATATAGATGTTAAAAATATAAAAGAATCGTTTCTATTTTTAAAAAGAGGAGAGAAATTATTTGCATACGTTCATGTGAAGGATCTGCTATCAAATAGTAAGGAATTAACTTCTAAGCTATTACTTTCAAATGCTGTTTCACTAGATACAATATGTCATCTTAGTAAAGATATTTCTTTAACAGCTCTTTTTCAAATTATTGGAGCGCCGATTGCCATAGTAAAAAATGAAGTGGATGAGCTAACAGGATATATAAGAAGAGAGGATGTTTTTGCAGAACTATTTAAACAAGAAAATCAGAGTGTTGATATATTAAAAATTATTTTAACGTCTATTCCAATGGGGATTTTTGTAGTAGATCGTGAAAAGAAAATTGTAAATTGCAATGAGTCTGGTTTGAAGATGATTAAATCGACTCCTGAAAAAGTTATGAATGTACAAGCAAAACTGATTTTTAACGAAGAGCACATTAATAACGTATTTACAACGGGAAAAACGATCTTGAATCAATTACAAATCACAAATGAGATGGGTGTATTAGTTGACTATAGTCCAATTCCAAACTTTGATCAAAGTATTGAAGGAATGGTTATTATTGTGCAAGATTTGCCGATGGTCGAGGACATGGCGATGGAAATTGAATATATAAAGGATTTAAATAAAGATTTACATGCAATTTTGTCTAGCATTTATGATGAAATATTAGTTGTTAATCATAAAGGGGAATTAATTCGTTATAGTGAAACTGTTATCAATGATTTTTGGGGGAGTAATTTGAAGGACTTATTAGGAAAAAATCTTTTAGACCTAGAAAAGAAAGGATTATTTAGTCCATCGGTTACGCGATTAGTGTTGGAAAAACAAAAAAAGGTATCAGTTGTACAAGAAACAAAAAGTGGAAGAAAAATATTAGCAGTTGGAAACCCTGTATTTAATGAAAACGGAGAGCTTCATCGTATTATTATTGCCTCCAGGGATATTACCGAAGCAACGAGATTGAAGACGGAATTACATGAAATAAAGAAGATATCAGAGCAATATAAGAAGGAGTTAGATGACTTTAAAAATAAAGATCGTTTTCTTAAGAAGCTTATTTACTGTAGTCCGAAAATGGAGCAAATTATTAACCAAGCTAAAAAAATAGCAGATTTTTCTTCCAATGTTCTTATTTCTGGAGAATCTGGCGTCGGAAAAGAAGTGATTGCTCAGGCAATTCATCAACTTGGAAACCGATCTTCAAAGCCATTTTTAAAATTAAATTGTGGTGCAATTCCAGAAACTTTGCTAGAAAGTGAACTATTTGGTTATACGAAAGGTGCTTTTACAGGAGCCGATAAAAATGGAAAAGAAGGATATTTTAAGCGAGCTGATCAAGGTATTTTATTTTTAGATGAAATTGGAGAAATGCCTTTACATTTGCAAGTAAAATTGCTTAGAGTCCTGCAGGAACAAGAAGTAATTCCTATTGGAAGTACAACACCTATGAAAATAAATGTACAAATTATTGCTGCTACAAATAAGAGCCTTGAAAAGATGGTCGAATCTGGAACATTCCGTGAAGATTTATTTTATCGCCTCAATGTAATTCCGTTGCGAGTGCCTCCTCTACGAGAGCGAATGGAAGATGTTCCGGTACTTGCCTTTCATTTCTTACAACAGTTAAATGAAAAATATAATAAAAATTATCATTTAACTCCAGATGCGCTTAGCTTACTAGAGTTTTACTCATGGCCAGGAAATGTACGTGAATTACAAAATATGATTGAACGTTTAGTAGTATCAGCAGACGATCCAGTAATTGAAGCGGAGTTTGTTAGTAAGTTTTTAACAACTGGTTATGACTTTAAAAAATCAAAACCAGTTATTACAAGAGTATTACCATTACAAGAAGCACTACATTCTGTAGAAGAACAATTGATTTTACTTGCAATGAAGCAGTACAAAACAACGACTAAGGCTGCAAAAGCTCTTGGAATCAGCCAATCTTCAGTGAGTCGTAAATATCAAAAGATTGTTAGTGAAAAAGAGATAGCGGCTGATATCATCTCATATTCCTAAAAAAGGAGAAGGTCACATAGACTTCTCCTTTTTGTGTGTGCTCAGCATGTACATATTCTCTGGGATTCAAGTCCCGAGTGGTGAAGGCGGTAGCGGAAATGATTAAAGTTTCGCTTTATGCAAAATGGAATAGTGTATGCGGAAATGCATAAAATGTTTGTTGTTTTTAAGAAAATAGTCAGTTTATCCCGCTATTTGTGGGCAGTAAAACTCCCACCTCAAAATTCAGGTGGAGCAAAGAAGTTAGGTGGAAGCCCTGCTGTCCGTAAACACCCGATTGGTGAGGGCTAATTAAAGTTTCACTTTATGTATGATTCTTTTGAATTTTAAATATTGGCATGGAAATTGCTTATAAATATATAAACGATCGATGAAGGGGGATTCAATATAGTGCTAGATTTAAAAATGTATGTAAACGGTGAATGGAGAGACTCTAGTGATCAAGAAAAAAGAACGATTATTAACCCTGCGAATGGCAAGGGTATAGCATATGCACCTGAGGGAACGATTGAGGATGCAAAATACGCGATAGAAGTGGCAAGAACGGCTTTCGATAGCGGAATTTGGTCAGCAACATCCACTGCTGAAAGGGCATCATATTTATTTAAAATAGCAGATGAAATTGATAAAAATATGGAAGAATTAGTATACCTTGAAACAATGGATAATGGAAAAACATACCGTGAGGCAGAAGGAGATATTGGAGATGCAGCGGCTTGTTTTCGCTATTATGCCGGATTGATTACAAAGCCAGATGGTCAAACATATCATGTAGCCGATCCGATGCAAGCGATGGTTGTAAGAGAGCCAGTTGGTGTTTGTGGATTAATTGTTCCATGGAATTATCCGCTATTGATGAGTGTATGGAAAATTGCACCTGCTTTAGCAGCTGGAAATACAATTGTGTTTAAACCTTCTGAAGTGACACCAATCACTGCAACAAAACTATTCGAAATCCTTGAAAAAGTAGGGCTACCAAAAGGTGTTGCCAATATGGTAATGGGGGCCGGTCCAATAGTAGGAAATGAAATTGCAGCGAGTAATAAAGTGGACATGATTTCCTTTACAGGTGGAACAAAAACAGGTAAGCACATTATGAGAACAGCGGCAGATAATATGAAAAAGATTTCGTTAGAACTTGGAGGGAAATCTCCAAATATTATTTTTGCAGATGCAGATTTTGAGACCGCTATTGATTATGCTCTATTCGGTATTTATGCAGGTAGCGGACAAGTATGTTCAGCAGGATCAAGAATCCTTGTAGAAGAAAAGATTTATGATAAATTTGTTAATAGTTTTGTAGAGCGAGCACAGCAAATTAACGTTGGGCCTGGTGATAATCCAGAATCAGAAATGGGGCCACTTGTAAGTCAAGAACATATGGAAAAAGTATTACGCTATATTGAAATTGGGAAAGACGAAGGTGCAAACGTTGCTTGCGGAGGTAGACGAATAATGGAGGATGGAAAAGGTGATGGTTTCTTTATTGAACCAACAGTCTTTGTCAATGTAAAACCTGATATGCGCATTGTCCAGGAAGAAATCTTCGGTCCTGTTGTAGTAATTCAAAAGTTTAAAGACGAACAGGAAGCAATTGAGTTGGCAAATGGTACAGACTATGGTTTGGCTGGAGGAGTATTTACAGTTGATGGTGCAAAAGCAATGCGTGTGATTCGCAAACTTCGCGCAGGAATTACGTGGATTAATAGTTATCATCCAACATATAATGAGGCACCTTGGGGCGGATATAAGCAAAGTGGTATAGGTCGTAGTCTAGGAACTTTTGGGTTAGAAGAATTTCAAGAAATTAAGCAGATTAATATAAATCTAGAAGTAGAGCCAATAGGTTGGTTTGCAAATAAAAAAAATGTAGGAGTGAATTAGATGGAAACGAACGTGAAAAATAAATTGAATGAGAAAGAATCAAATGTAAATGAGTATATTACGAAAGTACTACAGTTAATTGAAAAAGAAAAGGTTACTGAAGAAGAGGCAAACTGGATTCAAAAAGAAACAGTAGACGGATTTAGAGAGCATGTAAACCCTGGTTTTCTTGCTTATAGAAAAACAGTAACAAAAGATGGACAATTTGCAGCAGTAGAGTGGTCAGATGAAGGATCTTGTTTCATGGATATTAACGGTAAAAGATATATTGACTGTTTAGGTGGATTTGGAATTTATAATGTTGGTCACCGTAATCCGAAAGTGGTAAAAGCTGTGACAGATCAATTAAAACGTCAAGCATTGCACAGTCAGGATTTACTGGATCCACTTCGAGCAATGCTTGCAAAGATTTTAGCGGATATTACACCTGGTGATTTGAAATACGCCTTCTTCACAAATAGTGGAACAGAAAGCGTAGAGGCAGCATTAAAACTAGCAAAAATGTATAGTGAACGAACAACTTTCATTGCTACAACGCGTGCTTTCCATGGTAAGAGCCTTGGTGCTTTATCTGGGACGGCAAAAGGAATGTTCCGTAAGCCATTTTTACCATTAATTCCAGGTTTCCGTCATGTTCCGTTTGGCGATATTGAAATGATGAGAAAAACATTTGAGACATGTGCATTAGTAGGAGAAGATGTTGCAGCAGTTATTTTAGAACCAATTCAAGGAGAGGGCGGTATTATTTTACCTCCAGAAAATTATTTGAAACAAGTACGAGAGCTTTGTGATGAGTTTGGATCACTCCTTATTTTTGATGAAGTACAAACTGGAATGGGACGTACAGGAAAAATGTTTGCTGCAGAATTATATGATGTAGTGCCGGATATTATTTGTCTTGCGAAGGCGTTTGGTGGAGGTGTAATGCCGGCGGGAGCTATTGTTGCGAAAGAAACAGTATTCAAAAGTTGGTTTGAAAATCCATTTATGCATACAACGACATTTGGAGGAAATCCTCTTGCATGTGCTGCTGCAATTGCAACAATTCATGTATTATTGGAAGAGAAATTGCCGGAACGAGCTATGGAAGTTGGGGAGTATTTCTTAAATGGATTGAAACAAGCTGCAGAAGGGCACGAAGATAAAATTTTTGAAATTCGTGGTCAAGGTTTAATGATTGGGATTGAATTTCATAAAGACGAGATTGGTTATGAAGTGTCAAAGGCGATGTTTGATCAAGGTATTCTTGTTGCGGGAACATTAATTAATTCAAAAACTATTCGTATTGAACCATCCCTTACAATTAGTTATGAAGAAGTAGATACAGTTATTAATACGTTTAAATCTGTGCTAACTCAAGTAAAAGTAAAATAAATTTTGTATAAGGTTATATGTGAATTCAAACGATTGAAACTATAATTAGAATAGATTTACCTGTATTTTATTACAGGCAGGCAGTGTAACGAAAAGTTACACTGCCTTTTTATTACATTTTTTATTGTAAGTATTTACATATAATTTGTCTTAGTGTACTATTTAACTAACACACTAAGACAGGAGGGGAGAAATGAAAATCGAGTTTTCTCCAAATACACCAATTTACATTCAGGTAATGGAATACATAAAGAAAGAAATTGTAACGGGTCATTTATTGCCTGGCGATAAAATTCCCTCCGTACGTGAATTAGCGAGTGAATTACAAGTAAATCCAAATACGATTCAACGTACATTCCAAGAGTTAGAGCGGGATGGAGTTGTTGTAACACGTAGAGGAATGGGGCGATATGTAACGAATGAAGGGGAGAAAATTATGGAGCTGCGAAAAGATATGGCGAAAGAATTACTTCATTCTTTTATAGATGGAATGGACAATTTAGGTTTTTCAGAAGAAGAAATTCTTACAATCCTTCGTTCTTCATTACATGAGAAAAGGGAGGAGAGCGAATGACAGAGTTATTAAAAATAGAAAATCTATGGAAGCGGTACGGATTAAAAGCAGTGATCCGTGAGCTAAACATAGAGATTACAGAAGGAAAAATCGTTGGGCTTGTTGGAGATAACGGAAGCGGGAAAACGACGTTATTAAAAATGATTGCAGGCTTGCAGCACCCTTCTGAAGGCAGCATAGTAATTAACGGTAAAAAAGTAGGGTTAGAGACGAAAGAAATCGTTTCATTTATGTCTGATAAGCCAGTCTTTGATGATTGGATGACGGTAAAAGATTCTTTATTTTTCTATCGAGATTTTTATAAAGACTTCGACATTCAAAAAGCGGTAGATACGATTGCGGAATTTAAAATACCGTTAGAAGAAAAAATTACAGCTTTATCAAAAGGTATGGTTGAAAAGCTACAAATTATTTTAACGTTTTCGAGGAAAGCGAAGTTATACGTACTAGATGAACCGCTTGGCGGAATTGATCTTGTTTCTAGAGAACACGTATTGAACCTCATTCTACAATTTTATAGAGAAGATTGTACGATACTAATCTCGACTCACTTAATAAATGAAGTTGAAAATATTTTTGATGAAGTAATCTTTTTAAAAGATGGGGAAATTGTATTGTATGAAAATGTAGAAGAGTTACGTTTTCAGAGAGGGAAAGCTGTCACAGATGTGTTTAAGGAGGTGTTTAGTAGGTGAAGTCGAGCTTAATATATATGTACAATGTGAATAAAAAGCAAATTATTATTTCATTATTATCATTTATATTCGTTGTAGCTGTCGCTTTCGTAAGCTTGGGAAATTATATTAAGCAAGAATCAGGAGAGGTAAGGCAAATAATTATAGTTTCCTTAGTCATCTTAGTATATATAATTTTTATAGCATTGATATTTATTCAGGCGATATCTGCATTTGGAAAAATGACTGAAGGTACATTATTTCGGTTAACACCGACATCAGGTAAAAAGATTGTTTTAGCAATAGTGTTATATACTGTCATTTATCTCCTTATTTTTGAAGTTATAGGTTCTATTTTTTTATATAGTATTTCTATGAAAATAATAAAGGGTACAGGGCTCTATGAAGTGTTATTTACCCAAAGTGTATTCAATCCATTAAAGCACCTCTTTAGTACTATGTTATATGTATTTAAATTATCTAGCACATTGCTTGTATTACTTTTTGCAGTAGCTAGCGTTAAAGTTTTTTCTTTGAAAAAGAAGAAGCTAGAATATACGATTATATTTTTGTTGTTTTTATTAGTAACAAAAGTGATGAGCGTTATATATGAAATGTTGGGTGGGCTTGCTCCTATAGTGCCCTTAATAAGAAATTTAATTTATATAGATGAATCGTCAGATGGAGATGTAATGTTATTCCCGGAAAAGCTTATGAATTTATATAGCCTTAGTTTTTCTATAGGAATATTTATCCTACTTGTTTATATAACAGGGCGCATAATCGATAAAAAACTAGAAGTTTAAAGGAGGAATCATCATTGGGAAATGTAGTAGTGAAATTAGAAAATGTCCGAAAAAAAATCGGTAGAACAGAAATTATTCGGGGCTTATCATTTGAGGTTCAAGAAGGAGAAGTATACGGGTTCCTTGGACCGAACGGTAGCGGTAAGACGACGACAATTCGTATGATGACAGGTCTTATTTCTATGACAGAAGGCGATATTACAATTTGTGGTCATAGTATTCGCACAGAGCGTGAAAAGGCGCTAGAGCAAATTGGAGCGATTGTAGAAAATCCCGAGCTATATGATTATATGACTGGAATGCAAAATTTAAAGCATTTTGCGAACATGGCGATTACCCCAATTAGTAAAGAGCGCATCGCTGAAATTGTAAAGCTTGTTGAATTAGAGCATGCGATTCATAAAAAGGTGAAAACATACTCACTTGGTATGAAACAACGTTTAGGAATTGCACAGGCATTACTTCATCAGCCGAAAATCTTAATTTTAGATGAGCCGACAAATGGATTAGATCCAGCTGGTATTCGTCAAATTCGTGATTATTTACAACGTTTAGCGAAAGAAGAGAATATTGCCGTAATCGTATCAAGTCACTTATTAAGTGAAATTGAACTAATGTGTGATCGCGTCGTTATTATAAAGCAAGGTGAGTTTGTACAAGAGTACAACTTACATGAACAAGCGAAGCATGATGAGAAAGTAGTTGTAGCGTTTGAAGTAGATCAAGTACAGAAAGCAAATGAAATCATTAAAGGTAAGGCGCAAGGAAATGTAATTGCAGTATCTGTAACGAAAGAAGAAATTCCACAACTTGTAAAGAAACTTGTGAATGACGATGTGCTTGTATACGGAGTTACCGTTCAAAATAAAACGTTAGAGGATGAGTTCTTAGCAATTACAGGGGGAGTGAAAGCGTAATGTTTAAATTAATTCAAAATGAATTTTTAAAGTTGCATGCGAAAAAAGGTATGTATATTTTAATTGGTGTTATTGCAGTATTGGAGATTTTGGGAGTTTTAGCGATGATGAAGTGGGGCGACGGAAGTGAATTTAAAGGATCATATTTAGATTTTGCAAGTTCAGAGATTGGTTTAATTACTTTATTTGCAACAATTTTTGGAATCACGATTGCTTCACGTATGATTACTGATGAGTTCCAAAAAGGTACAATTAAGCAGTTATTAATCCGTCCAAGAAAAAGAATTACCGTTTTATTCTCTAAATATATTACAGTGTTACTTACTATAGTATTTATCATATTTGCTAGCACGTTAATTGCAATGATTATTGGCGGAATTGTAAAGGATGGTAGTAAAACAGAATTAACGTTAGGAATCGTAATGAAATCTACTTTATATCAAGTACTTTCACCGTTCTTCTTTGCGACGCTTGCATTTTTCTTAGCAAACGTATTTAGAAAGTCTGTATTACCATTGATTATTACGATGTTCCTCTTCTTTTTACAAGGACCAATTAATATGGTACTGATGATGTTTGCAAAAGGTGTAGCGAAATTTGTGGTATTTTTCCATTTGAATTTAAGTGCTTACGATAGTAATAAATTAGTAAGTGGCGGAGCAGAACCACCATTTACAGAATTTACGTTTACAACCTCATTATTACTTGTAGTTGCATACTTTGCTGTATTACTTGTAGCATCAAGTGTATTATTCCAAAAACGTGACGTATTATAATAAAAGAAATCCCCGCTTGTAAAAACGGGGATTTTTATTACATAACGTTCCCCTAGATTTCAACTGGAAGAACAGTAATACGGTGTTTTAAATAAAACGTACTATATATTTTAAGAGATATGTTGTTTGAAAATATTTGAGAAAAAAAGGAAGATTTTCAACTATATTCATATTATAATTTAGTTATTCGGCCATTTGTGGAGAAGGGCTACCCATAAAACACTGAATAAATTTTCACTTTACATCATCTCTGGAGGTGTTCAATATGCAACATGCATTTTCACGTATAAGGCTACGTAGTTTTTTTGGATGGATGATTATAGGGATGTTCCTGACGATGATTCCATTAAGTTTATCAGGTGCTTCTGACAATACGATAGAGTTCCTGTCACAAATATCAATATTTTTTGCATTTCCACTATTGTGGCTATATTTAAAAACAAGTAAAAATAATGTTGTTTTTAAAAGCTTTTTTGATAAGCCTGGACGTTTACATTGGGGGTTAATTGTATTAGCAACGATCATGGGAATGATTTTTGCAGTCGGTATATCCCAAATTCAATTTTATATTTTAGCACATACTTTACCTAATTTCTTAGTTACCATGTTAGAAGATGGAAATGTGATTAATACGAGTAACATATACATGACGATATTTACTTTCATTTCAGCATGTGTATTAGCCCCAATAATGGAAGAGGTTATTTTTAGAGGTTTTTTCTTGCAGCGAATGGCTTACAAATGGGGGATTAAACGAGCGGTTATTATATCCTCTCTTATTTTTGGACTAGGACATTTTGATGTTATCGGTGCTTTCATGTTCGGTGTTATTATGTGCCTTCTATACATAAAGACAAAAAATATATGGACGAATATTGCTGTGCATGCTCTAAATAATTTGATTGCAACGAGTATGCAATTTGTAGGTGTAGATGGAAGTGACGCAATCTCGATTACTGAATTACAAGCACAAAGTAATTTATGGATCGGCATTGGTCTTGTGATTATCGGTTTATTATGGTTAATTCCTTTTACTTGGAACCAATGGCGTACAGTAAAAGAAGTTGGTGTGCCACCGATTCGTTTCATAAATGAAGAAAAAGTAGTGAATACATCAGAAAAAAATGAAATATATAGCCAAGTGATAGTAACAGATAGATTGATGGCTGTAGAACTACCTGATGAAGCTGTAAATAAGCTTCGGTTAGAAGAAAATGATTATGTAACAGTTTCTGTAGAAGAAGATAAAATTGTTATAAAGAAAGCGCATAATAGATAATTAAAAAGTAGCTCCTAAAGAGCTACTTTTTAATTTGTAATAATCTCTACACGAAAATTATTACCGTTCTTTACATATTTAATATCTGTAACGATCCGAACGGTTTTTAGAAGTTCAACTTTTTCACCAATTCGAGGGATGGTCGGAACATTGTCCCAAATACCAAGCAAGTTATCTAATTGTGCCGTTTTTTCATAAAACCAGATTTTCAATGTAAAGCCCCTTTCTCGAACTTTATGTATTTTAATACATGATATATCATTTTTATTCTTAATGTAAGGGGTTTTTACTCTTTTTGTGAATAAAGATGAATTAATCTTCTGGGAATATATGTTCAATGTCCGGAGTAAGAGCTACTTCTGATAATACGATATGAGAAACTGTCGTTGCATATGAAGAAACATCATTGATAAATTCTTCAAGTTCAACGAGTGAAGGAACAGAGATTTTTACAATGTAGCACAAGCTTCCTGTTACTCGGTAACAAAAACTTGCAGATGGATAAGACTGAATAAACTGTTGCATACGTGTTGTATCACCATTTTTTAAAGTGATTTCTAAAATACAATCTAAAACAAGTCCTGCTTTTTTATAATTGATATCGATTGTGTATTTTTGAATAATCCCTTCACTTTCAAGTTTACGTACACGTTCTGTAGTAGACGGAGCTGATAAGTTTACTCGTTTTGCTAATTCACGCATCGAAAGGCGGCTATCATTATATAATTCATTTAAAATTTTTCGATCAACACGGTCTAATTGCATTTGTAAATATACCTCCAGTAAAATGATAATTTTTGTAAAGAAAAATTTAAAATTAAGATTCATATGAAATGTAAAGTGAACTTTATTTATTTTACAATAAAAAAGAAGGAAATAGGAGGGGAAATGATGGAGAGAATTACATTATCAAATGTAGGAGATACAAAGTTTCAAAAATTATTAGGTCATAATCCAGATATATTAAATTCGTGGAGTACGTTAGAGAATACACTGTATAGTACAGGTGCCCTTTCCGTAGAGTTAAAGGAGCAAGTAAGAAGAACATTAGCGTTTGGGAATGAATGTCCGTACTGTATGGCGAAGGGAAAGCCGGATGATATACAAAAAATAGAAGAAATTAGCGTAGCCGTTACTTTTGCACATGCATTTGTTCATGACCAAAAGGCGATAGATGATAATATGTTTCATATATTAAAACAATATTGGACTGAAAAAGAAATTGTAGAGCTTTGTGCCTATATTTGTTTTATTACTGCTTCGCAGCAACTTGGTTTTCTGTTTCAATTACAGCCCAATTAATTAGGAGGATATTATGCTTAATCAAGCAGCACTTATAATCATTGATGTACAGGAAGCATTTAACTTACCATACTGGGGCGTGAGGAATAACCTTTTGGCGGAAGAAAATATGAAAAGTTTGTTAGAAGAATGGAGAAAAAGAAAACTACCAGTTTTTCATATTCAACATGTAAATAAAGAAAATGTTCAATCGATGTTTTATCAACATGCGGAAACGGTAAACTTTAAAGAAGAAGTGCAACCAATGCCAGATGAAATAATTATCCAGAAATCCGTTAATAGCGCGTTCATTGGGACAAATTTGGAAGAACAATTAAGAGAACAAAAATGTAATACGGTAGTGATTGTAGGATTAACAACAAATCATTGTGTGGAGACTACAACACGGATGGCAGGTAATTTAGGGTTTACAACGTATTTAGTGAACGATGCGACGGCTACATTCAATCGTAAAGGTCTGGACGGGACAGAGTATAGTGCAGAGGACATTCACAATATGACACTTGTAAACTTACATGATGAATTTGCTAAAATCGTTACGACTGAAGGTGTTTTAAAATTATTTTAAGAAAATAATTGTGGAATTATGTAGAAAAAAATAAGAATATTTCGTATAATCTAAGTATAATCATTTTGAAAATAGGGGTGGCATCATATGGAGCAAATTTCAGTAAAGAAAATAGAAAAAGTACTCGTTTTAGCAGGAGAGGATAAACAAAAGCAAAAGGAATTTTATGAATTGCTCTTATCAACGGAGTTTTATGTTGCTGGTTCACTTGAAGCAGAAGACGGGGCAACGGAAGGAACACTTCGTTTGCGTCATTTCCAAGGAGAGGGTAGATGGATCGTTCCGTTCTTTACACAATTGAAATTTATAAAAGATGTGTTGCCAGAAGGTACGCCCCTTATTACGATACGTGGAAAAGAATTATTTGGTGGCATTGAGAAGGATGCAACAGCTGTATTAAATGTTGGTACTGATATAAGTAAAACATTTATTCCAGAAGAGATTTCAGATATCTCATCTGGACGGATTTTTAATTATTATAAGTAAAAGGAAAAGCTTAATTGCTTTTCCTTTTTAATTTGAACATGGAGTGGCTATACCAGAAGAAATAGAAACAGTTTTGTTAGTTGTATTTATTGTTGCTGTAGCTCCGAGGGGAATACCGATATTTGGACTTATATGTCCAATCGGTAAGCCGAATAATACAGGTATATTATATGGCGTGAAATATTCATATAATATTGTTTGCAATGACTGAGATGGCTTAGAAGGGTTGCAGTCGTGACAACTTGTAAAAATAACGCCACTGCATTCATTAAACTGTCCAGATAAAAGTAGTTGATTTAACATCCGGTCAATGCGGTACGGTTCTTCACCAATATCTTCAAGTAATAAAAGTTTATTTGACGTATTTATCTCATAGGGCGAGCCAATTATACTTGTTAACACAGTTAAATTCCCTCCAACTAATGTGCCTGTAACTGTACATGGAGAGGTAGGTACGATACATTCTGATGCATATAAGATAGATGAATACGGATGGAATAGTTGATTGAAAGAAGATAAAGAGAGAGAATCTATACCTTTTCCTAATTCTTCAATCATTGGACCATGAAAAGTAACCAGCTCCGCATAACGTAAAAAGGAAGTATGTAAAGCCGTAATATCGCTATATCCCCAAAAAATCTTTGGATTCCGTTGAATGATTTCATATTGAATGTAAGGGAGGAGACGAGCGCTGCCGTAACCACCTCGTGCACAAAAGACTGCTTTGACCTCAGTATTTGTAAATGCTTCATGTATATCATCAAGACGAACTTGATCACTTCCAGCTAAATATCCATATTTTTCATAAACACTCTTTCCAATTATTACGGATAATCCCATCTCTTGTAATACGTTCACACCTTTTAATATATTCTCAAGTGTTGGTGGGCCAGACGGTGCAATAACCATTACTGTATCACCTTTTTGCAACGCATTTGGATAAATCATTGTTCTCAGCCTCCTTCTCTTTCAATATATTCGCTTGAGCGAAAGTTCAATCCTTGTAAAAGAAGGGGAAAGCATGTCATATAAAGAAGGTATAGGGAAAGTAGGAGGGAAAATGATGTTTACAAGTCGAGTAATAGATATATTACAAATTAAGTATCCGATCATTCAAGCAGGTATGGCAGGAGCGATTACAACGTCAGAACTTGTTGCAGCTGTGAGTAATAGCGGAGGATTAGGTACGCTTGGAGCAGGCTATATGAGCCCAGAACAAATCCGTGAAGCGATTTATAAAATAAGGGAACTAACAAATAAGCCTTTCGGTGTTAATTTACTTTTAACGAAAGAGATACAGATAGAAGAAGAGAAGGTAAACGAGGCGAAAGTATTACTTAGTGGAGTGAATAGAGAATTAGGTATAGAGGAAGAAAAGACTTTAAAACTTCCAAAAAGCTATAAAGAACAATTACAAGTATTATTAGAGGAAAAGGTACCAGTCGTTAGTTTTGCATTTCAAACGTTAGAAAAAGAAGAAATAGATGATTTGAAAAAGGAAGGGATAAAAGTTATCGGAACAGCTACCCATGTAGCGGAAGCGAAAGCACTTGCTAAGTTAGGGGTAGATATTATTGTCGGGCAAGGTAGCGAGGCAGGAGGACATAGAGGAACGTTTATTGGGAAAGAACAAGATGCGATGATTGGTACATTTGCATTAATCCCGCAATTAGTAGCAGAAGTACCTCATATCCCGATTGTTGCAGCAGGTGGTGTAATGAATGGGCAAGGGCTTGTTGCGGCATTTGCGTTAGGGGCAGAAGCTGTTCAAATGGGATCAGCCTTTTTAACGAGTGAAGAAAGTATTACGCATGACGTGTATAAAGAGGCGATTTTACATAGTACAGATACGAGTACAACGGTAACCCGTGCGTTTTCCGGGAAATATGCACGGGGTATTCGTAATGAATTTATAGAGAAACATGAAGGAAGAGAAGCGAATTTACCGATGTATCCAGTGCAAAACGTATTAACTTCAAAAATACGTCAAGAAGCAGCGAAGCAAAATAAGGAAGAGTATATGTCGCTTTGGGCGGGACAAGCATCATCATTAGCACGAACGGAATCAGCTCAGCACGTAGTGAAACGTGTCATGAAAGAAGCAGAGAACGTAATTGAACAATTACAAGATGTATATAAAAAAAGACCACTTGAATAATTCAAGCGGTCTTTTCGTTAGTTTGCTTTATAAAATTGTTGGATAGCTTCGTCGATGTAAACCCAGCCTTTCCAACCTAAGTGCATATGATCTTTTAAGAAGTACTTATCATATTCATGATTTGAGAAATCAGCAATTGGATAGCCAGCTTGCTTAATTTGCTCACGAACTTTATTGTAGTATAATTCGCGTTTTTCTTTCGGGAAGCCAGCGTAATCATACCAAGGACCTTTTACAGGAACAGAAATGAAGAGCGGTTTTGCGCCAGATTGTTTTAATAAATCAAGTACAATTTGTAAATCTTCATATTCTGGTGATTGGTCATAAGCATCATTTTTTAAGTAACCTTCACGTTGTTTTAATTTCTTCTTAATTTTGCTATTGAAGTAATCATCTTCGATACCATATTCGTTAGAGCTTGATTCTACTGCACCTGTTTGATCAGCATGCTTACGAGCTTCTTCCCAGTTCATTTGTTTCAATGATGGATCAAGCTGTTCTTTATGCGGCTTAATATTAAACATAACTGTAAATAAATCTTTACGATCTAGAATGTTACGATAAATATAAGCGAAAGGTTTAGCAGCAAGTGCTTTTACTTTATACTTTGTATCATCGTAGGCGATACCTTCAAGCGAAATTTTTAATAAAGTTTCTTTTTTAACAATCTCAAAGTTTAATAAGCGTTTTGCAATTTGTTTTTTCATTTCAGGTTTTAAATCATCGTTGAAAATGAAGTGGTAACCTTGTTGTTTTGAAAAGTTAGGTGCAAAGTGTGTCTCATCAATACCTTGTGGTACAAACCATTGCGGAGAAAGAACGAATATCATTTTCTTATCTTTCAATTGATCCATTGTAGATGCGAAGTTTAATACATGTACAAGGTCTTGTGTTCCACCGCGCCCAAGTAGGAATGGTGTGAATCCTTCAGGCTTTACTTTGAAATAATTCGATGGATGGAAAGCATCCATACGTGCGAATTCCGATGAACCGTACATCGGAAGATATTTCGGGTCTGCTAACATCTTTTGCTGTAAAATCATACTTTGAATCTTTTCTTCTTTTAAAGAAGTCGCAGCTTGTTCTACTTTCTCATCACTTAAAAGTGGAAGTAGGAAGCGCGTTGGAATAAGTAAGAATACAGCAAAAAGGGCCAATGCTAAAAGCATCGGACCAAATTTTACTTTGTTCATCGGATTTCTTCCAACTTTTTAATAACCATATTTGGTGTAGCCCACTCATCGCGGTCAAAATCAGAAATAGAAACTTCAATCTCTAAACGCTCTTGGAATTCTACTAATAAAGATACTACAGCGAAAGAATCAAGAATACCTTCTTCAAATAATTGAACATCTAAGTTTTCTTTCACAATATCGTTTTCACATACTTCTTCTAAAATATCTAATACTTGCTCTTTGAATTCTGCCATTTTTAAAATCTCCTTTATATCCGAAATATATTATATGTGCAACTTCTTAATAGTATAAGAAGGGTGCATTAAAAGTATCTGTTAAGGTGTCCAGAGAAGATCAGGAAACCGAAACATACAACGTGGAACGTAATTACAATCGCAAGGACGTGTGTAAATTTATTGTTTGGCCAAAACTTATGCTTCTTGTTTTTTCGTTCGAAAATATCGAATAAGATAAACAAGGCAGCGTGATAAAGACCATAAATAATGTATTGATACACATGCTCACCAGTAATATGCCATATTCCCATGATGAAAAAGTTTAAAAATGCACCGATATACGAAATTGTGTAACGGTTTTTAATTAACTTTTTCTTCGTTGCAAAAAAGACGAAACGCATGTAAATAAAGTCACGGAACCAGAATGATAAGGTCATGTGCCAGCGATTCCAAAAGTCTTTAATGTTACGACTAATGAATGGTTTATTAAAGTTTTCTGGAATTTTAATTCCCATCATATAACTTACACCAATTACAAATGAGCTATAACCAGCGAAGTCAAAGAATAAATATAAGCTATAGCTATACATGTAAATCATATTTGATAGGATTGTATCTTGCTGAGCGAATGCCGGATCCATAAAATATTGCTTTATTAAGTAAGCAATAATAAATTTATACAAGAAACCTTGGAAAATACGGTTTAGCCCTGTATATAGTAAATTTTGATATTCTTCTGCACTAGGTGGCTTTTGAATATCTTTTTGGAATCTGCGGTAACGATCGATAGGTCCCGTTGAGATAGCCGGGAAGAATAAAATGAATTCCCAAAAATTAAAGAAGGAAAGTTCTTTAATTAAATTATCACGAACTTCAAATACCATTTGTACTGCTCTAAATGTTACATAGGACATTCCTAAAAATACAACAAACTTTAGCTCAGGTACAAACGGTGCAATTTTTGCTAAAACAAGCGGTAAAATCGATAAAATAACAGCTATACAAAACGTGAATGTACTATTATTTTGTTTTCTTAAAATTAAATAGCCTTTAATAAGGGCATATTGCCAAATAATAAATGCGGCTAACATGATTGCTTGCTTCGGTTTATCAGAGAAGATAATAACGAGCATTACTAATGTTAAAACGGCATTATATTTACGCAACATTTTACCTTTTAATCCAGCTATGATAGTAGGTATTAATAAAATGCCTACTATAGCGAAAAAATAAAATGATCCATATGCGGTCATGCTGTAACCTCACTCAATAATTTTTTGCGATCTACCTTTCCATTTGGTGTCATTGGAATAGAAGATTGATACATGAATTTACGTGGAATCATGTAATTTGGTAATCGCTCATTGAGTTCTTTTTTGATTGCAGATGTTAATTTGAATTCTTTTTCAAACGAATGCTCTCCAGGAACAACAACCGCTAATAAGTAATCATATTTTTCACCTTTTTTAATTGGAACAACAACTGCACCTTCTACGTAAGAACACGCGCGAAGATGATGTTCGATTTCTTCTAATTCCATTCGATAACCATGAAGCTTAATTTGGAAATCAAGACGACCATTATAGAATAGAAGACCATTTTCTACATAGCCAGCATCACCTGTTTTATAGGCGCGCTCACCATCAATCATGGTAAATACTTTTTCTGTTAATTCAGGGCTTCCTAAATAGCCAACGCTTACGCTTGGACCGACAATTACGATTTCACCTTTTTCACCGTCAGGTGCAATTGTACCATCTTCTTTCATAATAAGAAGGCGACAGTCTGATTTACAGTAGCCAACTGGAAGTGATTTGTATTGATTAAGCACTTCTTCTGTAACGTGAATGCCTGTTACAGCAACAGTAGCTTCTGTTGGACCGTACGTATTCATAATTGCTGCTTTCGGGAAACGCTCAATTAATTTTCTAGCTACTTCATTTGGTAACACTTCACCGCAGAATAAGAATGTTTTCATGTTTGGTAGCATACTTTCAGAGAAAGAGGCTTCCATTAAACACATTTCTGCGAAAGATGGTGTCGAAGTCCATACTTGTATATCCGATTGCTCTAAAGAAGCAAACAAGTCTTTTGGACGTGCAATCATATCTTTATCGATTGCACAAAGTGTACCACCTGTTACTAATGATGGGTAAATATCCATTACAGATAAATCGAATGAGAAAGGTGCTTGGTTTAAGAATACTTGCCCTGTTTGTAAGTTGAAATCTTCAACAGCCCACTTCGTAAAGCTAACAAGACAGTTATAAGTAATCTGAACCCCTTTCGGATTACCTGTACTTCCTGATGTGTAAATAATGTAGAAGTTCTCATCACCTTTTACCGCATGTTCAGGATTTGGAGTATTCCCTTTATGAGTAAAGAAAATATCTTTTAAGTTATCTTCACTTGTAATGCGAACTGGTAAGTCCGTTACCGTTACTTCTGCCCCTGATAACAGTAATTTCGCACCAGAACTTTCAGCAATACGTTGTACACGATCAGCTGGAATAGATAAATCTACAGGAATGTAAGCATGTCCAGCTTTTACACAACCTAAAAAGTTAATAATCATTTCAGGTTGCATATGGCCATAAACCATAATAGGTGAACGATCATCTGGATACTCAGAAGAAATCCAATGTGCTAACGCATCAGAATCTTCCTTTAATTGTTTGTACGTAATTTTCGCATCTCGCCAAACAAAAGCGGTTTGATCAGGCGTTTCTACAGCCCACTTTTCAATTTGTTCTAATAACTTCATAACGTTCCCACCCTAGAATTCATTGTAAATAAATGTACTTGTGTTTGTATCATGGAATCCATACAACCAAAGTAATGCAAATAAAATTGCAAGGTAATAAACCGTCTTTGCAACCCATTGTGTGAGTGGTTGAGACCATATCTCTTTTAATCTTTCCATGTCTTTCCCTCGCTTAATGAAATAATAGCTCTTTGTAGGTATCATGTCCTACATGATTGTGAAAAAAACAAAATCCCACATTTTAGGTAAAAATAAGTCAAAAGGCTCTTTTCTGATATTAGCACTAAATACTAAAAAAGAAAATCCCTAACTTAGCAATTATATTACATTCAGCATGAATTTGTAATGGGTTTGACATGTAAATAGGAAGTGGATTGTATGAATGTATAAAAGTGGATTGTGAGAAGGCGGGAAAATATAATATTTGTTTTGTTATTCCTGAATTGGAGTGGGTTAATAATCACTGGGTACTTAGTACATTTTCAAGGTATAGAGCCTTTTAAAAGGAGGTAATTATTATGAAAAGAGAGTGGAGGAGTTTTATTTCAGAGGAAAATATCATTAAATGGAGACGGCATTTCCATAAGTATCCGGAATTATCGTTTCATGAAAAAGAAACTTCGCAATTTATATATGAAACATTATGCTCATTTTCTTCTTTTGAAGTAACGAGACCAACGGAGTACAGTGTGCTAGCAATTAAAAGAGGAAGGCAACAAGGGAAAGTAGTTGCGATTCGAGCTGATATAGATGCTTTACCAATCCAAGAGGAGACAAGGAAACCTTATACGTCTGTGCATAAAGGAATAATGCATGCATGCGGGCATGATGCTCACGCAGCTATTTTATTAAGTACAGCAGAGACGATAGCAAATATGAAGGAAGATTTTGCAGGCGAAATCCGTCTGTTCTTTCAGCACGCAGAGGAAGTGTATCCCGGTGGTGGACAAGAAATGGTGGAGGCCGGTGTTATGGACGGCGTCGATTATGTAGTAGGTTTGCACGTTATGTCTGGATTAGAAAGTGGAAAGATAGGAATTGTATATGGCCCTATGATGGCAGCACCAGACGTATTTACAATTGAAATTTTAGGAAAGGGTGGTCACGCGGCACGACCAGAAGAAACGATAGATCCTATTGCTATCGGAGCACAAATTATTACAAATTTACAACATATCGTATCAAGAAATACAAGTGCTTTTATGCATAGAGTAGTGTCAGTTACACAATTTCATGGGGGGATGGCCGATAATATCATTCCTAGTGCAGCAGCTTTAATGGGAACTGTTCGATCTTTTAATCAAACATTAAGAGAGGAAGCAAAAGAGAAAATTGAGCAAATTGTAAAAGGAATTACAGAAGCACATGGGGGAGATTATACATATACGTATCGTTACGGATATGATCCAGTTGTTAATAATGAGTACATTACGAAAATAGTAGAAAAAAGTGCGATAAAATTGTTCGGAAATCAGCGTATTGTGCATCTTGAACCTTCTATGGGAGGGGAAGATTTTTCAGCGTATTTAAGAAAAGCACCTGGTTGTTTCATTAAATTAGGAACAGGGAATAAAAACATTGATACTTGTTATCCACATCATCATCCGAAATTTGATGTGGATGAATCGGCTTTAATTAATGGAGTGGAACTATTTTTAGAGACAACTATAAGACTACTAGAAATTGATAAGGCATAAAAAAAGGCAACTGCACTCTATTGCAGTTGCTTTTATTTCTTCCGTCAGAGAGGGCTGAGAAAGAACTATGCTCATTTATAGTATATGAATAGCTAACGGACAAGCTTGTACATTTTAACTATTTTTTAAAAAATAGTTATTGACTTTGATAATCAATTTCAATTAATCTAATGGTATAATTGAAATTGATAATTATTATCAATAAAATAGATGAGGAACCTTAATGAGAAAAACATTTCACCTTTTACGAAGGGAATTAAAAAATAAAGATGTTGATAAGCATATTGAATGGCAACGAAATATAATTCGTTCTGAATATGTAGGTGAGAAGAGTACACTTCAAACAGAAAAAGAGATACAAGGTAAAAGGAGAGGTTCAGTTGAGTAAGTTAGTAATGATTTTTGCAAGTATGAGTGGAAATACAGAGGAAATGGCTGACCATATTGCGGGTGCGATTCGTGAAACAGAAAATGAGATTGAAGTAATTGATATTATGGATACACCAGAAGCTTCTATATTAGAGCAATATGACGGGATTATTTTAGGTGCTTATACTTGGGGAGATGGTGATCTTCCTGATGATTTTTTAGATTTTTATGATGCAATGGATTCTATTAACTTAACTGGTAAAAAAGCAGCTGCATTCGGTTCTTGTGATTCGGCTTATCCGAAATACGGGGTAGCGGTTGATATTTTAATAGAAAAGCTGCAGGAGCGCGGGGCAGCAGTTGTGTTAGAAGGATTGAAAGTAGAATTAACGCCAGAAGATGAAGATGTAGAAAAATGTTTACAGTTTGGAGCTGAATTCGTAAAACACCTTTCTTAATGGCAGAAGGGAGATGAAGAGCAATTGCATGAGAAAATCTCAATCAAAACGATGACAGATTACCATTTGTATGATTTTATGCGTTGTCCGCATAAATTTTATTTCCGTCATATAAAAAGAAGAGAACCTTCTTCATTTGAATGGCAACAAATAGCGCAAATGATTGTGAATCAAATTATTAATGAATATTACACGCTACCTGCGGGCCAACAAACGAAAATTGTACTTTTAATATTAATAGAAAAGTATTGGAAAAAAGTAAGAATTAATATGTTTGCTTCAAAGGCGGAGTACTATATTGTTTTAGCGAAGCTAACTGATCACTTATTACAGTTTGTTGAAAGGGATGATAGTCAGGCACCGCCGTTATTTTTATATGAGAAGTTTCAAACATATATGGAAGAGTTAGGTGTCCACATGTCATTGACATTTGAAGTTGGTGAGTGGAGTGCTGAATCGTTTGTAATTAAAAAGTATGTTATCGATGCGGATGAGGAAATGCTTGCTCTTTGTCAGAAGCTAATGACAGTATTCAGTTATAAAGCTTTCGGTATTCTTCCAGGGAAAATTGAAGTTATTAATTTAATAGAAGGAACTAAGTATGAGTACATTCCAAAGCAGGAAGATATTATAACTGGAATGGATGATTTATTTAGAATGAAAGAAATGTTGCAGCAACCTGAGCACTATACAGAGCGTCATTTTCGTTCTGAGTGTATGAGTTGTGCGTTTCGTAGTGAATGCCAAAGGGAAGAAGTAAAGAAAGAAGCGAAGCAGAAGAAAAATATAGTACATTAAAGGATGCAATTTTGCATCCTTTTTATTATTGACATGAAAAGCTTTTCATCATTTACGGTATATAAGTAGCAGATTTTAATAAGAGGAGGAATAATCAATGAAAGATGAAACGGCAGTATTTCAATGGTTAAAAGAACAGAATGCTCCTTTTGGAATTCAACTGCAAATTTTACAGGCGTTTCAATTGTATAAAGTTATTGTTGAAATTGATAAAAAGTTAATGATGTATGAGGAGAGAGAGTATAGGGAGAGAATTTAATCTCGTCCCTGTAGTATTGCTTTAAGCTGTTCTTCATTCTTCTTTAATATTATTTCGTTGTTTGTTTCAATGTTATAAATAAGGTTATGTAGTAAAGGGCTGTATTGATAAAAGGTAGTGATGCGGTGAATGAGTAATGGATCGCGGTGAGAAATAAGTGCACTGTATTGTTCATATACAGATGTAGTAAACTCACGACCGAAATCATAATATAGCCCAGCAAAATCAAAAGCGGGATCGCCAATTTGAGCATCTCCAAAATCGATAACACCTGAAATGTTTTTGTGCAGGTTGTTAAATAAAATGTGATGATGTGTAAAGTCAGCATGAATGATTGCATTTTGAAAGGTAGATTTAGTTATACAGGTAAAGAAATTTTCGAATAAACGATTTAAGGCTGATTTCTGTAATGAAGTAAGACTGTTAGTAAAATATTGATTTAATTTTGTTTGTAGTTCTTTCCAGTAGGTAAGTGTTTTTTCGATAGGGAACCCTAGCGTTTCAGTACGTTTTAAAGGAATACTATGTAAAGTCGCAAGGAAAGTGGCTAATTGTGTAATAATTACTTCAAGTTCTTTTTTCTCTAGCTTTGCAACTAGTTCACTTGTTAACGGTTCACCATGAATGAGAGGATAATAGCTGCAAAATGGAACAGTATTACAATCATTCTTATACAATAAATGATACTTAGGAATCTCGATTTCTTGTAATGAATGAGAAAGAATTGTGCACAGTTCTTTTTCTAACGGAATTCGGTTTGCATATTCAAGTTTTCGTGGGAAACGAAATAGTAGTTCATCATTTATAATAACAGTTATATTATCCCACCCTTCTTCATTTTGCATATATGAATGTATAGAAAGATCTGGTAGAGCTTCTTTTATATATTGTTTGTAAGAGTCCATAATTGTTCCTCGTTTCTAAGTTAAAGGTAGGTTATTCCACTTTATGATATCAGAATTTTCTTTCTGTATGTTAAAATATAACTATCATTATGGATGAGGGTGGGGTGCATTACGAAAAAAAGAATATTAATCATTTCTCTATGTATCGCTTTTGGATTGTTTTGGCCATATAAAGAGGAGGTTTTTGCTACCTTTAAACCGATAGATCGCTACGAGTTAAATAAGGAATTAAAGAACAAAAGTATAGAAACTTTAACTCATAAAGAAAAGAAAAATGTAGGAGAACACTTTGTGACAGCGCAACTAGCAGTGTTTGAGTTTAATAATAAAGAAGATGTGAAACGAAAAGGTGAAGAAATATTTGTAAATAGAGGGTATGAACAGCTAATAGAAAATTATTACCCAAACCGTTTTCGGAATTTAGAGTATAAATTTACAAACGAAGAGATACGTGAAGAGACAGATGAGAGTTTTCGCTATCATGCTGTAGCGTACGTTACTGGTATTGAAAATGGCAAGAGAAGTGAAATGAAATTAAATTATGACATGAAAATTGTAAAGGTTAATAGTATATTTATGGTGTTAGATCAAAAGCAGTATGTACAATAAAAAATCCCTCAAGGAGAAGAGGGATTTTAAAGATTTTCATTTTGTTGCCCAAGTTCTTTTTGAGCAATGTATAAGTTTCCTTGCTCAACTTGTTTCAGTGTATGAACAGAATCTCCTGCATATCCTTTTTCTGTTTTAACAGTTCTTTTTGAACGATTTGAATCTTGTTTCTTCATATAATAGACCACCCTTCTTTAAAAATAGACGAAAATGATGAGCACGAGTAATACAGCTGCGAAAATGGTAATGCCCATTAAAAAAGAAGTGTTTTTATATTTAGGTGGCTTATGTACATCTTGCCGATATCCAGGTGAAATTTCAGGGGCGAATTCTTCATCGAATGATTGTTTCTTTTGTTTTTCGTCCATATGTATCCACCTTTCTTTTTCATTATGTTACACGTTACAAGAAAAAATATGCATGAAGAAAACAGCCGCTATATCATTAGCGGCTGCTTTGCGTTGTATATTTTCTTTGTACTTGAAAGAGACGGATAAGCAGGAAGATTGCTCCAAATGCTAGACCGATAATAAGACCGATCCAATAACCTTTTGCTGCCCAGTCAGTATAAGTTGCTAACATGTAGCCAAGAGGTAGACCTATTACCCAATAAGCTATTAATGTCATAATTAAGGCAACATTTACGTCTTTATAACCACGAAGTGCTCCTTGTACTGGAGTTGCAATCGCATCTGAAATTTGAAATAAAATCGCGAATATAAGAAATTCTTTAGCTAAATGATGGACATTTGCATTTGTCGTATAAATAGAAGCAATTTCATCATCAAAGAAATAAAGAAGGATTGAATATAAAAGAGCGAAAGCAAGGGCTAACCCAATTCCGATAAATCCATATTGTTTCGCATTATTGTATCGTTTTGCTCCAACTTCAAATCCAACGGCTATCGTCATTGCCATTGCTAAACTTAAAGGAGTCATATATAACAAGGAAGCAAAGTTCATAGCTGCTTGATGTGCTGCTATTGTTGTCGTACTAAAATTACTCATCATAAGTGTTACCGCAGCGAAAATACTCGTCTCAAAAAAGATAGCAAATCCGATAGGGACGCCAAGTTTCAGGAATTCCTTCCAAATTGTAAAGGAAGGACGGTATAACTGTTTAAAGATATTGAAAGAAGCGAAAGGCTCTTTCGTACGAATAATAATAACCGTAATAATTAAAATACACCAATATGTTGCTGCAGAAGCGATTGCCGCACCAACACCACCGAGTTTTGGAAAGCCAAAGTGACCAAAAATTAATAAGTAATTTAATACTACATTAATTGGTAATGATAGTAATGTAATAATCATCGTTGTTCGAGTTTTTCCTAATGCATCAATAAATCCACGTAAGACGGTGTAAGTAAATAAAGGGATAATTCCAATCGCGATAATAATTAAAAATTGTGCTGCAATACGTTCCACGGGTTCTTCTAATTGCATGCCATTTAAAATAGGTGAAACAGCGAAGAATCCGATAAGGATAACAACGAAACTAGCACAAATTGCTAAATATACTGCTTGTATGACAATGTGGGGAACGTCCTCCTTTTTCTTTGATCCAACGAGCTGTGCAACAATAGGAGTAGTAGCCATTAAAATTCCTGTTAAGCCGGTACTAACGGGAAGCCATATACTTGTTCCGATAGCAACACCCGCTAAATCAATAGGACTCGCATGTCCTGACATTGTCGTATCAAAAAAGCTCATCGCAAATAATGACATTTGCGTTACAAAAATCGGGAAAAAGAGTAATAAAAATTGCTTTAACTTTTGTGAGAATGAAGTAGTTTCTTTCATAAAATCCCCTTTCAACGTAAAAAACAAACTCTTATTATCATACAATTTAATCAAAAAATAGAAAAGAAATAAGCGTATACAACAAATGAAATCAATAAAAAAAGGATGCACTTTGAAAAGGGATAAGGTATTATGATAAGGTGTGAAAAAATTACATATTCGTTATTAAGGAGGCACTACTTGTGGCTGATTGGTTAATTGGATTAATCATGGGTGCTGTTGAAGGTTTAACAGAGTTTTTACCAGTATCATCAACAGGACATATGATTTTAACAGGACACTTAATTGGATTTGAAGACGATAGAGCGAAAGTTTTCGAAGTTGTTATTCAGTTGGGATCGATTTTAGCAGTTGTTGTTATATTTTGGAAACGTTTATGGTCATTAGTTGGAATAGGGAAAGTAACTGATGGACCATCTTTAAATTTATTACATATTATTATCGGGATGATTCCTGCCGGCATACTCGGCGTACTATTCCATAGCGCAATTAAAGAAGTTTTATTCGGTCCAGGACCGGTTGTTATTAGTTTAGTAGCTGGTGGTATTTTAATGATTGTTGCTGAGAAGTTTTCAAAACCAAGTACAGCAAGAACGTTAGATGAAATCACATATAAGCAAGCATTTACAATCGGAATGTTCCAATGTTTAGCACTTTGGCCAGGATTTTCTCGTTCTGGATCAACAATAAGTGGTGGTTTATTAGCACGTGTTTCGCATACAGCGGCAGCGGAATATACATTTATTCTAGCGGTGCCAATGATGGTAGCTGCAAGTGCCTTAGATTTAATTAAAAGCTGGGATATATTAAGCGTGGCTGATATACCGTTATTTGCAACTGGATTTATTACAGCATTCGTTGTTGCGATGCTTGCAATTGTTTCATTCTTAAAATTATTAGGTCGTGTAAAACTAACACCGTTCGCTTACTACCGTTTCATTTTAGCTGCGGTATTCTATTTCTTCATTATGTAAGTATAAAATATCAGCAATACCCTATAGAATAGACACTTGAAAAAAGTCTACTCTGTAGGGTATTTTTTTATAGAAAGAGAAAAATGAAACTTTTACCTTCAATTACTTGTATTTCACCATGTGAAATATGCCATAATGATTTCATTATAATAATTTTAAGGAAATCGATAGGGTATTTGAGAGGAGCAATTTAGTGAGTTTTGCAATAGAAATAGTAATTCCAGCACCAATTGATGTTGTATTTGATTATGTACACAATGACGAGAAAATACTAGAATGGAGTACCTTTATGGTAGAAAATAGGTATCCTTCAAATATAGATGTTGAAAACCCTCGTGAAGGTGACAAATATATATCTGTGCAAAAGATGGGGAAGAAAATATATGAATTTGAGGCGGAAATTTTAGAGTATGATGAACCGTATATCGTTTCAGTTGGATGTGAGATGAAGCAAGGCTATACAGCTGCAACTTATATGTTAGAAGAGGATGAAGAAGGTACATCGCTTACTTTAATTGTAGAATTTGAACCGAAGAATTTTTTATATAAGATTATGTACAAGTTGACTGGGTGGATGACACGTGGAATATACATGGGTGAAATGGAACGTTTAGCAGCGTGCGTAGATGCTGTATGTTCTCAGAAAAAAGGATTATAATTTAGTAAAATAAAAAACCTGCCGAAATCGGCAGGCTTTTTATTTTACTACTTTCTCAATCATGCTTTCCATTACATGTTCCCAAAGAGAAGTATCATCAGCTAATGTAGCACGGAAATTAGCATACATTTCTTTTTGTTTCTCTTCGAATGTTGGATCTTCTTTTTCAGGTAATGTAGCGCGCATTGAAGTTACTAATTCTTGTATTTTTGGAGCTCGTGGTCCAAAGACGGCTTGTTCATTTCCGTCTTTATCAATGAAAATAAAGATTGGAATCGCACGTGCTGTTCCGTTTGTTAAGTATTGATCCATTAACTCTAAGTTTTCATCGCGAATTAATAAACGCATATCAATATTTGCAACTTCAGAAATTCGTTTCATAACAGGTACACATAAAAGAGCGTCGCCGCACCAGTCAGCTGTTAATACGATAACGCGCCAGCCATCATTTTGACGTTCTTCTAAAACTGGAAGTAATTCATTTGGAATTAAAAAGTTATTGTAAATGTGTAGTAGCTCGTATTGGTTTACTTTCATTTCATTCACATATGTATCAAAGGACATGCCTTTATCAGCCCATTGTAGTAAGTTCATAAGTAACACCTCTTTAGTATGATTTATTTTTATTGTACCAATTTTTATATAGAAAAGCTTGTATTCTTACTCTTTCTTATCACTAAATAATTTATTTAGTGTGTAAAGGAATAGTGCGACACATAATTCAGCTATGTTGGGCATTTGTACACTCTCTATCCAGTCATCGGCGGTATGTATGACAAACCAATCTAACGTAATTTCAATTATAGAGAGCAGAGCAATTGAGAGCCAATTGGGCATACTTGTCATCATTGGATGTAGGAGCACTTTAAAGAAAATGAATATAAAATATGTAATACCGTCTAATAAAAGAATGAGTAAAAAAAAGAGTAGTAGAGCTGTTCTTGATGAATATTCTATACCTGTAATATGAAAGATTCCCACATATACAAAAAATATAAATGCAAAGAATATAATGAGAATAAGAATAACAACACTAATAATAATAGTCTTATCTTTTAGACTGAGATTAGAAAGTTTGTCTTCTTCACTCATTACCCCAACTCCTTTTTCTGGAAAATTAATTTCATTGTACCATGAAATATCTATTAAAAAACTACGAATTATGGGGAAATAAGGTGACAAAAAGTAAGATTTCGTGTAAAATTATTAATAAGGTTTTTATTTAACTAAATTAAATAAAAGGGGCTGTCAAAGTTGTCTCAAAATCGAGAACAATTAATGGAAGAACTATCGACAAATGTTTTTGCAATGTTTCGCACGTTGCGTAATGATATTGGAAAAATATTTGGTGGTTACATACCGTGGAATGAGTTCATTGTCCTTAGAATATTGAACCGTACGAATAAAGAAATGGTCTCACGTGTAGCTAATGAGTTAAATGTGTCGAATAGTCATATTACAGCTGTTACAGAAAAATTAATTAATAAAGGCTTTGTAACTCGTTCACGTTCTACATCAGATCGCCGAGTTGTATATTTAGAGATTACAGAACAAGGGAAAGAGTTAGTTGCGAAAATGGAAGGTGAGAAAAAGAGATATTTACAAGAAAGATTTTCCGCACTTTCAGAAGATGAAATGGATATAATGATATCTATTTCTAAAAAACTTATTTAAATAATTACAAATAAGAAAACGCTTACCTAATTAAAAAGAAGACCTTCCTCATATATGGAAGGTCTTCTTCTGTGTGTAATAGATGATAAAAAATAAAATGTGTATGAAAAAAGATAGAGCGCCATACTACTAATAAAGGAAGGAGGGAGAAATATGACGAATCGTAATGGTAGTCAAGGAAGTGGAAATCAAGGTTCACCAAAATCAGGGCAATTCCAGCAGGAGTTTAGTACTGAATTTGAAACGGGAAATGATAATAAAGGAAAAGAATATCGTTCGAAAAAAGGAAGTAAATCAAAAAAGGAGTGAAATGATTCACTCCTTTTTTGATTTAAGATGCTGCAGATTGATCCGTATTATATTTTTCTTCTGATTTTGCAACAATCATTGCACAAATTGCATCACCGGAAATATTTACAGCAGTTCTAGACATATCTAGAATGCGGTCAATACCGATAATTAAAGCAATGCCTTCTACTGGTAGATTTACTTGATTTAAAACCATCGTAAGCATTACTAGTCCAACACCTGGTACACCTGCAGTACCGATACTAGCTAGTACAGCAGTTAATACGACGACAGCTAATTGAGTCACTGTAAGTTCAACGCCGTATACTTGAGCGATAAACACAGTTGCTACACCTTGCATAATGGCAGTACCATCCATATTAATCGTTGCACCTAGTGGTTGTACAAAAGAACTTATCGCTTTTGGAACGCCAAGTTTTTCTTGGGCTGTTTTCATTGCAAATGGAAGAGATGCATTAGAGCTAGATGTACTAAATCCAATTGCCATTACTGGTCCGAAATGTTTAAAGAAACGGACAATGCTTTCTTTTGCTAATACCTTTAATAAGCCGCCATAGACGAAGACGCCGTGAATAATAAGTACTAGCATAACGACAATCATATACTTGAACATCGCAGCGACGCCTGCAAGACCCATTTTACCAACGGATGAAGCGAGCAATCCAAATGTTCCGATTGGAGCTAATTTCATGACGAGATTAACAAGATACATCATTAATTCGTTGCCCTGTTCAAGTAATGAATGGATACCTTGAACTCGTTTTCCTAAAACAGCTAAACCGAGTCCGATCAATGCGGCAAAGGCAATAATTTGTAGCATGTTCCCATCAGCCATCGCTTTCGCTGGATTATCTGGTACGATATTTAGCAATGTATCGACGAAAGATGTTTCAGTTTTTGCACCTTCATACTTAAGCCCGTCTGTTTTAAAGTTACCGCCAGCTCCTGGTTTTATGATAAGTGCAAATGTAACTGCAATAGAGATAGCGACAGCTGTTGTTACGAGAAAGAATGAAATTGATTTTAAACCAATTCTTCCAAGTTGTTTCGGATCTCCAAGACCAGCAGCCCCAAGTACGATAGAAATGAACACAACAGGAACAACTAGCATTTTAATAAGTCGAATAAACAGTTGACCAAGTGGATTGAACGCATATTGATTCAATGGCTCAAAAATAGATGGAGCAGCTAAATTTAAAGTGAGTCCGACAACTAGACCGAGAAATAATGCAATTAAGATTGCCTTTGTTTGTTTCAATAAAAACCCCCCTTTGTTTTTGTAAAATTGCTTTCTAAATTAATTATACCGAAAAAATACCTATTCTGACAATATTTTCTGAATATTTAGTATAAAACTGTCTGTTTCAATGTATATAGTCCAGTTTTGCTGAAATATGTGGAAAGAATACATTTATGTATTTGGAAAAAAAATAGACCATCACATGATGGCCTAGGGAAGGGGACAATTTATATCAATTTAATTAGGGATGGAAGCTATTCAAAGACACTGGGGAATGTCTTATAAATTAGGGAGGAACAGCTTCGATACATATACTATAAAAGATAGATGTGAACATAGAGTGAAATAGAGAGGGAGTTTTAAGTAAGAAGAAAGAGAGAATAAAAAAATAAGACCATCACATATAGGATGGTCAAAGGAAGGGGACAATTTATGTCAATTTAATTAGGGATGGAAAGCTGTTCAAGACACTG